>CAYODE010000062.1:0-19201 GCA_964402685.1 uncultured Aestuariivita sp. | reverse complement strand
TGTTATAGGTGCACTCGATGTCCGTCTCATACATGTTGTCGACCAGCGACGTCATCGTCGCTTTGACATCGCCAGGCAGCGACTTGCGCAGAACGATTGGGCCTTCCGGGATCGGCTTCGATTTCCAGATTTGCACCAGGTCGTTCATGTCAACGAGGCCCGCATCAACTGCTTTACGCAACGCGCCGGAGTTGTAGCCGTCTTCCCAGTTGCCTTGGCCATCAGCCCAGGTAACGCCACCATCGATGTCGCCGTTGTTCACAGCAACGATGGTTTGTTCGTGGCCACCGGTGAATTTCACTTCACCGAAGTAGTCACCCGAGTCCATGGTGACGCCTTCTTTGTACGTTGGGATTTCGATCGATGGGATCAGATAGCCCGAGGTGGAGTTCGGATCGCCAAAGCCAAAGACTTTGCCTTCCATGTCATCCAGAGAGGTGATGCCGCTATCCGCGCGTGCAAACCCAATGGAGTGATAGCCGAACGAACCATCAAGGTTGATCTTAACCAGAACAGGCTCAACCGCCTCTGGGTCTTGCAGATAGGTTGCCGCATAGGACGATGCGCCCAACCACGCCATGTCGATCGTGCCACCAACCAGGCCCTGGATCACACCAGCATAGTCCGCCGGCGCAAACAGTTTGACCGGAACACCCAGCGCCTCTTCGGTGTAGGCGCGCAGACACTCGTTCGAGTTCAGGCGGTCTTGGGCGTTTTCGCCACCCAGAATACCGATACGGAATTCTTCGATGGGGTCGGCCGCAAAAGCCGGCGCGACAAGCGCTGTGGACATCAGGGCAGTTGCAAGGATTTTTTTCATCGTCTCGTCTCTCCAGTTGATGAAAACCCGCTGCCAGATGGCAGCGGGTGGAATAAATCAGGCGGTTTCTTGAACTTTTCTCAGCACACCGATTTCGGTCGAGGTGGCTTCTTCGGTAAACGCGGCGTCCGCACCGTAGATATCGCGCGCCACACCCAACGTGAGCTGATCAGGTGTGCCGTCAAACACCTTGCGCCCGTCGCGCATACCAATGATGCGATCGCAATAGCGACGTGCCGTGTCCAATGTGTGCAGGTTCGCGATGACCATCCGCCCATCTTCGTCGTGAATACGGCGTAGTGCGTCCATCACGATTTGTGCGTTCATGGGATCAAGCGAGGCGATTGGTTCGTCTGCCAGGATCATCTTTGGGTCTTGCATCAAGGCGCGCGCAATTGCGACACGCTGCTGTTGACCACCAGACAAAGCTTCCGCCCGTTTTGGAGCATGCTCAGCGATCCCAAGGCGCTCCAGAATGTCGATCGCGCGATAAATATCGTCCTGCGGAAAAACGTTAAACATCGTCGCGAGGGTCGAGCGTTGGTTCAATGTGCCATGCAGAACGTTCGACACCACGTCCATACGCGGCACGAGGTTGAACTGCTGAAAAATCATGGCGCAGTCGGACTGCCATGCCCGCTTCGCCGAGCCGCGGAGCGATAGAATGTCCCGACCATCGAATGACAACTCGCCCGAGGTGGCGTCCGTCAACCGGTTGACCATGCGCAGGAACGTGGACTTACCGGCACCAGACCGACCAATGATGCCCACGAACTGCGGACGATCGACTTCAAACGTCAGATCGTCGACAGCCTTGTTTTGTCCGAACTGCTTGTTCAGCCTCGAGACGCTTAGCATCGCTCACCCCCGGGATATCGTTGCGGCAGACCATGGGGATGGGCCGTGACAGGTTTGTAAGAGTTTCTTGAAACTTTTTTGACGGGTCAGAAAGGCTGTCTATTCTCAGATTTAATCTTTTAAATTCATCACATTACACTGAGCCCCATCGATCAGAACAGAAACTGATGGTCTCTTTCGGGCATCTGAGACGGAAAAAAACGGCTGCTTTGTTGCAAAGCGCGACCACACGAAAACCGATTCTTCCGAGCCGACTACGGCGTGCGGTTCAGCCTTGCGTACGCAGCCACTCCATAACCGCTGGGCGCACGGATTGATCCCCGCGATGACGGGCATCTGAGATGATTTTTCGCACCTCGTCGAGGTTGGAACGTCTGAGCAAACTCTTAACCGGCCCGATAGAGGCTGGTCGCATCGACAGTGTCTGGAGCCCAATTGCGGCCAAGCACAGCGCTTCGACAGGACGTCCCGCATCCTCCCCACAGAAAGATAGCGGTGTGTTGCTGACCGCGCACCGTTCGACAATCCGCTCGATAAAGGTCAGGAAACTCACATTGAGCGTGTCATAGCGGCGACGTACCCGTTCATTCTCCCGATCCGCTGCAAAGAAGAATTGCTTCAGGTCATTGCCACCAATCGACAAAAAGTCGACTTCTTGAAAGAACTTCGGCGGGGCAAACGCAAGGCTGGGCGTTTCCAGCATCGCACCAATCTCCACATGCTGTGGTAAGACGTGTCCCAGTCTCTTTTCCCGCGCAATTGCTTTGTCGACCTCCGCGCGCGAGCGCGTGTATTCATCAAACTGCGCCACGAAAGGAAACATGATGGTCATCGGTCGACCTTTGGCAGCACGCAGCAGCGCTTGCAGCTGCATGCGCATCACGCCGGGTTTGTCCAATCCCACGCGGATCGCGCGCCACCCCAGGGCCGGGTTCGGCTCATCATTGGGCTTCATGTAGGGCAAGACTTTATCTGACCCGATATCGAGGGTACGGAACACTACGCGTTTGCCCTGCGCAGCATCCATGACCCTGGCATAGATCTCGGCCAGCTCGGTGCGTTTGGGCATCTGGTTGCGTACCAGAAACTGCAGTTCGGTCCGGAACAGCCCCACACCTTCGGCGCCCGACCCTTCAAGCGAAGGCAAATCCGCCATCAGCCCCGCGTTCATATGCAGATGGATCGTCTTACCGCAGAGCGTCGTCGCGGGTTTGTCCTTAATGGACGCGTAGCGTTCCTGTGCCTGCGCTTGCATGGCGATCTTTTCGCGAAATGCGCTAACCACGGTGTCATCCGGGCGCAAATGCACGAGGCCTTGATCACCATCAACCATGATATGATCACCGTTTAGCGCCTCGGTCGTGATGCGCGAGGCATGCACAACAAGGGGGATCGCCAACGCGCGAGCAACAATAGCCGCGTGGCTACCGACGGAACCCTCTTCCAGTACAATGCCTTTCAGCTTGCGACCATATTCCAGCAGCTCCGCCGGACCGATATTGCGGGCAATCAGAATCGGATCATCAGGGATTTCAGCGCCGGTCTCTGCCCCCTGCCCGGTCAGAATGCGCAACATCCGATTGCTGAGATCATCCAGATCGCTCAGCCGTTCGCGCAGATACGCATCCTGCACCTGTTCCATGCGTGCGCGGGCGGTGGACTGCTCCTTTTCAACGGCAGCTTCTGCACTCAGTCCGCGGCTGATGTCCTCTTCCATCCGGCGCAGCCACCCTTTGGAGTTGGCAAACATCCGGTAGGCTTCCAACACCTTTAGCTGTTCCTTGTCGCCACCGGCCGAGGCCGCCAGCATCTTGTCCACGCCGACCCGCAACTCTTCGACCGCGTGGTGCAACCGCTCACGCTCCCGATGAGGATCATCGGCAATTGGATTTGTGACGACCACGCGCGGCTCATGCAGCCAGACATGGCCCTGTGCCGCACCTTCCTGCCCCGTCGTACCACGGACCATGACAGATTGCTGGTGTCGGGCCGACAAAGCCGCGCCTTCGCCGACGAAGGCCCCCAGCTCGGTCATCTCGGCCAAGACCATTGCCACCACTTCCAGCGCGTAAACCTCATCCTCGGAAAACTCACGTGCCTTCTTGGATTGCACCACCAAAACGCCCAGCTTCTCGCCAAGTCGTTGCACCGGCACACCCAGGAACGAGGAATAAATCTCCTCGCCTGTCTCAGGCATATAACGGAACCCTTTTGCGGACGGGGCATCCGCCGTGTTCACAACCTGTCCGCGCCGCGCCACGCGACCCACCAGACCTTCACCCAAGCGCATCCGGGTCTGGTGCACAGCTTCGGGATTCAATCCTTCTGTGGCGCATAGTTCCAGTGTCTCTGGATCGCGAAACAGGTAGATTGAGCAGACTTCGCTGCCCATGCTGTCCGCAATCAGTTGGGTAATACGATCCAGTCGCGCCTGACCGGCAATGTCACTGGCCATAGCGTCGCGCAGACGCCCCAGCAGCTTACGACTTTCACTGTCGGACTGATCTGACATTGCGATATCTCGCCTCCCTGGCGCGGATGTCACGCGCCCCCAAAGGGTTAGATCACAACGGCAGGATGTTTGGAACGCCTTTCTGTTCGCGCAAAAAGACGAAACCCACCATGGAACTGGTTCTGCTGCCTAAGCAGGCAGGACGATTGGCACGCGGTCCACACATCATCTTTTTTAGAAAGGACTTTAATGGAGACCTGCGTCAGCCCAGTTTCTCCAACTCGAACGCATCATGCAAAGCTTGCACCGCCAGCTCCATATATTTGCGATCGATGAGGACCGAGATTTTGATCTCCGAGGTGGTGATAACTTTGATGTTGATCCCCTCGTCGGAAAGAACCTTGAACATCTTAGCCGCGACGCCAGTATGGCTCCTCATACCGATACCAACCACCGAGACTTTGGCGACATCCGTGTCTGCCACCAGCTCGGCAAAGTTCAGAATGCCATGCTCTTTTGTTTCCGCCAGCGCCTTTTCGGCGCGCACGACCTGATCTGTTGGACAGGAAAAGGTCATGTCCGTGCGACCCTCTTCCGAGATGTTCTGCACGATCATGTCCACATTCACGCCCGCATCACTGAGCGAGGTAAAGATCGTGGCCGCAATGCCGGGACGGTCCGCAACGGACAGAAGTGTCATTTTCGCTTCATCGCGGGAGTAGGCCACACCGGCCACAACTTTCGATTCCATGATATCCTCCTCGTCGCAGACCAATGTGCCTGCATTGTCGGATTGTTCTTCAAAACTAGACAGGACGCGCAAGCGAACCTTATAGCGCATCGCCAACTCGACTGATCGGGTCTGCAAAACCTTTGCACCCAGTGACGCAAGCTCCAGCATTTCTTCAAAAGCGATCTTGTCGAGCTTCTGCGCCTTTTCGCAAATCCGTGGATCCGTTGTGTAAACGCCATCCACATCGGTATAGATATCGCAGCGCTCAGCCTCGAAGGCCGCAGCAAACGCAACAGCTGTGGTGTCGGATCCACCCCGACCCAAAGTGGTAATCCGACCCTCAGGGCTCACCCCTTGGAAACCAGCGACGACGGCAACTTTCATCCCTTCGTCGAACTTCTGCAGGATGTTTGCCGGTGGGATATCTTCAATCCGCGCGGAGGCATGAGCAGATGTCGTTTGGACCGGCACCTGCCACCCCTGCCAACTGCGCGCCGGGATATCCATCTCTTGCAAGGTCAGTGCCATGAGGCCCGCGGTCACGTTCTCTCCTGAAGAGACAACGGCATCATATTCACGCGCGTCATACAGCGGAGAAGTTTCGTCGACCCAACCCACAAGCTCGTTCGTCTTCCCCGACATAGCCGAGACGATGACGATCACGTCATAGCCCTTGGCCACTTCAACGCCCACGCGTTTCGCGGCGCGGCGGATGCGATCCAGGTTGGCGACGGAGGTACCGCCGAATTTCATCACTAGAATGGGCATAGGCCCTCCTGGCAGATACGGGTCGCGGTGCGTTTAAGGAATTGGGGGGCGCTGCGCAAGACAAGCAACCTGCGGCAAAAGGCTTTTCGTTATAGCAGCTACCGATAATCCGTAGGCTTCAATTCGCCTGAATTTAGTTGTGTTTCGGCCCCAGGCACGATGTCAGTGTTTTGCGCGGTTACGGCCCGCCAACGGTCCCCGATCTTTCTAAGCACAAACACGATGATTGTGCTACGCGGATTGGCCGTACTGCCATCAGGCGCAGTTTGACCTGACAAATGAAACCGACAGTGCACAATAGCTACGTCATTTCCCAGTATCCGGGTTTTGATCCGACCCGGGCTGAGCCTCGTCTGAGAAAAGAAACTACCCAAGGCATAGCCATGCGCCCGTTCGATTGCGGACCTGTCTTCCCACCAGATGCCCACAACGTTCACAAAATCCGCATCCTCCACAAACAGCGCAGCCAATGCCTTGGCATCACGCGCCATCCAGGCATCGGTGAAGGCTTGCGGAAACGCAGCAGGTGTCGAAACGGCCACGGATCAATACGGGTGCGCGCGGCCATCCCAGGTTTCAAAACACCCTGTCGTCTCCAACGACAAATGATCGAACCGAGCCATTAGGCCAGAAGAGGACTCTTCCACCGATATCTCAGCAGCAGAGCTGCCCATATCCGTGCGCACCCAGCCGGGGTGGTAAATTCCCACGGCAATTCGCTCCCCGGCCAAATCGGAGGCCAGGTTCCGACCCAGGTTCAAAACCGCCGCTTTGGAGGCGCGATAGATGTAACTGCCCCCCGGTGCGCGGGTGTCCGAGCCCATCTGAGACGAGATGATTGCAATCTTGGCAGAGGACGCAGCGCGCAGGTTTGGAAGCACGCTTTGGATGGACAGGAAGACACCCGTCACGTTGGCTGCAAAACTGTCCGCCCACAATTGAGGGGCATAGCCGTCATCCAGCGTTTGACCTTTGTCCAGATAGACCCCTGCGTTGCAGATCAGTAAATCCAAAGGCGAGTCGCCCAATTGGGCCGCCAGGGCTGCATGCGCTGCAGGGTCGGTCACATCAAGCGCCACTCCCGTCGAGCCATCACGCGATGTCGCCATCACCCGATCACCCCGAGTTGCGTAATCCGCCGCGAGGCGCGCGCCGATGCCACGATTGGCACCCGTTATCAAAACATGCATGTTAGTTCGTCTTTCGTGTCGGACGGAATGGCAACGGCGCCACAGGAACGCCGTCCTCGATCAGTTTTTTTGCCTCGTCCAACTTTGCTTCACCGTGGATCGGACGAGATGGCACGTCGCCGTCATGCATCGCCCGGGCCTCACTCGCAAAGTTCATGCCCACATAATCCGAGTTTTGTTCGACATGCTCCTTGAGCTGGGCAAGTGCGGCTTCTTCCTGTGATGCTGGTTGTGACAAGGGTTTGTGCGCGGCCACAGGCTCTTCTGCTGCGCCGCGCGCCGTGCGCACGCGCGGGGCCATGATCGCCTTCTCCACCTCCTGCGTTCCACAGATGGCACAAGACACCATGCCTGTCTCCACAAGCTTTTCAAAGGCGCTCGCGGACTGAAACCAGCTGTCAAATGTGTGCCCTTTCGAGCATTTTAAGGTGTATTGGATCATGACCTGGCCACCAATTAACTCTGCAAACACTTATCCGGCGCAGCCCCAAGATCAAGGGGGCAGATCGCCATAGGCTGCCGTTCACTAAAGCTCGATCAGCGCAGTATACGGGGGTCGAAATCCCTCAAAATGCGTGCCAGTTCAGGCTCAGCCACTCTCTGAGCAGCTTTTTTTGGTGAAAACCACCTGCGTTTGCGTTCATCACGCTCAGGATAGTTCTTGGCAAGCGACTTGACCCGCACGGGATATACCATCGCGACACAAGGGTACGTCGTGCCAGGGTCGATCACTTTGGAATAGGAAAACAGTCCCAGACACTGATCTTGTGCTTTGCCAATGACACCTGCTTCTTCCCACGCTTCTTTCGCTGCGCAATCGGCCGGAGTCATGCCATCTTCGGGCCAGCCTTTCGGGACGATCCATCGCCCTGTCCCACGCGACGTGATCAACAACACTTCTGTCCGATCCGCCTTGCTGCGATAACACAGCGAAGCGAATTGGCTCCGCACATCGTTCTTCGATGCGGCCCGCAACTTAAGCGGAAGCTGTTTGATCATCGGCGCGGACACCGGCTGCTCCTAATCGTTTTTTTTACTGTAACGCGAGAATCGCAGAAAATCACGCTGTTTTCGAATTATAAATCTAATACTTATGTTAAATATCGTGCCTGCAAACGAAAGCAACACCAAGTCTAGTGTTATCGCCCCATCATTTTGCGCCCGTGACTGACCGCCCCATTTCGGCGGCCAATCGCCTGACAAGCTCTTCATGCGGGACGTCTGCATCAATGGACAGTCGCCGCAACCCGAAATGCACTTGCGCCATGTTCTGGTAATAGCTGGTGAACGCGTAATTCGTGGCGGCCCCCGCAACGGCTCCCAGAACAGGCACGGTTTGAGCCGCCAGTTTCTGACCCAACGCCGCGCCAAGACGCGGCGCGACCGTCGCAATCATTTTCTGCATTGCGCCACCCGTCACGGCCAGTCTTACGGACAGAAATCCCAGATCTGCACCATCGTCATGCGCCAACGGACCTGCCGATCCAAATACGCGAAGGCAGTCAAAGCGCACGCTCTCTGTTTGGGGGTCGAACCCCTGCTCGACCGCCGCACCTTGGATCGTGCGCAACAGCACAGTCGTCGTAACCGGCAATTCAACCAGAGCCGTGGGCAAGCCACCGAAACCGCCTGCAGCACCCATTGCTGTTGCGACGGCCGTATTCAGCCAAGGCGCTTGGTCCGGAACCCGTTGCCGTGAAGACTGCGCAGCGTCAAAAGCAATCACCAGGGCCCGTTCCGTTGCCTCTCCTAACCCGTCCCGCATTGGGCCGGGCAATCGCTCCAGCAAATTCTCAGCTTGTCCGCCTAGCAGGTTCAAAACCTGCATACCCGGGCCCGACGCTGCTTTATAGGTACGCGCGAACGCCCGGATCTCGGCCTCAACATCCGGTGGAACAGTCGTGGTGATATCGCTCATGCAGATCCTTCCATGATGAGGTAAAAGATCAGCATTCCGCGCGGCGATTTCAATGCTTTGCGTCAATCCACCGGGTAACATCACCTACCACACCGCCCCAAGCACCCGGTGTGAGTGCGAGCCCCAGAACGCGTTCAGGATTGGTCGGCGGTGGCATGATGACGTCGCCACGCTTTTCAAATCCGAACCGTTCATAATACGGCGCATCGCCGACCAACAGCACGCGATCCCAACCGCTGTCCTGAGCCAGATGCAGGCTCGACCGGATCAGAAATCCGCCCCATCCCTCACCCTGCCGCGTCGGATGCACCGCCACAGGTCCAAGCAACAACGCCGCATGGCCACCCACACGTACCGGCCAATAGCGGATAGCCCCGGCCAATATGCCATCGGCATCTCGTGCCACGCAGGACAGTTCGGTCACGGGTGGCACCTCGTCGCGCAACCGGTACGAGGACAGCGCCTCACGCCCCGGTGCAAAGCACAGGTCATAAAGTGCTTCAACTTCCCACCAGTCATCAGGAGTTTCGGGATGAAGTTCGAACACCGCTTGCCGTTTTGTTCCATTTGCCGTGGCGCTCCGCGTATCATGGCGCTAGGTCTTCGGCAAACGAAGACCGGAGTTATTGATGTTCTACCGCCCCGAAGACGGCCATGGCCTGCCGCACAATCCTTTCAACGCAATTGTCACGCCCCGCCCAATCGGATGGATTTCGTCGCGCGACAGCGACGGGATCAACAACCTCGCGCCCTATTCCTTTTTCAATGCAACCGCGTATGTGCCACCCCAGGTGATGTTCACGTCGACCACAGGCAAGGCTGATCAAGGCGACACCAAAGACAGCGTTAGCAACATTCGCGCAACCGGTGTGTTTTGCGTGAACATCGTCGAATACGCGATGCGTGACGCGATGAACGTCAGTTCCGCGACCCTGCCCAAAGAGGTTGATGAATTCGCTCATGCCGGCATAGCAGTTGCGGAATGCAAGACCATCGATTGCCCGCGTGTCGCAGACTCGCCTGCTTCGCTTGAGTGCAAGCTCAACCAGATTGTAAAGCTCGAAGGGGCCGGCAACTACATGGTGCTTGGCGAAGTAGTAGGCGTGCATATGCGCGACGATTGTATTGTCGACGGACGCTTCGACGTCACCACCTACCAGCCGCTCAGCCGCCTGGGGTACCGTGACTACCTGCGTGTGACGGAGTTGTTTGAATTGGTCCGTCCCGACGACTGATCGGCGCCGAGACTTCAACAAAGATACAGAGTTCGGCGAAATCAGGGCCCAATGCGTCAGTCGTCAGGTGCCATAATGCGCCAGATGAGTGCCGCCAAGACGGCCCCTGCTAAAGGCGCGATCCAAAAGAGCCAGAGCTGAACAAGAGCAGGCCCTTCGGCAAACAGTGCCACCCCCGTGGAACGCGCCGGATTTACCGACGTGTTTGTGACAGGGATCGAGATTAGGTGGATCAAGGTCAAACCCAGCCCAATTGCAATCGGCGCAAAACCAGCAGGCGCAGCGGCGGATGTCGCCCCGAGGATGATGGTTAGAAAGACTGCCGTTAACAGGACCTCGATGATCAGTGCCGAAGTTAAACTGTATCCTTGGGGTGATGCCCCACCGTAACCGTTGCTGGCAAATCCGCCGGCACCTTCAAAACCTGGTGCGCCTGCAAGGACAGCAAACAGCACCCCGCCCGCGGCAATGGCACCAGCCACCTGGGCGATCCAATACGGGATCAATTCCGACGCCTCGAAACGACCCGCCATCATCAATCCAAGTGACACTGCCGGATTGAAATGTCCGCCTGAAATGTGGCCAACAGCGTAAGCCATCGTGAGAACGGTCAGACCAAAGGCCATGCTGACGCCGACCCAGCCAATTCCAACTTCCGGCACACCCGCGG
The DNA here is from genome assembly GCA_964402685.1 of uncultured Aestuariivita sp. GTDB lineage: Bacteria > Pseudomonadota > Alphaproteobacteria > Rhodobacterales > Rhodobacteraceae > Aestuariivita. Next base: position 8,557 of record CAYODE010000062.1, on the reverse strand, counting down.
CCAAAACCGCGGCGCCGCAACCGCCAAAAACCAACCAAAACGTGCCAATAAACTCGGCGATAAGCTTCTTAGACATGCTGTTTGCCTCCCTAGTCGCTACGATTATGCCTAACATCAGGCTCGCGCTTAGGGTTAGCAAAAAAGAGTTAGTCTACCGGAAAGGTTTCAGTGCCCGCCGATAATGCCGGTCCTGACCGAGTAATCCACCGCAATTTCGTAATCTGGGTCATCGTCACTATCGACCATCAAATGGCCCGCTTTGGTCAGCAATTGGTGACAATCGCGACTCAGGTGACGCAGCTGTAGGGTTTTGCCCTCAGCCTCGTATTTGGCGGCAACCGCTTCGATGGCTTGTAGCGCCGATTGGTCGACCACCCGGCTGTCGGCAAAATCCACGATCACGCGCGACGGGTCAGACTTTGGGTCGAACAACTCCGTGAACCCTTCAGAGGATCCGAAAAACAGCGGACCCTGCACCTGGTACACTCGGGCGCCCTCTGGCGTCTCGTAGCTTTTGGCATGGATACGACGCGCATTGTTCCACGCGTAAGCGAGGGCTGAAACGATGACGCCCACGACAACGGCCACAGCCAGGTCTTCCATCACGGTCACTACAGTGACCAGAACGATCACAAACGCATCCGTCAACGGCACCTTGCGCAGGATCTTAAGGCTGTTCCACGCAAACGTCCCGATCACCACCATGAACATGACGCCCACCAAAGCCGCCAGCGGGATCATCTCGATGACCGGCGCGGCGAAGAGGATAAAGATCAGAAGGAAAAGCGCTGCTGCGACACCAGCCACCCGCGTCCGGCCTCCCGACTTCACGTTGATCATGGACTGGCCGATCATTGCACAGCCACCCATGCCGCCAAAGAAGCCGGTCACGGTATTTGCAACGCCCTGTGCCACACATTCCTGGCTGGCGCCCCCGCGTTTGCCGGTCATCTCACCCACGAGGTTCAGCGTCAGAAGACTTTCAATCAGACCAATCGCGGCAAGGATAACCGCATAAGGCAGAATGATCTGAAATGTTTCTAGGTTCAGTGGAACCATGGGGATGTGGAACGACGGCAAACCGCCTTGAATGGACGCCAGATCGCCCACACGCGGTACATCCAAACCAATAGCAATCACCAGCACTGCAACGATGCCAATCCCGGCCAGCGGCGCGGGGATCACTTTGGTTATCCGCGGCATACCCCAAATGATCGCCATGGTTAGTGCGACCAGGGCCAGCATCATGGTCATTTCCGCTGGCGGCAACCACTCGCCACCACCCATCCCATGGCCCGTATTCTCAAGCGTTCCGGGCACTTTGAACTGGCTGAGTTGGGCCAGGAAAATAACAATCGCAAGTCCGTTCACGAAACCCAGCATGACTGGATGCGGTACCAATCGGATGAACTTGCCCCACCGCAAGACCCCAGCTGCGATCTGCAAAAGTCCCATTAGAACGACAGTCGCAAACAGGTATTCGACGCCATGCTGGGCCACCAGGGCGACCATCACGACCGCCAAAGCACCTGTCGCGCCCGAGATCATGCCCGGCCGACCGCCAATCAGTGCCGTGATCAATCCGACAAGGAAGGCTGCATAAAGACCCACCAAAGGGTGAACGCCCGCCACAAACGCGAATGCCACCGCTTCCGGCACCAGCGCCAGGGCCACGGTCAGGCCCGACAACAACTCGATCCGCAGCCTGTCGATCCCAAACCCCTCAGAGGGGCGCAGGTCGGTCATGGCAAGGCGGTCAGCGAAAGAAGCAAGGATGGCGCGGTGCAAAATAGGTGTCCTGTTCAGTGTCTTGCGGGCAAGCCCGCGTGATACGCAATGCGGGCTTGGCGTGCCATGGGGGCAGGCGGGATGCCGCTATGCATGGCTGACATAGCTGAACCGCGCAGAATTGCACGGTATTCATATGTGCACCGAGGTTTGTGCAGCCGGTTGCATGTCCAGTCGGCCCGTTTCAAACTGCGCCCATCACGAAAGGGACAGCGCATGACCGACACCACTATCGCCGTGATTGGCGGCTCCGGGATTTACGAGATTGATGGTCTGGAGAACGCAACCTGGCAGGATGTGGAAAGCTCGTTTGGCGCGCCGTCCGACCAGATCCTCACAGGCACGCTGGACGGGGTAAAAATGGCGTTCCTGCCCCGTCATGGGCGTGGACACGTGCACACGCCCACGTCCGTGCCCTATCGCGCAAACATCGATGCGCTCAAGCGACTGGGCGTCACCGATATTATCAGTGTGTCCGCCGTCGGATCCTTTCGGGAGGAGATGGCACCGGGCGATTTCGTTCTCGTCGATCAATTCATCGACCGCACCTTCGCCCGCGAAAAGTCGTTCTTTGGTCCGGGGCTGGTGGCCCATGTGTCCGTCGCGCATCCGACATGCCCGCGGCTCAGCGATGCCTGTGAGACAGCCGCGCGGGATCAAGGCATCAACACGCATCGCGGTGGCACGTACCTGGCGATGGAAGGTCCGCAATTCTCCACGCTGGCTGAGTCCAAGATGTACCGGGAAAGCTGGGGCGCGGATGTGATCGGCATGACCAACATGCCCGAAGCTAAATTGGCGCGCGAGGCCGAGATTTGTTACGCTTCTGTCGCGATGGTCACCGACTATGACAGCTGGCATCCGGATCACGGCGAAGTGGATGTCTCCCAGATTATCGCGACGCTCATGGGCAATGCGGACAAGGCACGCGGCATGGTGGCCCGACTACCTGCGCTTTTGGGTGCAGATCGCGAACCCTGCCCCTATGGCTGCGACCGGGCGTTGGAATACGCCATTCTGACGGCACCGGACAAACGCGATCCGGCGATGGCAGAGAAACTCAATGCCATCGCCGGGCGCGTGCTATGACTCTTGAACTGTTTCTTCTTTTCGCCACGGCGACCCTGACATTTGCTCTGATGCCCGGACCCTCCGTCCTTTATGTGATCGCGCGCACCCTGGCGGGCGGGCGATCTGCCGGGCTGATGGCCACGGCCGGCATCCATTTGGGCGGGTATGCGCATGTTGCCGCCGCTGTCGCGGGGCTGGCCATTGTTCTGCATGCCATCCCTTTGCTCTATACCGCGCTGAAAATCGTTGGCGCGCTCTACCTGATCTGGCTCGGCATCGGGTTGATCCGTTCCGCGGCAGAGGGAGAAGCGGCTGAGCTGCCGCCGGCGCCCATTGCATCCTTTCGGCAAAGCGTCCTTGTGGAAGTGTTAAACCCAAAGGCCGCGCTGTTTTATCTTGCTTTTTTGCCGCAATTCACAACGCCCGAGGCTTCCCTACCCGTCGCATGGCAACTATTGGTCTTGGGAGTCATCGTGAATTTTGCGTTTAGTCTTTCTGACGTTTTGTACGTGTTGGCAACGGACGGATTACATCGTCGTCTGGCAAACAATCGCACGGTGCTTTGGGTGAAACGCACCGGGGGCGCAATCCTCATCGGCCTTGGCCTTAACGTCGCTATTTCAAGGAGTTAGCGAAATGGAACTCGACCTGTGGCTGACCTTCGTGGCCGCCTCCACCGCCTTGCTGCTCATACCGGGCCCAACGGTTCTTTTGGTGCTAAGCTACGCCCTGTCTAAGGGACGCAGTGTTGCTGTCGCCTCGGCTGGCGGCGTGGCATTGGGTGACCTGGTTGCCATGACGGCGTCCCTTCTGGGACTTGGCGCTTTGGTTATGGCCTCGGCCACAGCCTTTGTGATCCTGAAATGGCTCGGTGCGGCCTATCTGGTGTGGCTGGGGATCAAGCTTCTGCGCTCTGCACCCGCGCACGGGTTCGAAACAATGACACCGCAGCGCGATGTGACAGCCCGCTCGGTCTTTGGCCATGCGGCCGCGGTCACAGCGCTCAACCCCAAATCCATCGCGTTCTTCATTGCCTTCGTACCGCAGTTCATCCGGCCCGACGCACCCCTTTTGCCCCAATTCATCATCCTGATCGCAACTTTCGTTGGTCTTGCCGCGATCAACGCGCTCGCATATGCGCTGCTCGCGGATACCCTGCGCCGGACCATCGAACGGCCATCGGTGATCACCTGGTTAACGCGCGCAGGCGGCGCCACACTGGTTGGCATGGGCGTTCTGACCGCCACATTGAAACGCGCAACCTCCTGAGGACGGACATGAAAACTGTCAAAGACTACATCCGCACCATCGTCGACTTCCCCCATGAGGGGATCATGTTCCGCGATGTGACCACCCTTTTCGCGGACCCGCGCGGGTTCCGGATGGCGATTGACCAGATGCTGCATCCGTATGCTGGTCAACGCATCGACAAAGTCGTCGGACTTGAGGCACGCGGTTTCATCTTGGGCGGCGCGATTGCCCACCAACTGTCGGTTGGCTTTGTCCCTGTGCGCAAGAAAGGCAAGCTGCCCGGCACCACGATCAGCCAGGATTACAAACTGGAATATGGTGAAGCCATTGTTGAGATCCATGACGACGCGATCGAAGCCGGAGAAAAGGTTCTGGTCGTGGACGATCTGCTGGCAACCGGTGGCACGGCCGCGGCTGGGATTTCTCTGATCGAGCGTTTGGGCGGCGAAATCGTTTCTTGTGCATTTATTATCGACCTGCCAGATCTGGGCGGTCGCAAAGTGCTGGAAGACATGGGCATGGATGTTCACGCGCTCTGCGCTTACGAGGGGCTTTGACGTCTCTTAACCGTCGATGGGAAGGATCACACCGGGGTTCATGATCCCGTTAGGGTCCAACGCAGATTTAATCGCTCGCATGGCTGAAAGTTTCGCAGGCTCACTGTAAGTCTGCAGGTCTTTGACCTTGAGGCGCCCGACCCCATGCTCGGCACTGACTGATCCGCCAAAGGAGTGCACCAGATCATGAATGGCCGCCTTGATAGCGTCGCGTTGATGCGCGTGATCGGCGCGGCTTTTACCGGGCATCGGGAAGACGTTGTAATGCAAGTTCCCGTCGCCCACATGGCCAAAACAGTTGATCCGAAATTCCCCGATCTTCGCGATCACATCATAACCCTTTTCGATGAACTCCGGCAGCGCGCCCAGGGGAACAGAGATGTCGTGGCTTGAGACAGAGCCAACACGCCGGTTGGCCTCAGGAATGTGCTCACGTACCGACCAGAACTCGGCCCGCTGTGTCTCCGACTGCGCAATCAGGCCGTCGGTGGCCAAACCCTTTTCAAGTGCTGCTTCGAACAGTTCGGTAAGCGCCTCTTGCGGATCAAGACCGTGTGCGAGCCCCAGTTCTATCAGAACGCTCCATTCCGGCGCCTCGGAAAAAGGATGGCGGATGTCAGGCAGGTGCTCGCTCAGAAACCGGTAACCCATCTGATGGATCAGCTCAAAGGCGCTGATCCCGTCGCCTAGGCGGTCGCGCGCCAATGACAGGAGAGACAAAGCGGCCTGAGGCGACGGCACCACAAACATGGCCGTGCCTTCACCCGCCGGCTGCGGGAACAGTTTAAGGGCAGCCGCCGTAATGATGCCCAATGTTCCCTCTGAGCCGATTAGAAGGTTCTTCAGGTCATACCCGGTGTTATTCTTCCGCAAACGGCTGAGCCCATGCCAGATCTGTCCATCGGGCAGCACCGCTTCGAGGCCCAGGCACAGATCGCGCGCGTTGCCATAGCGCAAAACACCCGTACCCCCGGCATTCGTCGCAAGGTTGCCACCGATCCGGGCCGAGCCTTCAGCCGCCAAAGACAATGGAAACAACCGATTAGCCTCGGCCGCGGCGGATTGGACATCAGCCAGGATCACACCGGCTTCGGCAACAAGCACATTCTCTTCAGGGTATACAGCGCGGATCTGTGTCATTCGTTCCAGCGTCAGCACAACCGGGTTCAGATCACCCTCGACCACCTGTCCGCCAACCAACCCCGTGCCGCCACCATAGGGCACAACTGGTGTTTTCGCTGCGTTGCACGCGGTCACGATCTTCGCGACCTCATCGACAGTCTTCGGCGCTACAATCAGTCCGGCCGAACCATGATATCGCCCACGCGGCTCTTCAAAAAAGCGCGGTTCAGATGTTCGAAACGTCTCCGGTGGCAACGCAGCGCGAAGATGTTCTTCCAAAGTGGCCGAGACAGGGTGCAGAATGGTCATATCGCGGGCCTATCAAGAATGCCCAGCAGGCTCAACGCGTCACTCTTCCGGATCGCGCAGCCAGTCTGGGCGCAGCACCACAACAGTTGGGCGGTCGGGTAACGTGCGCAGCGACACTTCTATTGATGACCCTCCCGGAATATCGATTGCGAACTCATCCGCCATCCCGGCCACGAATTGATCCAAAGAAAACCCCGAGAACCAATGCATCGGGATAACAACTGAAGATTTCAAACGTTTGAGAACGGCGATCATATCGGGCAATGGCAGGGTCAAACCTCCATCCACCGGCGCCATGACCACGTCCAATCGACCCAATGCAGCGAACTGCTCGTCATTGGGCACATGATGCAGGTGACCCAAATGCCCCACACACAGCCCTGCAACCTCAAACACAAAGATGGAGTTTCCTCGCGGTTCAGAGCCCGAGAATTCAGACCGGATGTCCGTCGACACGTTGCGAACAAGCATTTCACCCAAATCAAGGTAGTGGTCGATGCCAGTGCCAAACTCTTCGCCCCATCCGCGCAACACGTGAGGAATCGCCGGATCAGGATTAGCAGTCCAATGGGTGGAATGAGCGTGATTCATAGTGACCACATCAGGGATCAATCGCGTGTTGCCGATAAAACCGGTGAAATCCGTCACAGCGGTCAAGCCACCCGGAGTTTGGATCAGAAAACTGGCGTGCGCTATATATTGCAACCGCACCGAGAACTCGGGCACCGGTTCCGTCCAGCTGGCTTTCTGGATGTATTCAAGCCCCGGTGCAGCATCGGCGATCGCGATGCAGTGACTGGGGCGGCGGTCCTGTGCTGCGACGGGCATCGCGGCAAAACAGGCAAGGGCGGCGATTAACACTCTGAACATAGGGTAAGACGATAGAGTGCTTGTGCGTCCTGTCACGCAAAACTCACCGCGCAGGTGGAACCTCCCGGACGTCGCGCAAGGATTGGGCGCAGGCGCGGGTTTCCTCTGCAATCTGCATAAGGCTCTCGGCCAAGGGGCTCGTCTTGCGCCAAACCATGCCGACAGTCCTGCCGGGTTCCGGCGGATCAAACCGCGCAAGGGAAACTGCTGCGGACCGTGTTTCGAGCGGCACCGCCATTTCCGGGATCAGTGTAACACCAATTCCTGCCCCCACCATTTGCACCAGCGTTGACAGCGAGCTCCCGTCTAAGCCTTGGCGCGGACGCGCCGCGCCTATGTTGCAAAAGGACAGGGCCTGGTCGCGAAAACAGTGACCTTCTTCCAAAAGCAACAAACGCTCGGCCCGCAATTCTTCGACCGTCGGACAAGGTTCTTGCCCCCGGCCTTCAGGACGAACAAGCACCATCGCTTCGGAGAACAACTCCACTTCTGTCAACGCGGGATCTGACACCGGCAGGGCAAGGATCGCACAATCCAGCTGGCCATCTGATAATTCGCTCAAAAGGCGCGGCGTAACAGTTTCCCGGACGTGAATATCCAAACCCAGATGCAAGTCTGACAATCGTCCCAGCAATGTGGGCAAAAGATACGGCGCGATCGTGGGAATCACTCCGATCCGAAGCCGCCCAACCAGGCGGTCTCGCGCCGACCGTGCGAGGTCACCTAATTCGTCAACCGCGCGCAGAATGCCGCTGACACGCGTGGCAAATTCCTCGCCAAAGCCGGTCAGCCGGACCTGTCGCGGACCGCGCTCAAACAGAACCATGCCGAGCTCTTCTTCCAGCTCTTTGATTTGAATAGACAAAGCAGGTTGCGATACGGCCGAGGCTTCGGCCGCGCGCCCAAAGTGGCCATGCTGAACAAGCGCTTCGAAATAGCGGAGCTGTTTCAAGGTCACATTAGCCATAAAAAATATTTATCGCAGCAATCAGAAAATGCAACTTAATCCAATCACCCGACTCTGCTAAACGAGGGCCAAGCCTGTCGTTGGGGAGGAAAGGTGAACGACAGACTGGCTGTCACACTGCTGCGACATAGCTTGTGCCAGAGACATCATATCGCGTCGCCTGAGTGGCTACGCTTTTCGGCTTAACCAACGGAGAGTTTCATGGACGGAAATGACATTCCAGCCGGCAAATGCCCGGTGATGCACACCCAGCTGGCGGTGCAATCAAATCGCAACTGGTGGCCAAACCAGCTGAATCTGAAAATTCTGCATCAGAATGCGCCTGCCTCGGATCCGATGGGTGCAGAGTTCGACTATGCGGAAGAATTCGACAAGATCGACTATGACGCGCTCAAAAAGGATCTCTACGCGCTGATGACCGACAGCCAGGACTGGTGGCCTGCGGACTACGGGCACTATGGTGGTCTGTTCATCCGCATGGCGTGGCACAGCGCCGGTACTTACCGCACGGCGGATGGTCGTGGTGGCGCGGGCAACGGCACGCAGCGTTTCGCACCACTGAACTCGTGGCCAGATAACGGAAACCTCGACAAGGCACGCCGCTTGCTGTGGCCGATCAAGC
>CAYODE010000061.1:3478-19248 GCA_964402685.1 uncultured Aestuariivita sp. | reverse complement strand
TTGAAACGGTCGGGTGAAGTCATCGGCAGCGGACAAGCTTTTTTCCACATATTCCGCGCCCAGCGTGGCTTTGCGTTGTTCTAACCCCTTCAGAAACAAATCCTCGTCAAAGCTGCTCATGAGGCCCCTCCCAATTTGATGGCGACGTTTTTGGTTTGTACATAATTCCACAAAGCTTCTCGGCCTTTTTCGCGGCCATAGCCTGACTTTCCATAGCCGCCAAAAGGCGTTTCCACACCGCCCGCGTACCATTCGTTGACAAAGACCTGCCCCGCCCGCATTTGACGGGCCGCTTGGGTTGCCCGATCGAGATCCTTGGTAAAGACGCCACCGACGAGGCCATATTGCGTGCCATTGGCAATGTCGAGAGCTTCAGCGTCTGACGAAAAGCTGAGGATCGACAGGACGGGGCCAAAAACCTCTTCTTGCGCGATGGTCATGTCAGGGCTCACATCGCTAAGAACGGTGGGTTCCATAAACGCGCCCGGCAGGTTCATCGCGTGCCCACCCGCCAAAACCCGCGCGCCTTGTTCCTGCGCTGCGCCGACCATCCCGACGGCCCGGTCACGTTGCGGGACCGAGACCATGGCCCCCATATTTGCGCCAAACTCCGCCCGATCAATCCCAGGTCCCACCGATAGCGATTTGGCAACGGAAACTGCGCGTTCTTCCAATTCGGCCTTACGACTCTCGTGGACGATCACGCGGCTCATGGCCGAACAAACCTGGCCTGCGTTAAAGTAGATCCCCCACCGGATGTCATTTTCAAATGCCTCAAGGTCGGCGTCCTCATGAACAATGGCTGCAGACTTTCCGCCCAACTCCAAGACGCAAGGAACCACGTTCTGCGCCGCTGCCGTCGCGATAGCGATGCCTGTGGGCACCGAGCCGGTGAAGACGATTTGATTGACGTCGGGATGCCCAGCCAAAGCCGCGCCTGCATCACGCCCCAAACCGCAAAGCACTTGAACCGCGCCCTTGGGCAGTCCGACAGCCTCAGCTGCATACGCAAAATACGCGTTGGTCAGTGGGGTGAGTTCCGGGGATTTGACAACACAGGCGTTTCCCGTAGCCAGCGCTGCTGACAAGGACCGGGCCGTCATCTCGACCGGATAGTTCCACGGAATGATCTGGGCGGACACGCCAAAGGGCTCGTAGGTCGTAAAGTCGAAGTAACTTGCCCCCAGCGGGATCGAGCGGCCTTCGATGGTTTCAGCCTGATTGCCGTAGTATTCGAAATACCGGGCGGCGCCTTCTACTTCGACGACAGATTCCCAAAGCGGCTTGCCCTGTTCCAACGTCAATATACGCGCGATCTCATCTTTGTGGGCAAGCAAGTAGTCTCCCATCGCGCGGACCATGCGACCGCGTTCTACCGGTCTGAGTTCGGACAGAGCGCTTGAACGATGCATCGCGCTGGCCGATTGCACCGCGCGGTCCACATCGGCGGCATCCGCCAGTGCATGTGTCGCCAGAACCTCGCCCGAGCCGGGGTTTTCCACGTCGATGAGACCTGCTCCACCATCGACCCAGCAGCCGTCGATGTAATTCTGCCAGTAGTCTTTCATTGTGCACTCATAGTTTGATCCGATGCGTCCAGAGACGCCGGTAATGGGGTTCCATCCGCCGATACACCCGTTGGACCCGTGGGGGTGTATCCGCGAGCTCTACATACCTGCGCTTCTGCGGCTTCAGACCCGTGGAGGCCTTCAAATTCTGATGGAACGAACCGCCGTCCCACCAACTGTAATCTCCGGTATCCGCGCCCGGCTCCCATGACAGGGCGTCAGGTATAAACGGGATGTCGACCGCGTCGCAAAACGCTTTCGTCATCGCCTCAGGATCCTCCAAAAGGTCGTCGCTATCTATCACTGGTGGAGGTGTCCCGCTAAGCGCCCATAAAAGGTCAAACAAGGCGCGCTGCTCTGGAAAACCGACTTCAGCCTCATCGAAATCAGGCCATTTGTCATACATGGAGGTGATTGTCTTGGCGGGATCGCGGATCAGGAAAGCATGTGTGAAATGGCCGAGAAATTCTGGCGTCCACATGTGGTTGACGTAGTGAGGGAAGTCCTTGAGGAAGACCGGGCCCCGTTCCGCCCGCGCCTTGATGTCAGCCCAAACACTGTCGAGTGTGAGACCCGGCGTGGTTTTGTCACCGGGTTGAAAGCGTGGCCAAAGCGGGTCTTCGCCCTGGTACCAGGCTTCCCCGAACGGCTCGTGCAAGCAATCCAAATCACCGCGTTGGCGCATCATCCATTCGAAGGCGGTGGAGGTGGAGCGTGGTATGGCCCAAAGGGCAACGATCTTGTTCATAGGCTTGCCAAGAGCGTGCCATGCGAGCCCGTGGGTGCAAGGCCTAGGGATTTGAAAACGCGCCAATAGAGCGCGGTGTCATGACCGATCACGGGTTTTCCTGTGAGGTCTTCCAACATCGGGGTGAGGTGAAGTGGGCGTTGCGGTTGGCCGTCAGGTCCAGATCGGAAATTGCACATTCCGTTGATCAGATAGGCATCTGCGGTCGGGGCTTGTTCCGCCACATAGGCAAAGCTTTTGGCTGCCAGGTCTCCATCAAACACCCAGCGATGATCGTTCACGTCCTCCTGATCGGCAAACCAACCCTGATCATGGAAATTGCCAGCCCACACCACGTCAAACCCGGCTTCTTTCAGAAATCCAACAGTACCTTGCCACCATTCTGGCCAGTGATACGCCGCGTTCAACGCAACCTTCTCGACATTCAACGCCCGTAAGGCCTCGACCATGGCGTAACCCGCCATGTGAAAATTCACTCCGAATTCATCGGAGAGGTCTGCGCAGTGCTGGGCAATGCCGTCGACGCCCAGGCCGCTGGCATGGACCCAGTTCGAGCCGACTTGTGCTGCAACGTCGACCCCGTTGCGGGACATGCAATGTACAAAGTCGCGCAACATGCCAAAGTTCTGTTTCCTTTGGTCCAGCCCGTGCACGTAATCCGGCACGTGCAGCATCCAGCCATGGACACCTACGCCTTCCGGGGCAATGCGCAGGAAATCCGACGGTGCGGCGTCAAAATCAAAGGGAGGACACGTGAACCCCACTTGGTGAGGAAACAGCTTGTGCTCGGGCCGCCAGGTTTCGGGCATCAACATCTATTGCGGATCCGTCGTATTGGCACTTCCGGGGTATTTGGGGAGCTCGTCCGAAACTGTGAGCCACGGCAAACGCTCGGCATAATGGAAATGCGCCTCAGGTACGAATTGGGTAGGATCGTCCAAGCCTGCCGCATAGAGGTGGGTTTCATTCGGCCAACCCGTCCATTGATACGTCACTTGCGCACCACACTCTTTGCAGTACTGGCGCCGGACGCTTCCATCTGAGGAATAACGTGCCCCAAGTGGGCCGGCGAGGTCCAACGTTTCGCGCGGTACTCCAAAGAAGCTTGTCATTGGGGAGGCGGTTGCCTTGCGGCAGCTGTCACAATGGCAATGGCCGGCCCATAGGATCGGTCCGGGCGATCGCCAGCGCACGGCGCCGCAGGCGCAGCCACCCGTCACGTCAACCATCGATTGCCTCCCGCATCCACCGTTGGAGATGCAGAATTGAATGCTCGGAATTGACCCCGCATTTCGGGTCGACGACCAGGGGGCCGGGCACATACCCACGCGATTTCAATCCACGCTGGACGCTTTCAACCAGATGAATGTCTTCTTCGACCGTGGTTGCACGATCCTGGCGGGCGAGCTTACTGACCACCTCATCATCGGCCCCGTCAATTGAATACCATCCACGCCAAACAACGACGTGATCGGCGTCCACCGCGCGCCAGTGATAGGTGTTCAGAACGTTGCCTGGATAAACCTGAAAGGAAAACATTGGCCAGAGGAACCAGCTGGAATACTCGTCATGATGCGCAAAGCCTGACTGGATGTCATAGGTCATCTGATCAAGGTTCTGGCACTCTGTTGTGTGGCGCAGGCAATATCCCTGTGGTTGGATGTCGTATGTCTCGGGTTTGACCACACCGGTCGCAAACGTCGGGTGGTTGAGGGAGCAGTGATAGCACTCGGAATAGTTTTCGACCGATACCTTCCAGTTGCAGTTTTCCGGGATTTCGACCCACTCCAAGGGCTTCAGTCTTTCGAACTGCGGAACCCACTCTTCGAGCTCGGCGCGTGCTCCTGGAAACCAGTCATCCATAGGTTTGGTGTCGGGGTCGAGATTGACAAAAATGAAGCCCAGGAAGATCTCTGTACGCACTTCGGTCAAGCACACGGAAGAGGCGTCAAAGCCTTGCACCGATTTGGTGTTCGGCGCAGCGCGGAGTTGCCCTGTCAGCTCATATGTCCACGCGTGGTAGGGGCACACGACAACACGCGTTGTACCTTCGCCTTCGACCAATTGATGCGCACGGTGCTGGCACACGTTATAGAAGGTCCGGATGATCCCATCGCGACCTTTGATGCAAAACAGGCTTTCATCGGCCATCTCAAAGGCAAAGTAATCGCCTGGGTTTTCCACTTGACTGGCGTGACCCGCGAATTGCCATGTTCTGGCAAGCAAGCCGGTTTTCTCGACCTCAAAGATCTGTGGATCAGTGTAGTATCGAGCGGCCAGAGACTTGATGGGCGTTTCGATATTCATTCATCCCTCCCGCGCATAAATGCCAAGCGCATGGCGTCTTTGGTGGAACCGTTCCACACGATCCACCAATTCAGGACTGGCGACGGCAATCACAAAGCTGAGCAGCGTTTCCAAAAGTGCAATCGTGCTAACCGAGCTTGGAAAGAACTGCGGTGTATCTGCGGACACAACAAAGCTGTGATCCGCACCCAAAATGATCGGCGAAGCCGGGCTGTCGGAAATCGCGACGATTTTCATGCGCTGTTCCCGGGCAAGTTCCACCGCTTCGACAACTTCGCTGCGATAGGGCTTGCAGGTCATCGCAATCAACACATCACGCTCATCGGCCCAAGCCAGATCATCAATCGGCACAGAACCCGGACGCGGAATGGCGTGGAAATCCTTCATGCCTGTCGAGGCCAGATAGGTGAAGTTGCGCGCGTTGGCGTTGTTCACGCCAACGCCCAGAACGTACACAGATCGGCTGGACCAGATGGCGCGGGCAGCGTCGGTCAGCGCGGTTTCCGAAATGTTGGCAAAGGTGTCTTCGATGTTTCCAAGGGCCGCTTGAACCATGTTCGCGTAAAGGGCGCCGGTCTCGCCTCGGCTGGCCATGTCTTGCAGCCAACGCGTCCGGTCTGGGAAGCCCGCGCTTCCTTGCCGGATCGCGTCACGGAACGGTTCGCGCAGATCTTCGTAGCCTTCAAAGCCCACCTGACGCGCCATTCTGACGAATGTGTTGGGCTTGACCTGAGCGGCTTCGGCAATCTCGCGCACGGTGCTGACACCCACGTCAGAAGGGTTCTCCAAGACGTAGGCTGCAGCTTTGCGTACCTCTGGGCTAAGCGCCGGGAGCTCCGTCGCGATGCGCTCGAGAATCGAATTTGATACATTTGTGCCATTCATGATTGACGATGGTACAAATGTTCGCATAGCCTGCCAAGCAGTTTTTCGACTCGCTGATGGAGATTGCGATGGCCGAGGTTCCCAGCACAGCACGTGTTGTGATTGTTGGTGGTGGTGTCATGGGGGTGGGCTTGGCCTATCACCTTGCACATGAGGGATGGACCGATGTGGTTCTTCTGGAAAAGGCCGAGCTGACGAGCGGCAGCACGTGGCATGCAGCGGGTCAGATTACGCACTCAACGTCTTCCTTCGGGTTGGGCAAATGCGTGGATTACAACATTGGCCTATACTCCGGTGCGCTTGAGGCTGAGACAGGCCAGGCGGTCACTTGGCATGGTTGCGGCTCATTTCGCCTCGCGTATACCGAAGACGAAATGGATTGGTTGCGCCACACGTTGTCTGTGGGACGGTCGCTGGGTTTCAACATTGAACTGGTCGGTCCTGATCGCGTGGCCGACCTGCACCCGTTCTATAATCTAGAAGGTGTTCTGGGGGCTCTGCACACTCCTGATGACGGGCATGTGGATCCGACCAATGTGACCATGGCAATGGCTGCGGGTGCGCGTCAGTTGGGCGTAAAGATCATCCGGCGGTGCCGCGCGACGAATATCACCCAAGATCAGAACGGCGAATGGGTTGTTGAAAGTGAAAAAGGCACGATCCGCTGCGAACACGTCGTGAATGCCGGCGGTACTTACGCGCGCCAGATGGGTGAATGGTCGGGGCTACAACTGCCGATGACGTCCATGACACACCATTATTTCGTCACCGAGCCCGTGCCGCAATTCATGGATCTGGACAAAGAACTACCAGTTATCCGGGACGACAAGAAAGTCTCTGGCTACATCCGAATGGAGCAAAAACGTGGCTTGATCGGCATCTACGAAAAGGAAAACCCCAACACCGTTTGGGAAGATCACTGCCCGTGGGAAGCTGAAAACGAGCTGTTTGACGCCGACTATGATCGGGTCATGCCGTGGCTGGAAGAAAGCCTGAACCGTATGCCGATCTTCGCGGACCTTGGGATCACGCGGGAAGTACACGGCGCAATCTCACATCCCCCCGATGGCAATCCGCTCATTGGACCCGCCCCGGGGGTCAAGAACTACTGGTGCTGCTGCGGAACGCAGATCGGTATCGGCTGGGGCCCCGGCCTGACACGCGAATTGGCGCGCTGGATGGTGCATGGAGCAGCGGATATCTCCATGCGTGAATATGATCCGCGCCGCTTTGGGGATTACGCGACAAAAGACTGGCAGGTGATAAAAGCGAAAGAGGATTACTGCCTGCGCCACGAAATCCCGTTTCCACATTTCAACCGCCTTGCTGGTCGGCCGATCAAGCCGTCGCCCCTTTATGAGCGGCTGAAAGAAAAAGGCGCGGTCTACGAAGAAGTCTTTGGTCACGAGCGCCCGCGCTGGTTTGCAAAGGACGATGTTGAGCAACGTGACTATTACGGGTTCAAGCGCACACCGGTGCACGACATGGTCGCCGCGGAATGCCAAGCCGTGCGCGAGACCGTTGGCATCATGGACATTTCTGCCTTCACCAAGGTCGAGGTTTCAGGTCCTGACGCCGAGGCGTTCCTCGACAAACTGGTCGCGAACCGCTTGCCAAAAAAGATCGGTGGCATCGCGCTGACGCATATGCTGAACCGGCGCGGCCGGATCGAGTTGGAAACCACCGTCGTGAAATTGGCGGAAGAGCGGTACTATCTGGTCTGCGCGGCCTTCTTTGAACAACGGCTGCTCGACCATTTGGAGCAGGCAAAATCCGTGGAAGGACTTTGGCCCACCGAGTTTGAAGCCGCGGTGACTGTCACACTTCGGTCAAACGAATGGGCCGCGTTGTCGCTGAACGGGCCCAAAGCCCGCGATGTTTTGGCAGCCTGTACAGACGCACCGTTGGATAACGCCAATTTCCGCTGGCTGACCGCGCAGCAGATCACCGTGGCAGGACACACGCTGTGGGCATTCCGCATGTCCTATGCGGGTGAATTGGGATGGGAGTTGCACATTCCAAACGAAAGCGCGCTGGCGGTGTATGACGCGCTTTGGGCCGCAGGTTTGCCTCATGGTATCGCTGACTACGGATCTTTTGCGATGAACGCGCTTCGGATGGAGAAGGGTTTCAAAGGCGCAGGCGAGTTGACGAACGAAGTAACGCTTGCCGAAGCCGATGTGCTGCGGTTCGCCCGGACCGACAAGGAGTATCTGGGCAAAGACAAAACGCTGAACGGCGACAGTTTGCCATGGATTTGCGCCTATCTGGAAATCGAAGCGGATGGTGTCGAGGATGGCCACGGAGGTGAGGCGGTGCGCGTCAAAGGCCAAGTCGTCGGTTCGACAGCCTCTGTCGCCTACGGGCACGCGGTGGGCAAGATATTGGCCTTTGCTTACGTGAAACCGGACGCGGCGGTCCCGGGTACCGAGGTCGAAGTGTTGATCGCAGGGGCCCCTCGAAAGGGACAGGTTCTGAGTGAGCCAGCCTATGACCCACAAAGCCTGCTGCCGCGCGCCGATGCTATGGAGGTTGCCGCGGAATGATCCCTGACACAATGAAAGCCATCGTTCTGGTCGGACATGGCGGGCTCGATCAATTGGAGTACCACACAGACTGGCCAACGCCAAAACCGGGTCCAGGGGAGGTTCTGATCAAAGTCGCTGCATGCGGAATGAACAACACAGACGTGAACACGCGGTCGGGCTGGTATTCGAAGGCGGTGAGTGAGGCCACGACTGGCGGAGCCTATGACACCGTCAACGAAGAGGACCCGACCTGGGGAGGTGCGCCGATCACTTTCCCTCGCATTCAGGGCGCAGATGTTTGCGGGTATGTCGCCGCTGTTGGCGACGGCGTCGAAGCTAACCTGATTGGCAAACGGGTTATCACCGACAACTGGCTGCGCGATTGGGACGATCCCCTGAACAAGCAGGGTGTAGGCTATTTCGGTTCGGAACGTGACGGCGGCTATGCCGAATACACAACGGTTGATGCTCGCAACGTCGGCGTGGTCGAAAGCGCGCTTTCCGATGCAGAGCTTGCGACATTCTCATGCTCCTACACCACGGCAGAAGGGATGCTGGCACGCGCCGACGTTAAGGCGGGCGATGTGGTTCTGATTACGGGCGCCTCAGGTGGTGTCGGATCCGCGTTGATCCAATTGGCCAATCGTCGAGGTGCCACCACCGTCGCACTGGCCAGCGAGGCCAAGCATGACGACGTGGCCAAACTGAAACCCACCGCGATTTTGCCGCGCTCTCCCGAGAACCTGGCGCAAGCACTGAAAGAGGCTATTGGCCGCGAAACGGCGACGGTGGTGGCCGACATTGTTGGCGGGCAGGATTTCGGGAAGCTGATATCCCAGCTGGAACGTGGTGGCCGGTACACCTGTTCAGGCGCAATTGCCGGTCCTCTCGTCGAACTGGATCTGCGAACGTTTTATCTGAACGATCTGACATTCACGGGGTCAACCGTCGTACCGCCTCATGTGTTCACCGATTTGATCGGCTATATCGAACGAGGGGAAATCGAACCCATGCTGGCGGCCACCTACGCGCTGGAGGATTTTCACGCCGGCCAGGAAGCCTTTATCGAAAAACGCCACACCGGCAACATCGTGGTCGTGCCGTGACACGCCCTGTTTGGGATAGGCTTTTGTCAGAAGCAAAAAAGCTTCACGAAGACATCCCTGCATTGCACGATTTCTGTGCTTTTCCCGATGACGTTGTTGAACAGGAAGTCGACCCGTTTCACATTCCGGCGGCGGATCTGATGAGTTGCGAAACTGCTTTAACAGATGGACCATGTGCCGCCTTAAAGAATGCATTCATTGATGCCGCTCCGCTGGCTCATTGGCGAGAGACCTACAAAGGGACGGATATTGGCCAAGACTTCTTGGATCGGTTTGGATGCTATTGCCTGATCGGCGGTGGCGGTCCGTTTCACAGCGATCATATGGCCTCGTGGGTGGTCTATATGCCCAAGGACCTGCACTATCCCTATCACCATCATCCCGGCGAAGAGATGTACACGATCATCGCGGGTGAGGCGGAGTTCTTCCGGGAAGGGGAAGCCCCGGTCGTCCTGTCAGCAGGGGATGTTTGCCAGCACGCATCAAATCAGCCGCATGCGATGACTACACATGACAGCCCGGTGATGGCTTATGTTGTCTGGCGCAACGGGTTTGGAACGCCACCCGTTCTTACGGATCATCGGTCATGAAGATCACTCGCATCCGGGTTTTCAAAACCGACCTGCCTTATGTTGGCGGCACCTATGGTTGGGGTGCAGGAAATGCCATCTCGGTCGCGTCCGCCTCTGTTGTAGTGATCGATACAGACGCAGGTTTGCAGGGTTGTGGAGAGTTCACGCCCTGCGGCGAGAACTACATGGTCGCGCATTCCGAGGGCGTCGAAGCCCTGGCACGGCTGGTTGCCCCTTTGCTTTTAGGAGAAGACCCGTGTCAGGTCGCGCGCATCGAACAGCTTATGGATCATGCCGTGCAGGGGCATGGATACGCAAAATCACCTTTCGATGCAGCGTGCTGGGACATTTTGGGCCAAGCCTGCGGTCAACCGGTGTGGATGCTGCTGGGCGGTAAGCTGACTGATGGAGCACCCATGTACCGGGTCGCGCCGCAAAAAACGGTCGATGAAACGATTGCCGAGATGGAAGGCTATCGCGCCGAAGGGTATCGCCAGTTCCAGGTGAAAGTCGGCTCGGACTGGGCGACAGATATCGACCGCATTCGTCACACTGTTCCATTGCTCAAACCCGGCGAAAAGGCGATGGCGGATGCCAATCAGGGATGGCGTGTCGACGATGCGATCCGGGTTGCCCGTGCGACGGCGGATTTGGATTTCATTCTTGAACAGCCGTGCCGCACCTATGAGGAATGCCAGCAGGTGCGCCGTGTCGCCACCCAGCCTATGAAGTTGGATGAATGCATCACGGGCCTTCACGCTGCGCAACGGGTTGTCGCGGATCGGGGGGCGGAGATTTGTTGTTTGAAAATTTCGAACCTTGGTGGGCTTTCTAAAGCTCGTCGCGTGCGGGATTTCCTGATCGATAATCGCATTCCTGTTGTCGCCGAAGACACGTGGGGCGGGGAAATCACAACGGCGGCGCTGTCACATTTCGCGGCGTCCACGCCCGAAGACTACCTGATCAACACAACGGATCTGATGAACTACAACACGCGTCACACCGGGGTTGGCGGGGCCACAACGGCAAACGGAAAGCTCTATGCGCCGGATGTTCCGGGATTAGGTGTCACGGCTGATTTTGACAGTATAGGCGCGCCTGTCGCGAGCTATGGAGAGGCCGTATGAAGATCACCCGGATGACCGTGTTTCACGTCGACCTGCCTTTGGAGCATCCGTACTGGCTGTCTGGCGGGAGGCTCAAGTTCGAAGTCCTCGATGCGACGCTGGTCAAGCTTGAGACAGATAAAGGTCTTGTCGGCTGGGGCGAAGGCACACCATGGGGTCACACTTATGTGCCGGCACATGGCCCGGGGATCCGTGCCGGACTTGAGACCATGGCGCCGTTTGTTATGGGGCTCGATCCGCGTCGTGTTCTGGATGTGGAACGGGCGATGGATTTGGCACTGCCGGGTCATCTCTATGCCAAAAGCCCGATTGATATGGCCTGTTGGGATATTGCCGGGCAAGCCGCGGGTCTTCCCATCGCGGATCTGATGGGCGGCGGGTCGCGCACGCCTAGGCCCATTGCGTCCTCCGTCGGCGCAAAAACGGTTGAAGAAACGCGTGAGGTTCTCAAGCGTTACCGCGACAGGGGATACATCGCGCATTCCGTCAAGATCGGCGGTGATGTGGAGCGCGATATCGCGCGCATCCGCGATGTCGAAGCGCACAGACCCAAGAATGAGATCATCCTCTATGATGTGAACCGAGGCTGGAGCCGACAACAGGCGCTCCGCGTGATGCAAGCCACAGCCGATCTGGCGGTGATGTTCGAACAACCCTGCGAGACGTTAGACGATATCGCGGCGCTGCGCCCGCTTCACCCGGCACCGGTGAGCGTGGATGAGACCCTTGTCACCCTGCAAGACGCCACACGCATTGCGCGTGATGGTTTGGCCGAGGTCTTTGGGATCAAACTGAACCGTGTTGGCGGTCTGACCAAAGCGGCGCGGATGCGCGATGTGGCACTGGCCCATGGGATCGACATGTTTGTTATGGCAACGGGCGGCTCGGTTCTGGCTGATGCCGAAGCGCTGCATCTGGCTGCCACGATACCTGATCACGCTATTCATGCGGTTTGGGCGTGCCAGGACATGCTGACCAAGGACATCGCGGGCGGTCGAGGGCCGCGCAATATTGACGGTCATCTGCACCTCCCGGAAGCCCCCGGCCTCGGCGTGCACCCAGACGAAAACTCACTTGGCGACCCTGTCGCAATATATGAGGCGCAGGTATGAAGATTACGCGGATCTCCCTCTGGCATGTGCCGCTGACCAGCCATGAAACGTATTACATGGCCGAAGGCAAAACCTGCGATACCGTTGATACCGTTGTCGTGAAGCTGGACACGGATGAAGGCTTAAGCGGATGGGGCGAGGTGTGCCCGATCCCACATTACCTGCCTGCATATGCGCGCGGTGTTGCACCGGCACTCGAAGAACTGGCTCCGGTTCTTTTGGGAGCCAATCCAATTGGTCCTGGGGCCATCACTGCGAAGATGGATGCCTACCTGCCGGGGCATGTTTACGTCAAATCCCCGATCGACATGGCGTTGTGGGATTTGACCGGGCAAGCCGCGCAGCTTCCGCTGTATGCTTTGCTTGGTGGTAAACAGGCTAACTCGCTGCCGCTCTACCATTCCATTACGTGCATCGCGCCCGAGCAGATGGCCGAGATTGCAAAGGAAGCCTACGCAACAGGTGTTCGCCAATTTCAGGTCAAGCTTGGTGCAGACGACAATTGGGAGGCAGATGTCGCGCGATTGGTCCAAGTAAGTGAAGCCGTCGGAGATGGCCCCATTGTGTATGGCGATTGGAACTGCGGCTCTACTCGCCTTGATGCCAGCCGCGTCGCTCGCGCGGTGCGACACCTGGACATCATGATCGAACAGCCTTGCGCCACGCTTGAGGATTGCGCAGCTGTGCGCGCTAGCTCGGGCCTGCCGATGAAACTTGATGAGTTGGCGCATGATACCACCACGCTTCTTGAAGCGCACAGACTTGGCATCATGGATGCCGTGGCGCTTAAGATTTCGAAATTCGGCGGTGTAACCGCTTTGGCGCGCGCGCGGGATCTTTGCCTGCATCTGGGCGCCAAGATGTGTATTGAGGATACGTGGGGGTCGGACATCACCACTGCCGCCGCCCTCCATATCGGGGCGTCCACCACGCCGTCCCGCGTGTTAAATGTGTGCGACCTCTCGGGGTATGTCGCCCCCCGTTTGGCTCCCGATGGCCCAACCCGCAGCAATGGGCGTATTGCGCCGCCCGAGGGACCGGGCTTGGGTATAAAACCAGATGAAACTGCCCTTGGCGAACCCGATCTTATTTTGGAGTGACCTGATATGACTGACACCCAAGAACAATGGTTTGAACGCGCGAAATCCGTTTTGCCGGGGGGCGGGTTTGGAAACTTTGATCCAACGCTCTTCATAAGAGAAGGTCATGGATCGCGGGTCTGGGATGAAAACGGCAAGGAATATATTGATCTTTTGATAGGGTCCGGGCCGATGCTTTTGGGCCACGGCCACCCTGAAGTTCTGGAAGCCGTCGCCGAACAACTGCCAAAGGGCATGACCTTTTTCGCCAACAACGCGCTAGGGGTTGAACTGGCCGAAGAGATTTGCCGCGCTGTGCCCTGCGCAGATCAAATTCGCTATGTCTCTTCAGGTGGGGAAGCGGACATGTACGCCATCCGCTTGGCCCGCGCGTTTACCGGGCGGGACAAGATCGTGAAATTTGAAGGCGGCTATCACGGTATGAGTGCCGAAGCACAGATGAGCCTTGCGCCCACCCGAATGGTCAATTTCCCGCAGGCGGTCCCCGACAGCGCCGGTATCCCTGAAAGCGTGCAAGCGGAAATGCTGATCGCACCGTTCAATGATCTGGATTTCATCCGCTCGCTTCTGGCCGAACATGGCGATGACGTCGCCGGTATCATCGTAGAGCCGTTGCAGCGGATTATCCCGCCTGCGCCCGGCTTTCTGCAGGCTCTGCGAGAGGAAGCCGACAAATACGGTATCTGCCTGATCTACGATGAAGTCGTCACGGGTTTCAGATTTTCGTACGGCGGTGCGCAGGAGCTTTATGGCGTCACGCCAGACATCTGCACCTTGGGCAAGATCATCGGTGGGGGTTTCCCGCTGGCAGCGATCGCAGGGCGCGCTGACATCATGGCGCATTTCGACAAGGCCGCGGTTGGCGCGGACAAATGGCTGATGCAGCTGGGCACGCTATCCGGCAACCCGGTGGCTGCAATTGCAGGTCTGAAGACAATGGAAATCCTGCGCCGCGACGGACAATACGATGCGCTGCGCGCCAAGGGTCAGCGGTTGATGGACATGGCGTCCAAGTCATTAGGGGCACGAGATATTCCACATCAGATTGTGGGTGATCCGACCCTGTTTGAGATCGTTTTTACGAACAAAACTGTCCGCGACTATCGCGACGTGGTCCGCTCAGACACTGGGGCACAAGCGAAGTTTAACAAGGTCCTTATGGAACAGGGCCTTTTTAAATCGCCGGGCAAAACATACCCCTGTCTGGCGCTGAATGAGGCGGATTTTGAGTGGATCGAGGCCGCATATGAGACAGCGGCTGACGCCCTCGCTAGAACCATGGAGGATGCGTGACTGCGTATTTTTTAAGCAGTTTGCGGTGAAAACTGGCGCGTTCGTCGGTGATTTCAGGGCGTAGCTGTTCATTTTCTAAGCAGAACCGATCAAACCGGCTGATGTGACCGCAAACACCACATTCTCGCACCCAGCTGCCGACGTGATCGTCTTTACCGATCTTGATGGCACCTTGCTGGATCATAACAGCTACGATTACGCACCTGCGCAACCAACGTTGGATCGTTTGCGCAGGCTTTATATCCCTCTCATTTTAGCGAGCTCCAAAACGGCCGCCGAGATGGTGCTTTTCCGTCAGGAGTTGGGCTTCGAAGAGTGCCCGTTGATTTGCGAAAATGGGGCAGGGGTGGTGCCAGCTGGTAGTGCGGCCGATGGCGACAACGCCGACTACGTTCAGCTCAGGTCTGTGTTAGAGACTGTACCGTCAGCCTTGCGCGGATGCTTCGAAGGGTTCGGCGATATGACACCTGAACGCATCAGCGAGATAACAGGACTGAGCAAGAGCCAGGCAAAGAAAGCGGCGGAACGTGCATTTTCGGAACCCGGACTCTGGACGGGCTCTGACGCAGACCGCGAGACATTTCTTTCCTATCTTTCGAACCACGGGGTCTCGGCGCGATTAGGAGGGCGGTTCCTAACTCTTAGTTTTGGCGGCACCAAAGCGGACCAAATGGATCGGATCTGTGCGCAGTTGGGGCGACACAGGACGATTGCCTTGGGTGACGCGCCCAATGACGCGGAAATGTTGAATCGGGCGGATTATGCGATTGTGTTACCCAATGCCCATGGACATCCTGTGACCCTGTCCAAGGAGAAGGCGGCCGGGGTTATTCATGCCAAGCATCCTGGACCTACGGGGTGGCACGAGGCTTTGAGTGTTGTGTTAGACGGATTCGGCATTGCCGATTGAAGAGGGGGATTTGAGGTGGCTGATTTTCATCAGAACGGAAACATCGCAACGCTGCACAATCTAAGGTCGGGTACACCGCAGTTGATGGAACATACCGTCAGTACTTTTGCGCAGTTCCGAAAGATAACCTTGATCCTGCCCTCCCTTTATTCCGAGTTGGAAGCGCCGGCACTGGATCACATCGTGCAAGAGTTGGCACAGGTCCCGTATTTGCATCGCATCATCATTGGTCTGGACCGTGCCAACAGGGACCAGTTCGCACACGCGGTTGAGTATTTTTCTCGCCTCCCGCAGGACCATGTCGTGATCTGGAACGATAGCCCACGTCAGAAAGAGATCGGGAAGCGCTTGCAAAAAATGGGCCTCTACCCCTCGGAACCTGGGAAGGGCAAAAACGTCTGGACATGCCTGGGGTATTTGATGGCCTGCCAAGACAGTGCAGTTGTCGCGATCCACGATTGTGACATCACGACGTACAAGCGTGAAATGCTGACACGGTTGGTTTACCCGGTCG
>CAYODE010000061.1:1937-3378 GCA_964402685.1 uncultured Aestuariivita sp. | reverse complement strand
TGTGACATCACGACGTACAAGCGTGAAATGCTGACACGGTTGGTTTACCCGGTCGCGAACCCCAATTTCCCCTATCAGTTGGCGAAAGGATTCTACCCGCGTATCGGCAACGGATCGATGAACGGTCGTGTAACGCGTTTGTTGATTAGCCCGTTGTTGATCGCGTTGAAAAAGGTCATCGGTGATCGTGATTACATCGATTACCTCCGGTCTTTCCGCTATCCTTTGTCGGGTGAGTTTGCGATGCGCACCAGCATGTTGCCCGATTTGCGTATTCCGTCTGACTGGGGTTTGGAGGTGGGTGTTTTGTCCGAGGCCTGGCGCAATCTTGCACCCAAATCCGTGTGCCAGGTTGAGATCGCAGATGCTTATGATCACAAGCATCAAAAACTCAGCGCTGAGGACGCGAATACCGGTCTGAACCGCATGTCGACGGACATCTGCAAAGCGATTTTCCGCAAGTTGGCCGCCGACGGTACGGTCTTTACAACCCACATCTTTCGAACGCTGAAAGCCACTTATTATCGCACCGCACTGGATCTTTTGGAAAGTTACTATAACGACGCTGAAATGAATGGGCTCTCTATCGATCGCCACAAAGAAGAGCAAACAATCGAGCTTTTCGCCGAAAACATCATGCGTGCCGGCCAGGTATTCTTGGACAACCCGTCAGAAACACCGTTTATCGCCACTTGGAGCCGGGTGCATGCCGCCGATCCAGACCTCATGCCGGATATGCTTGTGGCTGTCGCGGCGGATCATGAAGATCTAAAACGCGCTTAGGACTCTCGTCCCTAACTGATGGATTTCAGCTGCGTCGCAAGCGGGTTTGGCATTAGTCAAATGTACCGGCGACGCGGCCAAGCAACATGAACGCGCGCGCTGTGCGCGTGTTTGCCAGTGCTTGAATGTCGGCATCACTGGCCGCAGGTTCGAATTCGGCCAGCATGCGGTCAAATTTCCGGAGGAAATGATGCGCTGTATCTCGAAAAATTGGGTCTTGTTTCATGCGTCCGGCGGTCAGCGCCAGAGAGGATCTGTCCCGCACGCCGCCCAAACCAGCCACGACGCGTCCGCGCGCGCCTGTCGCGAATTGTCGCCAGATCTCAGGACGCGCCATGTCAGGACGCAAGTCATCCATGTAAATGCCGTCTTGGCTCATCAGGGTCAAAACGTCCTGCGCAGCCTGGATCATCTGGGCGGTATTGCGGTCTTTCAAAGCACGTCGTAACGCAGCAAACCCTTCTTCATCTTCAGCAGTTTCCGGGAAATTGAGCGCGCGGAGAAAGTCTGCCATCTCCAAAGGCGGCGACAACTCTTCCGCCGGTGTGCCCAGCTCTAAACGACCTTGGTCTTCCAGTGGACCCGCACCGTCCGCTTGTGGTGCAGGCTGGCTGCGTATCTCACGCCGGATAGTCGAGAACGTGGCCAGCGCCGTTTC
>CAYODE010000061.1:0-1837 GCA_964402685.1 uncultured Aestuariivita sp. | reverse complement strand
ACCCAAATCGCGCTCAGCGCGATCGAGACCAGTTCGATATTTGTGATGTTCTGTTGTTCTGGCCGCTCGTAAATACCCAGTCGACCGGGTTTGGCGCTTTCTTGGTTTTCGGTTTCGGCGGCCATGCGTGTCTCGGTCATTCAGGTTTTTTACGCGTATACGATCTTTAGGACCTCATAGGATTTTTCACCTCCTGGTGTCCGAACCTCTACGCTGTCGCCTTCGTCCTTGCCAATTAACGCCCGGGCAATCGGCGATTTGATGTTCAAAAGGCCTTTTTCGACGTTCGCTTCGTGTTCGCCCACGATCTGCCAAGTTTTTTCTTCGTCGGTGTCTTCATCCACCAAGGTCACGGTGGCTCCGAATTTGATTGTGCCGGACAGCTTGGTTGGGTCGATGACGTCGGCCAGACCTAAAACGCCCTCGAGCTCTTTTATACGGCCTTCGATGAACGACTGCTTCTCCCGCGCCGAGTGGTATTCCGCGTTTTCACTCAGATCACCGTGTTCGCGCGCTTCTGCAATCGCCTTGATGATCGCAGGGCGTTCTACGGATTTCAGGGTTTTTAGTTCGGCTTCCAGGGCGGAATAGCCCGCGCGCGTCATTGGAATTTTGTCCATGCCAGTCACTCATTCATACCGATGGGCCGCCGATCAGAAGATCCGCGGCCCTGTCCTTCTGGTTGAGTGTACCTGACAGATTGGAGGTTGGGAATGCAAGAGGTTAGGCAGATGTCGGCTTGGTCTCGCTCGACGCGGTCACTGCCGCGGCATCAGGCAAACGCCGGAGTTACGAGTAACTCACGACCTCATATTCAATTCCGTCTGCGTCATGGAAGTAAAAGCGCAAACCGGGTTCGTAATCGGCATGATTTCCGGGTGTAAAACCCGCAGCTTTAACTTTGGTTTCCATGGCTTCAATATCATCTGTGACAACGGCGATATGGTTCAATCCTCCGATCGTTGCGTAGTTGTCGTCATTGGCTTTTTGCGGATTGCCCGGCGTGTAGAGTGCAACATAGCCGCTGTCATCGCCGACATGCACAGTGCGCCCGCTCTGCATGGCGGCGCCGGACCAACGAATATGCCAACCGAACACATCGCACATCCAGGCGGCCGTTTTGTCCGGATCAGCAACGGTGTAGTTGGCGTGTTCAAGTCTTGCAGTCATATCTGAGTCCTTTTCCGATTGCGTTTTGAACGACTAAAGAGCACGCTAATTCCTCAAGTTAACTATAGGTCAAGGGATTTCTTTGAAATGGTGGCAGGCATCTCAATTGGCGCTCTGGCGGAACGCACAGGATTGGCTGTTTCAGCCATTCGGTATTACGAGGAGCAAGGCTTGGTTTCCCCTTGGCGAAATGCAGGGGGACAACGGCGGTTTCATCGGGCGGATATCCGGCGCCTAAGCTTTGTGATGATCGCTCAGCAGTTCGGTTTTACGTTGCCTCAAATCCGCGTGCAGTTGGACCAGCTGCCCGGTGGGCGGGCGCCAACAGCAGCCGATTGGGCAAAAATCAGCATCGCGTTCCGCGGCCATTTGGATCAGCGCATCGCGACTTTGACGAAGCTGCGTGACAATTTGGATGGCTGCATTGGGTGCGGGTGTTTGAGCCTTGAAAAATGCAGGTTGTACAACCCGGAAGATGTCGCCCGCAAAAAAGGCACGGGACCAAGATATTTGATGGGCGATCGGCCCGAAACCTAGACGTTTCGCGCCTAACGGCAAAGGAACGTGGCGGCAAAAACTGACAATTTGCCCGGTTCTGATTGACCTATGCCAACGGCACCAGATATTCAGCCGCGAAGGATTATTTTAAGCGCCAGATATTGCGCAA
>CAYODE010000060.1:0-19324 GCA_964402685.1 uncultured Aestuariivita sp. | reverse complement strand
AGGCAGACCGATGGTTAGAAACCGGTCCTCAAACGCGCGCATCTGGTGGGAGGCGCGCACGAGGATGGCCATTTCATTCAGGTCGATGGGCCGCATACCGCGCGTGCCGCCCTGCATCGCCTCGACCTCCTCGCCGATCCAGCGTGCTTCCTCTTCGCCGTCCCAATGACCGATCAGGCGGACCTTTTCGCCCTCGTCTTTGTCGGTCCAAAGTTCTTTGCCCAAACGGCCCTCATTGCCCCGGATCACCCCAGAGGCAGCGGCGAGGATATGTGGGGTGGAGCGATAGTTCTGTTCAAGACGCACCACATGGGCGCCGGGAAAGTCTTTTTCAAAGCGCAGGATGTTGCCTACTTCGGCCCCGCGCCAGCCATAGATCGACTGATCGTCATCCCCGACGCAGCAAATGTTCTTGTGCGACCCCGCCAACAGGCGCAGCCACATATATTGCGCGACGTTGGTGTCCTGGTACTCGTCCACCAGGATATAGCGGAACCAGCGCTGGTATTGGGTCAGCACGTCCTCATGGGTCTGGAAGATCGTGAGCATGTGCAAAAGCAGATCGCCGAAATCGACCGCGTTCAGTTCGATCAGGCGGCGCTGATACTGGGCGTATACTTGAGAAGCGAGAATTACATTGCGTCCGACTGCCCCGCTATCCGGATTCTTACGACCAAATTCGTACGCGTTCTCGGCCTCTTTGATTTGACCAGCTGTGTAGAGGCGCTCTGCCCAGAGCTCTACGTCTTCCTTCGCCGGCACCTTCTCAGGGCTCCAAGCACGGTTTTTCCATCTGTCAATGAGATGCAATACTGTGCGCGGGGGGTGACGCTTTTCATCCACTTTACTTATTTGTAAGACTTGCTTGAGCAAACGCAGCTGGTCGTCGGTATCAAGGATCGTGAAGTTGGATTTCAGATGGATCCTGTCGCGCGCGCCCGTGATTAGGTCACCTTCGGGCTCTATCCCGATCAATTCGGCATGGCGGCGCAGAAGCTTTACGCAGATCGCGTGGAATGTGCCCAGACACGGCATCCCCTCGGCAGCTTGGCCCAGCATGAGCCCGACGCGATCCTTCATCTCGCGCGCGGCTTTATTTGTGAACGTCACCGCCAGTATTTCGTTTGGTTGCGCGCTGCGTGTCATCAATAGATGTGCAATCCGCGCGGTCAGCGCGCGGGTCTTGCCCGTCCCTGCCCCAGCCAGCATCAAAACCGGCCCGTCCAGTGTTTCCACCGCTTTGCGTTGTGCCGGGTTGAGCCCATCAAGATAGGGTGCGGGTGGTGCCGCCATCGCGCGCGCAGACAGCGACGCACCGTCAAAGGCGTCCATATCGTCAAAACTGCTCATGGACGTGATCCTACGCGGTCTGACGCCCAAGGAAAAGACAGAAGTTCACCAATTGTTCCTATTCGTTAACGCTCTCGCCTTGCTGACTTTAACTGCGCTGCTATCCGATACGGTCGCC
Organism: uncultured Aestuariivita sp.; assembly: GCA_964402685.1. GTDB lineage: Bacteria > Pseudomonadota > Alphaproteobacteria > Rhodobacterales > Rhodobacteraceae > Aestuariivita. Next base: position 17,856 of record CAYODE010000060.1, on the reverse strand, counting down.
ACGGCGTGACACTCCCGCCCAGCTTGGTCATAAAGCGGCATGGATCTCGATTCCCGTTACCCCGGACTGGCTGACATCAAGCGTCGCGCGCAGCAGCGGCTGCCGAAATTCGTGTGGGAATACCTCGACAGTGGCACGGGGAGCGAGGCGACCAAAGCCTCGAACCGCAGGCGATTGGACGCGGTGGGCTTTTTGCCGTCGATCCTGCATGGAGAGATCCCTGCCGATCTGTCGACCACATTTCTGGGCCACACCTATGCCGCGCCGTTTGGTATTGCCCCTGTTGGGATGTCAGGCCTCATCTGGCCGGATGCCGAGGGGCATCTCGCGCGCAGTGGACGTGACAAGGGCATGCCCTATTGCCTGTCGACGGTCGCCAGCCAGACGCCCGAAGACGTGGCGGACCACCTGGGTGATCTGGCTTGGTTTCAACTTTACCCCCCGCGGGATGAGGATATTCGCCGACATATGCTGGGTCGTGCACAGGACGCCGGGATCAAGACACTGGTGCTGACGGCGGATGTGCCTGTTGCCTCCCGCCGGGAACGCCAGACACGGTCAGGACTGAAACAACCGCCGCGGCTGACGCCGCGATTGATGGCTCAGGTCGCGATCCGACCGGCTTGGGCCTGGGGCATGGCGCGGCACGGCATGCCACGGATGCGGACGCTCGACGCCTATAGCGGCGGCTCGTACAAGGATATGTCTCCGACAGCCCATATCGGGTATCTGCTGCGCACCTCGCCAGACATTGACTATGTGCGGTGGCTGCGCGATGCGTGGGACGGGCATCTTATCGTCAAAGGCGTGCTGCGCCCCGAAGACTGCGCGCCTATGCAAGCCGCAGGTGTCGATGCGATTTGGGTGTCAAACCATGCGGGTCGGCAATTCGACGGCGCGCCGGCCGCGATTGATATGCTACCGCTCATCCGGTCAGAAACGGATTTGCCGATTGTTTTTGATAGTGGGATCGAAGGCGGGTTGGATATCCTGCGGGCCCTCGCTTTGGGCGCGGATTTCGTGATGTTGGGCCGGGCTTGGCATTTTGCCCTGGCAGCTTTGGGTGGGATTGGGCCGAACTACTTGTATGACATGCTCTGCAAAGATCTTGTGTCCAACATGGGACAGATGGGCGCGCCCAGTTTGGCCGATCTGCCCAAGCCCGTGACGCTCATTTAAAAAACGGCTTAGAAGAGCCGCTTGGCATCAAGGACGTCTAGGCGGAAGCAGCCAGCTTTTCGCAATGCGCAATCAGACCGGATACGGTTTCTATCTGGTCAAATTCGTCCAAATCGATCTCGACCCCCAAAGTATCTTCGATATGCATGCAGATTTCGACGACGTTCAGACTGGTGAGATCCAAGTCCTTTAGCGCGATGTCTTGTCCGTCGGACCGAGCTTTAAGCGTGGCTTGATCCGCCTCATTTGGCAGGTTTTCTTTCAAAGCCGTTAATACTGTGTCTTCGAGCATGGTGTCCTCACATCTGTCATTAAGGTTTCGAAACCCAACAACTGATTAAACCCAACGTCTCAACGCGACTTTCGGCACAGAACTCTTGCAATATATGAACTGGTGGATGGTCGCGTTGCACGCAACCATCCTCGGAGTTTACGGTGCCGTGCTGGCCCCTGTGGGTCAAGGGTTACGCCGGCTCCGATGGTCTTTGAGAGAAGCTCCGCCGAGATGCGCCCGATAAACCTTTGCATCCGGGTGCACCATTCCTCCGAGCCTCAAGACACGGTGACTTCCGCTCGCTCAGAGACCCTTTGCACGATAACTCGCCGCGACTTTCTCAATTGCGACCAGATACGCGGCCGTGCGCAGATCGTCGACATCTTCGCGCGTATGCCACACTTCGCGCATGGACTGGTAGGCAATCCGCATCGTGTCATCGAGGCCCGACCGAACCAGTTCAAGCTCATCCGCGCCACGCAGGTATCGCTGTTTGAAGTCGGGGCTCAGCTCCCAGCCAATGCCACTGTCTGAACTCAAACGCTCCAACTCATCAATGACCAGCTGGTGCCGCGCTTCTTCCTGCCTGCGTTGCATACGACCGAAGCGGATGTGGCTCAGGTTTTTGACCCATTCGAAGTACGACACGGTCACGCCGCCCGCGTTGGCGTACATGTCCGGAATGATCACTGTCCCCTTCTGGCGCAGGATGTCGTCGGCGCCAGCCGTGATCGGTCCGTTCGCCGCTTCAATAATCAAAGGGGCTTTGATCCGTTCGGCGTTTTGCAGATTGACGACGCCTTCCAAAGCAGCCGGGATCAGGATGTCACATTCCTCCTCAAGCACCGTGGCACCGTCGGCAGTATGCGTCGCATCGGGGAAGCCCGTCACACCGCCATGTTTGACGATCCATTGTCGGACGGCCTCAACATCCAACCCATTTGGATTGAAGAGCGCGCCGTCGCGCTCGATAATCCCTGTGATGATCGAGCCGTCTTCTTCCTTCAGGAACTTGGCGGCGTGAAATCCCACGTTGCCGAGACCCTGAACAATCACACGCTTTCCGTCCAATGAGCCGGTGAGGCCAGCCTTGGTCATGTCCCGTTCATCCCGGAAGAATTCGCGCAGAGCATATTGGACCCCGCGCCCTGTTGCTTCGACCCGGCCCGAAATACCGCCAGCGTTCAGAGGTTTGCCGGTCACACACGCCCGCGCATTGATATCCGTTGTGTTCATGCGCGCATATTGGTCAGCAATCCATGCCATTTCACGCTCGCCCGTCCCCATGTCTGGCGCCGGCACGTTTTGGGACGGATGGATCAGGTCACGTTTGGCAAGCTCATAGGCGAAGCGCCGCGTGATTTGTTCCAACTCATCTTCATCATATTGACGAGGATCAATCCGGAGCCCGCCCTTGGATCCCCCGAACGGCGCCTCTACCAAAGCGCATTTATACGTCATCAGAGCGGCAAGCGCTTCAACCTCATCCTGATGAACGTTCGACGCAAAGCGGATCCCGCCTTTCACGGGTTCCATGTGTTCAGAATGCACCGAACGGTATCCGGTGAATGTTTGCATCTGTCCACGCAGTCGCACGCCGAACCGCACAGTGTAGGTCGAGTTACAGACCCGGATCTTTTCTTCCAGACCTGGTGGCAGGTCCATAAGGGCCACGGCCCTGTTGAACATCAAATCCACGCTTTCGCGGAAACTGGGTTCGGCTTTGACGGTCATGTTCATGATTTTGGTGTCCCTGGTGCTAGCGCATCTGCTCGGCGCGAATTGAATCGACTTGTTGTTGTAGGCCCACTATGCGGCTTCCTGTCTTTCAGTGCTAGAATTTTAAGCAATCTGAAAACACACGGTCCGCGAGTGTGACTTGAGAATTTTGGCGCGGTTGTTGCGATCCTATGGACAATCGAGTTCAACAGTGATTTTTGTTGCAAAAACAGTGTTTTAATCCCCTCAATTTGAGCGAGATTTGCCCCAATTTAGCCACGTTTCGAGACGATACCGGGCTTGCCGTAGTGTATCCGGCGCCTGGAGATATCCGGGTTTGTAGGAAGGGCGAAACGATGAAGACATTTGAGTACAGTAGAGTTTTTCTGTCCGACAACACGCTCACGCGTGTCAGGAGATTCTGGCGCCGCGAAGACGGGTCGATGACATTATTTGGCCTGTTCATGTTCTTGGGGATCATCGCGATTGTTGGTATCGGCGTGGATGTCATGCGGTACGAGCGAGACCGTGTTCACGTGCAAAACACGCTGGACCGCGCAGTTCTTGCTGCCGCCGACCTTGACCAGCCCCTTCCTCCCCAAGACGTTGTAGAAGACTATTTCGCCAAAGCGGGTCTTTCTGAGAGCCTGACCGGCGTGACCCCAATCGAAACAGTTGGGTCCCGCGAAGTGACCGCAAGCGCCCAGCTGAACGTAGATACATTCTTCATGCAGATGTTTGGGGTCGAAACACTGACGATCTCCAACAGAAGTACGGCACGCGAAGCCATTGACGCGGTTGAGATTTCGCTTGTTCTCGACGTTTCCGGATCGATGGGCAGCTACAGCCGCCTGACCAATTTGAAAGTGGCCGCGAAAGACTTTGTCGATAGCATGTTCGACAACTCCGAGCCGGGTACAGTCACGATCTCTATCGTGCCCTACGCAACTCAGGTCACCCTGCCCGAAGAGCTGATGGATCAGCTGAATACCAAGTTCTATCCGACGGCAGGGATTATCGAAACTCTGACCGAAGAGCAGATTACAGCCATCAATAATGATGAAGCGCTTGCGGTCGCGCATGCGCGCGGCACCGACGGATACCTGCCCGGTAGTCCACGCTCGCTGTCGAACTGCCTGAATTTCGAGAGCACCGACTTCGAAGATACGACAATCGACACATCGCGCGAGTACCAACGCACGCTGCATTTCGATCCATGGCGGGACTTTGACGGCCGTGACAACGATCCGGAAGAATTGGTGCGCACGCCTGTGTGTGAAGCCGAGGTCAGCCGCGAGATGGTGATCCTGTCGGATAACCGGACCGAACTGAAAGACTTCATCGACAGCTTCTTTGCAGACGGCAACACGTCTCTTGATATCGGTATGAAATGGGGCAGCATCCTGCTGGACCCGTCTTTCAGACCCATTGCCCAAGCCCTTGCCGATCCTGCAATCGACCTGGTTGACCCGGCCTATGCCAACCGGCCCGTCGATCATACAGACGCGGAGACGATCAAGGTGATCGTTCTGATGACAGACGGTCAGAACACCAGCCAATACTACATTAATGACGAATATCGCCTGGGAGATTCCAACATCTGGTGGAATGAACAGGAAGAAGTCTATTCGGTTTATTTGGGCCAGGACGAAGAAGACGACAACGAAAACGGACGGACCGATGACGGCCTGTACTATTGGCCCTTCAACGACAGTTATCAGGACCACGCCTATGGCGAAGGCACTTATGATGAGACAGAAACATCGTGGCAGTGCCAATCCTACCGTCGTAATGGGTCATGCCGTCGTTACCGCCAGGTGACAGAGACGATCACCTATAACGAACCGGGCTCGGCCGAATTGTTGAGCTATCCCCAACTTTGGGCTTGGACTTCGATGGTACGTATTGTGGATGCCCTCTACGATCCGTTCATGCCTTCCCAGGACGCTTGGGACGACTGGTACTACGACGTGCGGAACTTCGTGAACTCGTCCACCAAAGACGCCCGCACCCGGGATATCTGCGGTGCCGCTCGTGCCAACGAAACCTTCGTCTTTACCATCGCGTTCGAAGCGCCCGAGGCCGTGTTGCCACTCATGCGCGACTGCGCCAGCTCACCGGCACATGCCTTTGACGTGGATGGGCTTGAAATCTCGGATGCGTTCGCGGCTATCGCGTCCTCCATTCGCCAGTTGAGGCTGACACAATGATGCGTTTTTTCACAAAACCTTTCCGCCGGTTCTTCCGGAAAGAGGACGGCACCGCCACGGTCGAATTTGCGATCTTGTTCCTGCCGATGTTCTCGACTCTGATCTGGTCTGCTGAGCTGGGAATGATCCACCTCAACCACGCAATGCTCGAACGGGCGGTCGATAGCACGGTCCGCGACTTGCGCCTCGGCACTGGCACGGCACCACAGCACAACGAAATCAGGGACCTGATTTGTGAGCGCGCCATGTTTGTGAACGATTGCGAACAGGACGTGCGGCTTGAGATGATCCGGATCGATCCGTTCAATTGGGTCAGCCCACCGGCGGAAATCGATTGCATTGATTCCACCGAAGAGGTGGAGCCTGTGCGCTCCTTCATCAACGGCGGCAGCAACGAGCTGATGTTCTTACGCGTCTGTGCAAAATATAATCCAGTGCTTCCGCATATGGGATTTTCCCAACAGCTGAATCTAGACGGCGCGAGAATGTACCCCTTGGTCGCGACCTCCGCATTCGTACAGGAGCCAAGATAAGCCATGAACCCTTTGAAAGCTCTTCTGAACAGATTGAAACGGTTTCGCCGCGACAGCAGCGGGACAATCACAGTTGAATTCGCGATCATCATCCCAATGTTGTTCTGGGGTTATGCGTCCAGCTACATCTTCTTTGACGGTTTCCGCCAAAGTACGATCAACCTGCGCGCCGCCTATACAATCGGTGACATGATTTCGCGGGAAACCGATGTCCTGACACCGGACTACATCGACTCCATGTACAACATGGCCCAGTTGTTGACACGGACCGGCTCCCCGATGTCCTTGCGCATCACCGTGATCCGTTGGGACGAGGAAGACGATCAATTCTACCTCGACTGGTCGCAAGCGCGCGGTGGCGTTGGTGTCATGGTTCAGGAAAATCTGGTGGATTTCGCAGACTATCTTCCTGTCATGCCTGACCAGGAACGCGTCATCGTTGTCGAGACATGGAATACCTGGGAACCTGTGATCGCTGTGGGCATGGAAGCACGCGAAATGGACAATTTCGTATTCACCCGCCCGCGTTTCGCTCCGCAGGTGATCTTCGAGGGTTAATCCTGATCGCGCATCATCAGTTTGGCCGAAATCAGATCGGCCATAACCTTTGACTGCGATGCGGCGGTAACCCCACCGACACCAATCCGTCGGCCCATGCGCCACCACAGACCCGGCTCCCATCTGCGGGCAGCCGGGTTTTTTGTTTTAATCATGAAACCGTTCGACGGTTTGAAAGCCAGCATACCGCGCTCAACCTTCTCGATCTCATCGATGCGGGCAATCACCTCTCCTGTATGCGTGACAAGCCCTTCGTCTGATAGCTCGATCCAGCCTTCAGTCGCACGGCGCATTTTATCGCCAACCCACAAAGACGCGCCGCCCATCAGCAACAAAAACACCTGCCAGGCAAGATCAGGCGGCGTCGCGAAGGCCACATAGATCAACAACCCGCCAAGAAAAAGCAGCATGCCAACACCAAGCCACCGGCGCGGCTGTGATGCAGCGATCTTGGGCTGAAACGGATCTGACATGTTGGACATCCTCCGGCCAATCTGGCCGGGGCTTTACCGCGGATTGTGGGAGCGCAACAGCCCTATTCAGCCGCCACGCGCCGTACAACCACTTCGGCACCTGGCTCTTCCGGCTCATCATCTACCATTTCAGCCGGAAAACCAGGGGCCCGTATGTCCAAACCGGTAGCGTCTTCTAACCGTTTTATGATGTTCGGGCTCAGCTCACGCGACCCATATCGCGCAATTCCGTCCTCGAAGATCTTGATCAGCAGAGGGTTGAGCTCAATCGGGACGTTCGCCCGATCTGCAACCTGTTGAAACAGACCAATGTCCTTGGCGACCAGATCCATTGTGAAGGAGATATCGCGAGAACCGTTTAGGATCACTTGGCTTTCGGTTTCATGCACAAAAGACGTGCCCGAGGAGATCGCGATCGCCTCATATGCAGTACCAAGATCCATGCCCGCCCCTTTGGCCACGGTCAACGCTTCTGCACAACTCACGAGGTTCGCAGTGGCCAGGTAATTCGTGATGACTTTGAGGATAGATGCCGATCCCAGATCGCCGGTATGCAATACCCTACGCCCCATGACAGTCAGCAAAGGCAGGATGCGGTCGAACGTGGCGCGGTCGCATCCGGCAAAGATCGAGATATTTCCGGTGTCTGCGCGATGGCACCCGCCGGACACCGGGCAATCCACAGCCGCCCCGCCCCGTTCAATAACCATCGCACCCAGTCGTTTGACCTCAGCCTCATCTGTCGTGGACATCTCCATCCAGATCTTGCCCGCGCCAATCTCTGGCAGCATCTCTGCCATCACCGCGTCACTGGCGGCGGGACTTGGGAGACATGTGATTACCGCATTGCACATCTGCATCATATGGGCCGGGCCCTCTGCGGCGATTGCTCCTGCCTTTACCTTTTCCGCTACGAGGTCTGGGTTCAGGTCATAGACCACCACGTCCTCTCCATTGCGGATCAAGCTACCCGAAAGCTTGCCACCTACATTGCCCAATCCGATAAAGCCGATCTTCATGCGTGTGTCCCTTTTCCAGCATTTGTTGCCAGTTTCAGGATCTGTTCACGACCCGTCGCGCCTGATTGCGACCGCCGCCAATAAAGGACGCCATTTCGTAAGGTGCGTTAAGTTTTACTCGTTAATCGTGACGTTCAGACAGTATTGGTAGGCAGCCGCCACGCTGAGATTGTTGCCCACCTCATCCAAAGACACGGTAAAGCTTTGGACAGGTCCTGATGCCGGGGCTTTCAACGAAAACTTTGCGCCACGAGTTGCCGTTCGACCCCACGTATAAACCCTATCCGAACCAGATGCGCCAAGCTCTCGGCGCGCATGTTCGCTTGCCGCGCACCAGAATGCGGTGTCTCCACCTGCTCGTTTGAGCGTAATGTCGAAAGTACCGTCCGATCCTGCCGCAACGCTGTAGTCAAAACCAATATCCGCCTTCACGGGCGTCCATAAAAGCCCGAGCGCAAGCGTAAGACCCAAGTGTTTTCGTATCATGTATTCCTCCAAAATTGTCCAAAAGGATACGCCGCAAGCGGTGCTTTGGCTTGCACGAACCGGTAGGTCTGGATCAACTTTCTGTGCCTGCGCGCACAACAACCGTGTAGCACGCGCGATTGCCGGGACAGGTCCTATGACCTAAATCATAAACAACTCAAAGAAAGACACAGAGGCCAGCATGTCTATTCGCCCCACCTTAGAGACCCGTCGGGCTCAACCCACGTTAGAAGGCGCAGGCGTGAAACTGCACCGTGCCTTCGGTTTCCAAGACCCAACCGAATTAGACCCGTTCCTGCTATTTGACGATTTTCGCAACGAATACCCTCAAGATTATCTCAAAGGTTTTCCGTGGCATCCGCATCGGGGCATCGAAACCATTACATACGTATTGGAAGGCACCGTCGAGCATGGCGACTCCTTGGGGAATACCGGCACCCTGGGCCCAGGATCGGTGCAATGGATGACTGCCGGATCCGGGATCTTGCATCAGGAAATGCCCAAAGGGAATGCCAAGGGGCAGATGCACGGGTTCCAGCTTTGGGGAAACCTGCCCTCATCCCTCAAAATGACTGCACCGCGTTACCAGGATGTAGATGGTGGCGAAATTCCAGAAGTGATTGATGACGACGGGACCCGCGTTAAAGTGATCGTCGGCGAATTCTGGGGCAAGAAAGGCCCCGTCGATGGGATCGCGGCTGAACCGCAATATCTAGACGTTTTCGTGCCAGCCGGTGTGAAAAAGACCTTCAAAATTGATACATATCGCCGGGCATTTGCCTATGTATTTCAAGGATCTGGCGCGTTTGCGGACGCTTCGGACCCAACAGGCGTTCTTCTGGAAAAAGAGGTTGCCGGCGAAGAACTGAATATCCGAGATCTGTCTGGCGACCGCACGCTAATCCGCTTTGGCACCGGAGAAGAAGTCACGGTTCAGGCCGGACCAGAAGGAATCCGGTTTTTGCTGATCTCAGGCGCACCGATTGACGAACCTGTCGCGTGGCACGGGCCAATCGTGATGAATACGCAGGACGAGTTGATGCAAGCGATGCGTGATCTGCAAAACGGGACCTTTATCCGACCCGCACATTGAGGATAGATCGACCCGCCCCATCGTCGGAACGAGTCAGATCGCGCCGACTGTCTGGCGCACCATATCCCAATATAACGTCTGCACCTCTTCCAGCGACAACCGCCCGTCGGCCCGGTACCAGGTATTCACACCGGTCAGCATAGCGATGATGGCTAGAGAGGCCACCTTGGGATCGCTGACCTCGAAAGCGTTTTCGGACACACCATCGCTTAAGATCTCTTCCAAAGCGGTCTCGTAAGCGTGCCGTTGCGCTTCGATTGTTGAAAAATTCTCGGGCGTCAGGTTGCGAAGCTCCATATAGGAAATGAAGACAGCTTCGGAGCGTTCCAGGTTGAACCGGATGTGAAACCGGGCAAACGCTTCAAGCCGCGCCGTAGCGTTGGACCCTTTCGGCTCGGCCTGCCACGCCGCAAGAAGGCCCTGCATATGCTCGTCCATCAAGGCAAAGAGCAGCGTTTGCTTGTCAGGGGTGTAGTTGTAAAGGGCACCGACCTGCACCCCTACCTCGGATGCGATCTGGCGCATAGATACCGCAGCAAATCCGTTTTGCGCAAAAAGGCGCAACGCCGCGGCGCGAATGCGCGGACCGGTAATGTCGGAATGAGAGCCTGCGGTGCGTGCCATGGGCAAACGTTATCTGAACGAATGTTCAAATAAAAGCCCCTGCTTGCACGGAACCCGGCCTTGGGGCACAACATGCGACATGACCACCCGCACCGCCCGATCCGATTTTTCAAAGACGCTTCTGATCGCGGCGCTTTTAAGCCTGGCGGGCTGCTCTGATCCGCCCGACCTCGACAAAAGCGTAACGCCCGAACTCGAAGACGCCGACTACCCAAAACTGGTTTCGTTTGACCGATTCCTGGATCCCCCAGAGCCCGATCTTGAAACGGATGAAGAACCGCTGACCGATGCGGAAATCACGGAACAGATTGAGGGGCGGGCTGCCAGCCTCCAGTCGCGCGCCGCGCGGTTACAAAATGAAAGCGGTATCGACGAGGAAACGCGGCGTCGACTAAACAGCTCTATCGTGATCGACTGAGCCGTGGTTGCGCGCGTCCTCGCGACGAGCTAGGAGACAAATGTTGCCTGCATCTCCAAGAGGATTTCCATGACCGCTTCGCTTCGTCTCGGCATTGCCGGCCTTGGCACCGTTGGAATCGGTGTCGTGAAAATTGTCCGTCAGCAGGCTGCGCTGTTGACAGCGCGCACGGGCAAAACGATCACGATCTCGGCAGTCTCGGCCCGGTCCCGCGACAAGGACCGCGGCGTGTCTCTGTCGGGCTACAATTGGGAAGACGATCCGGTTGCACTGGCCACACGCGACGACGTGGATGTGTTTGTCGAACTCATGGGCGGCACCGATGGCCCGGCCAAAGACGCGGTCGAAGCCGCGTTGAATGCAGGCAAGGACGTGGTGACTGCGAACAAAGCGATGCTCGCAATACATGGTCAATCGCTAGCTGAATTGGCGGAAGAGACCGGTCGCACAATCCGCTATGAGGCCGCTGTCGCAGGCGGCATACCAGTAATCAAAGCGCTGACCGAAGGGCTGGCAGGCAACGAGATCACGCGCGTGATGGGTGTGATGAACGGCACGTGCAATTATATCCTGACCCGGATGGAGAAAGCAGGCCTAAGTTATGATGAGGCGTTTTCCGAAGCCGATGGTCTGGGATACCTCGAAGCAGATCCAACTTTGGATGTCGGCGGCATTGATGCCGGGCACAAACTGACGTTGTTGTCGGCCATTGCCTTTGGCACAATGCCAGATTTTGATGGCATTGAACTGGAAGGCATTGACCGCGTATCAATCGAAGACATCCGAGCTGCTGCTGATATGGGCTTTAGAATCAAGCTGTTAGGCGTAGCACAAAAAACCGGGCGTGGGCTGGAACAACGCATGCAGCCTTGCCTGGTCCCAGCGGACTCGCCGCTGGGCCAGCTTGAAGGCGGCACAAACATGGTGGTGATCGAAGGCCACGCCGTGGAGCAGATCGTCCTGCGTGGTCCCGGCGCGGGCGAAGGACCGACAGCAAGTGCGGTTATGGGCGATGTCTGTGATATCGCGCGTGGCGTGCGAGTTGCCACGTTTGGACAGCCAGCCGCAACATTGGAAGCGGCACCCCGTGCGCGGTCCGAACTGCCTGCGCCCTACTACTTGCGTATGACGCTTTTGGACAAACCCGGCGCCCTCGCAAAAATCGCCGCCACACTGGGCAATTCCGGTATTTCTATAGACAGAATGCGCCAATACGGACATGACGACACGAACGCGCCTGTCTTGATCGTCACGCACAAGACAACACGTGCAGCGCTGGATGACGCATTGGCCGCAATGACCAACACAGATGTGATGACGGCAGCCCCCGTGGCCCTTCGCATCGAACACGTATAAGCCCGCGACCCGCGGCCAAAACAACATAAGGGACAGCTTTTCATGAGTGATGACACCGAGTTTCACGACCGCATGCTTTCACTGGGCCTGGCGCGTGTGGCCGAGCAGGCCGCACTGGCATCGGCGGCACTGGTTGGACGCGGCGACGAAAAGGCGGCCGATCAGGCAGCGGTCAACGCAATGCGCGAGCAGTTGAACCTGTTGGATATCGCGGGTGTCGTTGTCATCGGCGAAGGGGAACGGGACGAAGCTCCGATGCTCTATATCGGGGAAGAGGTTGGGACCGGAAATGGCCCCGGTGTGGACATCGCTCTCGACCCATTGGAAGGTACGACCCTGACAGCCAAGGATATGCCCAACGCGCTGACCGTGATTGCCATGGGCCCGCGCGGATCAATGCTGCATGCCCCCGATGTGTATATGGAAAAGCTGGCCATTGGACCGGGATATGCACCTGGTGTCGTCAATCTGGACATGAGCGCGGCCGAGCGGGTTGAGGCCCTTGCGACTGCGAAAGGGTGCAAGCCGTCGGATATCACGGTCTGCATTCTGGAACGTCCACGCCATGAAGAGATGATTGCGGGGGTTCGTTCAACCGGAGCGGCGATCCGATTGATCACAGACGGCGATGTTGCCGGTGTGATGCATTGTGCCGAAGCCGACGTCACCGGCATCGACATGTATATGGGGACTGGCGGCGCGCCCGAAGGCGTTTTGGCCGCTGCAGCGTTGAAATGCATGGGTGGGCAGATCTTTGGGCGTTTACTTTTCCGCAACGATGATGAAGCGTCTCGCGCCCAGCGCGCTGGAATCTCTGATCTGAACCGCATCTATACACGCGATGAGATGGTCACGCAGGATGTGATTTTTGCCGCAACAGGCGTTACAGGCGGCAGCTTGCTACCCGGCATACGGCGGGAACCTGGTTGGTTGACCACCGAGACACTTTTGATGCGCTCCAAAACCGGCTCCGTGCGCCGGATGGAGTATCGCACGCCTGTCTCCTGACCCCATTGGAGGGCGCTTGAGCTATCTGGGCGTAGAGCATTCGATTACCGGGCGACGTTGGGTCGGTCCGGACGCAGCGGCGGATCGGGCGGCAGAGGCGCTGGTCCAGGCCTGTGATCTGCCACATGCGGTGGCGCAAGTGCTCGCGCGTCGCGGTGTCAGCCCAGAGGACGCGCCCGCGTTCCTGAAGCCGCTCCTCCGCGACCTGTTGCCTGACCCGCGTTCGATCAAAGATATGCAACCTGCCGCAACACGATTTCTCAAGGCTGTGGCGGCTCGTGAGCGGATCGCGATTTTCGCAGATTATGACGTGGATGGAGGGAGTTCCGCGGCATTGCTCATCTGGTGGCTGCGCGACATGGGGCTCTCGGCCACGTTGTATGTCCCGGACCGGATCGATGAGGGGTATGGCCCAAATCCAACCGCTATGGCTGCCTTGGCGCGCGATCACGACCTGATCCTCTGTGTGGATTGCGGAACACTGTCGCATGATGCACTAGCCGCTGCCGAAGGTGCCGATGTCGTTGTCTTGGACCACCACTTGGGTGGAGAGACACTGCCGCCCGCGCTGGCAGTGGTGAACCCGAACCGACAGGATGAAAGTGGTGATCTGGCGCATCTCTGCGCCGCAGCCGTTGTCTTCCTGATGCTGGTCGAAGCCGGGCGGCAACTGCGGGAAGCAGGTAAGCGCGGACCGGATTTGATAGGCTATTTGGACTTGGTGGCGCTGGCGACAGTGGCCGATGTGGCACCGTTGACCGGAGCGAACCGTGCCCTCGTACGTCAGGGTTTGACGGTCATGGGACGCCGGGAACGACCGGGCCTTGTCGCACTCGCGGATGCCGCGCGGTTGGACGTTGCACCACAGGCCTATCATCTGGGGTACGTTCTCGGTCCGCGGGTCAATGCGGGAGGCCGGATTGGTCAGGCGGATTTGGGCGCGCGTTTATTGTCGACGGCAGATCCACATGAGGCTTCGGCGATGGCCGCCCGTTTGGAAGAGCTCAACGCTGAACGAAGAGAGATCGAAGCACAGGTGCGCCTTGCCGCGCTGGATCAGGCAGAAACGCGCGGGTTAGAGGCCCCATTGGTGTGGGCGGCAGGTGACGGCTGGCATCCCGGTGTCGTGGGCATCGTCGCTTCGCGCTTGAAAGAGACGGCAAACCGGCCTGCCATTGTGATCGGTTTTGATGGTGACGAGGGCAAAGGCTCCGGGCGCTCCGTGTCCGGCGTTGATCTGGGCGCTGCAATCCAACGCCTGGCGCAAGAGGGTTTGTTGATCAAAGGCGGTGGGCACAAGATGGCGGCCGGCCTGACTGTGGCGCGAGATCAACTGGAGCCCGCAATGGCGCGCTTGTCCGAACTGTTGGCGCGCCAAGGCGCCGGCGATGCCGGCCCTGCCGATCTCAGGCTGGATGGCGCATTGATGCCCGGTGCGGCGACACCGGAGTTGATCACCGCATTGGAAGATGCAGGACCGTTCGGGGCGTCTGCCCCTGCCCCACGTTTTGCCCTTCCAGATATGCAGATCCGATACGCCAAACGTGTGGGCGATGCCCACCTCAAGCTGACCCTGTCAGACGGGATGGGTGGCGGGTTGGACGGCATATGCTTTGGCGCTTTCGAAAACGAACTGGGGCCTAAGCTGAACGCCGGTGACGGTGCGCGTTACCATCTGGCCGGGCGGCTGGAAATCAATCATTGGGGCGGTCGGCAGCGTGTGCAAATGCGCGTGGAGGACGCCGCCCCGGCCTGACGCTGCGTGCTATGAAAAAACCCGCCTTGCATGCAAGTTTCTGCTTGCACGCAGCCCGCTGATTTCATAATCACGCGCTCACGACCACGCGTGGCCCGTTCGTCTATCGGTTAGGACGCCAGGTTTTCAACCTGGAAAGAGGGGTTCGATTCCCCTACGGGCTGCCACACCTTTCCAATCAAACGTCCAGCGTATTCGCCCGCTCCCATTCGGAGAAGTGGCGCATGTAGCTTTGCCATTCCTGCATTTTCATCTTGGCGTAACTCTTGGAAAAGTCCGCGCCCAGCATCGCAGTGAGAGCGATATCTGCTTCGAACGCGCGGATCGCGTCCAACAGGTTTAGCGGCAGTTTGGGCGCGTCTTTGACAGTGTGGCCCTCTGCGTACATGTCGATATCATAACGGGGACCGGGATCAGTCTTGGTCTCCAGCCCCGACAGGCCCGCAGCAATGATCGCAGCCTGCAGCAGGTAGGGGTTCGCCGCGCCATCGGGCAGGCGCAATTCGAACCGACCCGGACCGGGCACACGTACCATATGCGTTCGGTTATTGCCCGACCATGTGACTGTATTGGGCGCCCAGCTGGCCCCGGACAGCGTCGCGGGCGCGTTGATCCGCTTGTAGCTGTTGACCGTAGGGTTGGTCAGAGCCGTGAGCGCTGTCGCATGCGCCATTACCCCGCCAAGGAAATGCGCGCCATCTTCTGACAAACCCAGCTCACCGGCCGGACCTGTGCCGCCTTCTGTGGCAAAGACATTTGTGGCGCCGGTGTCGTCCCAGACCGAGACGTGGGCGTGGCACCCGTTGCCGGTCAAATTGGCGATGGGTTTGGGCATAAAGGTCGCGCGCAAACCGTGCTTTTCAGCGACTGACTTCACCATGAACTTGAAAAAGGAATGGCGATCCGCAGTCATCAGAGCGTCCGAGAAATCCCAGTTCATTTCAAACTGACCGTTCGCATCCTCGTGGTCGTTTTGATAGGGACCCCAGCCCAGATCCAGCATGTATTCACAGATCTCCGCAATCACGTCGTAGCGGCGCATGACGGCTTGCTGGTCATAGCAGGGTTTTTCGGCCGTATCCGCCGGGTCCGAGATTTCGGTGCCTTCAGGGGTGAGCAAAAAGAACTCGGCCTCGACGCCGGTTTTGACCCGCAGGCCTTTTTCAGCAGCCTTGCCAATCATGGCACGCAGAACGTTTCGGGGCGCTTGGGCGACCTCTTCGCCCTCCATGACAGGATTGGCAGCAACCCAGGCCACTTCGGGCTTCCAGGGCAGTTGGATGACAGTTTCCGGATCAGGCACGGCCAACATGTCAGGATACGCCGGGGTCATATCCAGCCAGGCGGCGAACCCTGCAAATCCCGCGCCTTCCTCCTGCATATCGGCGATGGCTTGGGCCGGCACCAGTTTGGCCCGTTGCGCGCCGAACAGATCGGTGAAGGAGATCATGAAAAATTTAACGCCGTTTTCGGCTGCGAAGGCGGCCAGATCTGTCATGTTCGGTTGTCCTTTCCCCTGATGTGACTGGGGCGCGACCCTGACGCCGCGCCCCATATTCATTTAAAATCCGTTTTTGCCTGGGATCCAGTCCGTACCTGCCAAAGGCACCTGCGCCATTGCAGCGGCTTCGATGGTCAGAGCGCAGAGGTCTTCCGGCTCGAGATTGAGCACATGGCTCTTGCCACAGGCCCGGGCGATTGTCTGAGCTTCAAGCGTGAGGACGTTGAGATAGTTGCGCAATCTCCGCCCTGCTTCGATCGGATCAAGCCGCGCCATTAACTCCGGATCCTGCGTTGTGATACCTGCTGGGTCTTGGCCCTCGTGCCAGTCATCATAGGCCCCGGCAGTCGATCCCAGCTTTTGATACTCGGCCTCCCATTTCGGATCATTATCCCCAATGGCCACCAAAGCAGCGGAACCTATGGATACGGCATCTGCGCCCAGGGCCAAGGCTTTGGCCACATCCGCCCCGGTCCGGATGCCGCCCGAAACGACAAGTTGAACTTTGCGATGCATCCCTAAGTCTTGCAAAGCTTTTACTGCTGGACGAATACAAGCGAGCGTCGGTTGACCCACATGTTCGATGAACACATCCTGCGTCGCCGCTGTACCGCCTTGCATGCCGTCTAAAACGATAACATCCGCGCCCGCCTTAACGGATAAAGCAACGTCATAATAAGGTCTTGCACCCCCGACCTTAATGTAAATCGGTTTTTCCCAACCGGTGATTTCGCGCAGCTCCAGAATTTTGATCTCCAGATCATCCGGGCCCGTCCAATCCGGATGCCGACAGGCAGAACGTTGATCCACCCCGATGGGCAGATCACGCATACCAGCGACACGCTCGGTAATCTTCTGCCCCAGAAGCATACCGCCACCGCCGGGCTTTGCGCCTTGGCCCACAACAACCTCAATCGCGTCCGCGCGGCGCAAGTCGTCAGGATTCATGCCATAACGGCTGGGCAAGTATTGATAGACCAGCTTTTCGGAATGGCCTCGCTCCTCCTCGGTCATCCCACCATCGCCCGTGGTGGTGGAGGTACCCGCCATGGTGGCCCCCCGCCCCAACGCTTCCTTAGCAGGTCCAGAGAGGGAGCCAAAACTCATCCCGGCAATCGTGATCGGGATATCAAGTTCGATCGGATTCTTTGCAAACCGTGTGCCTAGCGTGACTTTTGTCTCGCAACGTTCACGATATCCCTCAAGGGGGTAGCGGCTCATCGAAGCCCCAAGGAACAACAGATCGTCGTAGTGCGGCACGCGGCGTTTCGCGCCGCCGCCACGAATGTCATAGATGCCTGTGGCTGCAGCGCGGCGGATCTCGGAATTAACTTCGTCGGAGAAAGTCCAGCTTTTGCGGGGCACTGTATGTGGTGTGCGGTCCATGGCTCAGTACTCCCCTGCGTTGTCGATATCGAAGTTATAAAGCTTGCGTGCCGATCCATAGCGACGGAACTCTTCCGGTTTCGCATCCGCCTCTGCGCGGTCCAGCAGATCGGCCAGCATTTCAAGGTGTTCTGGCCACACTTCCTTTTCTACACAATCCGCGCCCAAGGATTTGACGGATCCACGTACAAACAGACGCGCTTCATAGATGGAGTCTCCCAGCGCATCACCCGCATCGCCCAGAACCACCAGTGTGCCCTTTT
>CAYODE010000059.1:0-19423 GCA_964402685.1 uncultured Aestuariivita sp. | reverse complement strand
CTTGAGCGCATAGTCACGGAACGAGGGACAGTGAAGTGATCGCAGAGGTTCCGGCCCTGCGTCATGGTAGAAAGATAGGTGAGTATTTCAGTCTGAAAAGGGTTTACCACGGCGATGTGATCGAAAATTGATCCAGTTGGGCAATAATTCGCCTGTTAACCCTTGAGCACTGCGGGCCAGTTTTCGTTCGCTTTAGCGATGTTACCGGGAACGTCCCGTTTCCACAGACGGCGCACCGATCTTGAATAATTCAGATAGAGTTTCCCGTCCACAATATCCCAGGCATCAGGCGCCACGGAGGCTGTGTACCCGCGCGATACCGCATAAGAGCAGTACCCACCATATTGTGGCGCATAGGATTTTGGGTTCATCTCGAACTGATCGCGATTGTCTGCGCTGGAGAAATGCCAGGTCGCGCCTTTCCACATAACCGCATATTCCGATTTGCCTTTGACTGGCTTGCCTTCGCGGAAATAGGCCACGACGTCATATCCATCGATGACCGCGCCGTTCCGTGAGTAGAACCAAGGCTCGTCAGCCAAGCTGGGCAGTGCGGCTCCTGTCGCGGCAAGAGCGGCGAGAGAAGTCATGAATGTGCGGCGGCGTATCATCGAAAGGCTCCAACGGCTGTCTGCCCTCATAGATGCAGACCAATCGCCGTTATGGCTAGCCCACGCACGCCGAAGTGATGGATCACGCGCATTTGCGTGAACTATGTATCAATCGAGAATATCTTCGATAACGTCAAAGGCCTCTTCAAACAGCTTTGACATCAACCCTTTGCGCCGTTTGCGTTTGTAGGACTTCGGTGGCTTTGTCTTTTTGGGCTTTTTTGGCTTGTATCCTGCATCCGCGCGCATCCTGCCGGGTGGCAGCATTTCACGCGGGCCGGTTCGATCCTTCCGCAGCATCTTCATATCGTGCAACGGTGCCCCACAGGATGAACACGCTAGCTCATGCCGTTCTTTACCTTTCAGAACCAACGCTGCACGAGTGCCGCAATAACAACAGGTTGCAATCTTTGTCGGGTGTGCGATCGGAACTCTCCCTAGGCCTTTAAAGAGGCATATAAGGCAACCGCCGCCGCATTGGAGACGTTGAGAGACCCAAATGCGCCTGATGCGTCGATTTTGACAAGCTTGTCGACTGTTTCACGGGTTTTCTGCCGCAAACCAGGACCCTCCGCGCCAAGCACCAGTGCGACAGGACGATCCGCCACCCCTTGCAAGGCTGTCTCAATCGTCTCGTCCGCTTCCCCGTCAAGGCCGAGGACAATGAACCCCATTTTTTGCAGTTCAGTTATGGAATCCGCAAGGTTGCGCACCCGCAGATAGGGTTGGCGCTCTAAGGCGCCACTGGCGGTTTTGGCCAGTGCGCCAGTCTCTGGCGCCGAGTGATGACGGGTGCCAATCACAGCCTGCGCGCCCAAAACTTCGGCCGACCGTAGAATTGCGCCCACGTTGTGCGGGTCTGTGACGCGGTCGAGGAGGAGGACGCGATGGGCATTGAAACAACGATCTTCGAGACTGCCCCACTCCAACGGTTTGACTTCAAGGGCGGCTCCCTGATGAACTGATCCCGGGTCTAGAGGAGCCGAGAATTTGCGCGGATCAACAAGCTCGGGCGTTATGTCCGAGTACTCAATAGCCTCCGCCAGTTTGGCCTGCGCGTTTTGTGTTACAATCAGACGCAGCTTTTGTCGGTCAGGGTTGAGCAACGCGTCCCGCACGGCATGCAAGCCAAAAAGCCAGACGGTTTGGGACGACTGCGCCTTTTTGGCCTGTTCTTTTTCAACGACCCATTTGGGTTTTTTCATGCCACATAAATCCCGTTTTCAGTAGCCGGACCTCGCAGGGATTTTCCTGTTGACGGCTCTTGGACGCGCTAGTAATCACGCCCGCACGTTCAGCGCAATGCGCAAGAACAGTGGGCGACAGGCCGCAAGGTGTGGCAGGGGACTGTAACTCCCTCGCGGAGACGCACGCCTGGTTCGATTCCAGGGTCGCCCACCACTTTCAAACCATCATCAGTCAGGACACAAGACGCTCCCATTTTTGATCAATAAAGCGCAGGGCCAGGCACCCCGAAAGATGGGCGAAAACCTGTTTGTGGGCCTGCGACGATGCGACAATTGAGAAGTCTTTGCGGCACTTTCCCTGATGACTATATAACTTTACATAAGGCCCTGTTGCCCTTAGACGGTGCGGGCCGTGTTCGCCGAGTGGGGCTAAGGTTTGCTCAAAAAGTTACAAGCCACGCTAAACGATAAACTGCTTTGGCGCTTGTTGCGCGACAACTTCAAACTGCAGTTACCAAACTACTCGATTGCAATCGTGGCCATGGTCGTGATCGCGGCGACCTCTGCCGCGACAGCGTGGATCATGAAGGACATCATCGACTCGATGATGGAACAGGGTAATCGACGTCAGATCTTCCTTGTTGCTGGAACTGTGGCTCTTATTTTCGCGATCAAAGGGCTAGCCACGTACGTGCAGGTTGTTTGGCTCAGCAAAGCCGGGAACAGCATCGTCGCCTTTCAGCAGCGTAAGATTTACCAACGCATTCTGGCGCAGGGCGTCGCGTTCTTTAACGAAGGCGAATCCTCTGACCTGCTGATGCGAACGATTTATTCGGCGCAGGCCGCACGCGCGGTGATTGATACGATCGTGATGGGATTTGCACGGGATTTATTGACGTTGATCGGTCTCGTAGCCGTGATGTTCTACCAACAGCCGACATTGTCGGTCTTCTCCATCATCTTCGGGCCGTTCGCGATCTATGGCATTCGCCTGATCCTGTCGAAAGTCCGCGCGATCATGGAAGCGCAGATGACGTCGTTGACGGAGATCATCAAAGTAATCCAGGAGACATCAACCGGCGTCCGGGTCGTCAAGGCCTTCGCGCTGGAAGAAAAAATGACAGACAGGATGAACGGAGCCATTTCGTCTGTTGAGCAGCGGGCCAATGCCATTGCTCGTTTGGAGGCTGCGACGAGCCCTTTGATGGAAACCCTCTCGGGGTTTGCTATCGCGGCCGTTGTAGCCCTTTCTGCTTTCAGCATTTTTGGAGAGTCCGCAGGGTCACCGGGGCAGCTGATGTCCTTTATCACTGCGCTACTCATGGCATATGAACCGGCCAAACGCCTGGCCCGTATGCGGGTAAGCATCGAAACCGGCATGATAATGGTCGGCATGATGTACAGTGTTATCGACGCGCCGCTGCGCCTTACAGAAGCAGACGATGCACAACCGCTTGCCGATGAAGGACGCGATGTCCGGTTCCGCGACGTGAGCTTTTCCTACAAGGACGGCACCCCAATTTTGAAGGGTCTCGACCTGACATTTGAGGCCGGTAAGATGACTGCGCTAGTCGGCCCTTCGGGCGGGGGTAAATCGACGGTCATCAACCTGATCATGCGCATGTATGATCCAAATGAAGGCGCGGTTGAGATCGGAGGCCAGGACCTCCGTGATGTGACCTTCTCTTCGTTGCGCCAGAAGATCTCATTTGTCGGCCAGGACACGTTCCTCTTCAACGGGACGATCCGCCATAACATTGCCCTGGGTCTGCAGGACGCGACCGAAGAAGAGATCATTGCTGCGGCCAAAGCGGCCAATGCCCATGATTTCATTATGCGTCAAGACGAAGGATACGAAACCAATATCGGCGAAAATGGCGTGAACCTGTCAGGCGGGCAACGGCAACGCTTGGCCATCGCACGTGCAATCCTGCGCGACAGTCCAATCCTGTTAATGGATGAGGCAACCAGTGCATTGGATTCGGAATCCGAAGCAAAGGTGCAAGAAGCTCTGCAAAATGTGACCAAAGGACGGACAACCATCGCCATCGCCCACCGGTTGTCGACTATTCTGAATGCGGACAAGATCGTAGTTCTCGAAGAGGGCGAGGTTACCGAAGAGGGCAATCTGGTCCAATTGCTCGAAAGGAACGGCACATTCCGCACCCTGTATGACAGACAGTATGAACACTCCATCGCAGTCGCGGAGTGAGTGTCGGCCAGAAGGCGAACACAAAATTGGACAAATACGCCCTCAGAGCGAACGAGCAGCACGTTGATACGGACACAAGCTGGGATGCTGGCCTTCGATTTATCGGCGAAATCCGCACGCCATGGGTGGATCGAGACGACTGCCCGCGACAAGCCCGCGAAGACGGGCCAGAATGCCAGTTGATCGTCCATCCAATATGGCAAAATGCGCTTTCCGGGCTTTTGGACTATGACCGCATTGAAGTGCTGTATTGGTTAGATCGCAGTCGTCGCGACTTGGTCACCCAAAGCCCCAAAAGCGATGGCCAAACCATTGGAACGTTTGCTTTACGTTCACCAGTACGCCCAAACCCGATCGGAACATCTTTGGTGAAACTCATCGGTATTGACGACTGCGTCGTCACCGTTCGGAGCCTCGATTGTTTGGACGGAACACCTTTGCTCGACATCAAACCGGACCGGTGTTCATTCAGCCCTAAAGCGCCGTCAAAAACCTAGCCCCCGATAGCTCAGCGAACTAAGAGGAAACGTGCAGACATGCTGACCTGTGTCGTTCCACTCCTCCGCTCTACGGGAAGCGGCGATCTGGAAGACCGCCGTTCGTTCAGTCACCCTTAGCCGGCGGCAGCCGCCAAGGCACGGTCGAGATCGCCAATCAGGTCATCGGCATCTTCAATCCCAATCGACACGCGCACAACTTCTGGCGCAGCACCCGCAGCGCGCTGTTGTTCCGGTGTCAATTGTCGGTGCGTAGTCGATGCAGAGTGGATGATGAGCGACCGTGCATCGCCGAGGTTGGCGACGTGGCTAAAGATCTCCAGGGCGTTCACCAGTTTAACGCAGGCGTCATAGCCGCCTTTGACCGCGAATGTGAACAACCCCCCTGCCCCACGAGGACAGATTGTCTTGACCCGGTCAAAATACGGAGAGCTTTCGAGACCTGCATAGGTCACGTACTCAACCCGGTCATCCGCTTCGAGCCACTTGGCGAGCTTCTGGGCATTCTCAACATGCCGTTCCATCCGCAGGCTCAGCGTTTCAATGCCCATCAGCGTATAATGTGCCGCTTGCGGATTCATGGTCATACCCAGATCCCGCAGTCCGATGGCAATGCCATGGAAAGTGAACGCCAGCGGGCCGAACGTCTCATGAAACTTCAACCCGTGATAGGCGGGTTCTGGTGCGCTGAGCGAGGGGAATTTGTCGCTGGCGGACCAATCGAACTTGCCCGAATCCACCACGCAGCCGCCGGTGACTGTGCCATTCCCGGTGAGGTATTTGGTGGTGGAATGCACAACGAGTGTCGCGCCATGTTCAATCGGGCGGCACAGATACGGCGTGGCGGAGGTGTTGTCTACGATAAGCGGAATGCCTGCGTCATCGCCGATGGCTGCAATGGCGGGCAGATCCGTAATGTACCCGCCCGGGTTGGCAATGGATTCACAGAAGATCGCGCGCGTGTCGTCATCAATCGCCGCCTTGACTGCGTCGAGATCGTCGAAATCGACAAATGTCGCGCTCCAGCCAAAGCGTTTGATCGTTTGGCTAAACTGGGTGACCGTCCCGCCATAAAGGCGCGTCGAGGCGACGATATTGCGTCCCGGTTCCATCAACGGGAACAGCGCCATGATTTGTGCCGCGTGTCCGGACGAACAACAGACCGCCCCGACACCACCTTCCAGCGTGGCCACCCGTTCCTGCAACACTGCCACAGTTGGGTTTGTCAGCCGTGAATAGATATATCCCACTTCCTGCAGGTTAAAGAGCGCCGCAGCATGCTCGGCATCACGAAACACATAGGCGGTGGTCTGATAAATCGGCGTCTGGCGAGATCCCGTCGCAGGATCAGGCCGCGCGCCCGCATGGATTTGCAGCGTATCAAAGCCGTATGAGGGTCCGTCGGTCATCGGGATCTCCGTGGTTCAGAACAGTCTGATGCATGGTTAGGGGATTGGGCGGTGCGGCACAACAGGGCCTTCTCGACTACACAGTGAGATTGCATCCTCTCGACAAACAAAACCGCGATGCCGAACGCGTCGGCAAGTAAACTTATTCACCCTCAACATCTGAATGAGCGGTTTTATTGATACGTTCGATGATCTCGGACAAGCGCGACCATTGTTGCAGCGCCTCTGGAAGGTTGAAGGCCGCATCCATGAACTCCCACGAATAGGTGACAATCGCAAAGATTGCCCCGGCGCTAGCGACCATAACAATTGCAGTGAAACTCAGGTTCACGATTACCAAGCCCATCAGCACCGCGTAAATTAACCCGTAGACCAGTGCCTCGGTATCTGACAGCCGCACCTCCCAATGGCGCAACAGGCGCAGGTGACGGCCAAACGCCGGGCCTGTCCGTGTCTCCAACAGGCGAACCTGTTTTTCCGCGCGCGCATTGATTGCCCGGTTAAGGCGAAAAAATCGACCGTGGAATTTGCCATAGATCCACAACATGGAACCACCTGCGATGATCGCAAACAAAGACAGAGCCCAATGGTATGTGAAGAGGATTACGATCGAAGCGACCAACTGAACAATCGCGGCCATCAGGACGGGCATTTCCTGCTCCAGGAAATCGACGAGTTCACGCGCCATCAAAACACGCGCGTTCAATGCAGAAACCGGCAACCCACGGTTTCGATCTGCCAATGCTTGCCCAAGCTCGACACGCATAGTTCCAAAAATGCGTGTGTCGATGATCTGACGCAGCACGGCAACCACAACCAACGCAAGCAAGATCCAACACAGTTGCCAGAAAGGGGCAAAATCCTGTTCCAAAAGCCCATCGATTGTAAAGCCAAGCAGAAGTGGAACGATGACCCAAAGCGCGGTTTCCAAAAGCGTCAAAGACCACGTGACGCCAACGCGAAACCAGAATGCTCTCAGCAAGGTGCTCAACGTGAGGGGGCGGTCATCGAACATGGTGCTACCCTACCGGTAAAGCAGCGCGCCGCCAGTTAAATGTCTGCCAGCGTGTACACCTTAGCGCATCCAAAATCCTGCCTTTTTTATCTTATTCCGGATCGCCTGTTCCTTGCGCGGCAAGTGATCCCGGTCAAAAAGTTCGCGAACCTTGTGGCCGCGTCCTTGATAGACCATGCGCTTAATAGGCTCGTATTGCTTCAACAGTTTCTTGATTTTATTGGGGGCTGCGACTGTTTCAAGCACCTCCACAACCCGGTCGTTTTCGCGAGCGTAAAGCAAAGGAAACAGACGGTAATGGCAGCTGGTTTTCCCATCCAGATAACCGGGCTGCAATGCTTCCCGCCCTCCGCCCAAGGAATGGATCACGAGTGGCAACGCAACCTGATCCAGCCAGGGGTTCAAAGGCTGACATACTACTTCCGGTGGCGGGGTCGCGCGAATGCCTGTCGCATACTTCAAAAAACGATCGCCGAACTCTTTGGGGCAGCTGTAATAAAAGAAGCCCGCATTGAAATAGAGATATCGCCGCCAGTACTCGTCTGGCTGGGTAGGATCAAGCGAGCTGTCGAAATCCAGCCCGAACATGTCATAAAGCGCTTTCCAGGTTTCGGTGTAACCCGGTCCGTACAGCTCGATCACAGGCCACGTTCCCTCCCGTTTCAACGACGCTGAAGGTCGGTCAAAATCAAACGGAACGTCCATCAACTCGTCTGTAATCAACGTGTCGGTGTCGAAAAAGACAAACGGCTCATTTTCAGGCAAGACGCGCAGTGCTTCGATCTTGTTTCCGTGCGGATAGCTTTCGCCAAAATATTTGCTTTTGAATGGAATGATTTCTGCATCCAACGCGTGTAACGCCGCAACCAACTCAGGGTTCCGCAACGAAGGGTCATCTGACCATCTCGGGCCAGGCTGCGGAGTTGCAACAATAAGCCGCCCCGAAAATCCCGGGCTGGCATAACGCAAGGAGGCTGCAAACAGCAAAGCTTCATAGCCAAGCCGTCCTGCCTGCCCGACAATGAGGATATTGAAGTTACGCTCGGGTGACTGTGCCATATCTGCTCGGACCGCTCGTTTTGGCGCGGGGATTTTTCAAGCAGACTATAAAAGCCTACGGCCTCTGCCAACACCTTGAAATGCAGGGCTCTCGTTCAGACTAATCCGCAATCTGATAAACCATCGAAACCGATGCGCTGAGGCTCATTTCTCCCGCGGCAATCGGCACCGCTGCATCGCGCGCGGCCATCTCCATCATCATTGGCTGAGGACGACCGCCGCCATGTTCAGAGAGAGATTGCAGCGGTCCGAGGGAAACACCGGCAGCATCTGCAAGAACTTCTGCTTTTGCTCTGCCATCCGCGACGGCGTCGCGCCTTGCCTGTTCCATCAACGGGTCAGGATCCAAAAACCCGAACTGAATACCCCCAAGCTGGTTTGCCCCATCGCTGACAACAGCGTCGAGCACCATGCCCAGAATAGGAAGCTCACGCACACGCACGCTGACCGATATATTCGCAACAAACCCGGTGATCCGCGCTGGTTCTGAAGACGCGTTTCGGTTGCTCCATACGGGTCTGAGCGACACGGTGCTTGTCTGCATGTCGCGCCCTTCAATCCCCATCTCTTGGAGTTGACCCAAGACTTGGGCCGCACCGCGTGAGGCGCGCTGCATGGCTTCTTCCGCGTCGCGATCCTGATGTGTCACACCCACTGTCACGGTCGCCATGTCCGGTTCCGCAAAAACCTCGCCTTGCCCTGTCACTGTGATGGCCCGCATCTGTTCGCCCGCGACCGCGGATCCGTGCCCGACAATGAAGAGAGCCACTGCCAAAAAAACCGGGTGTACACGCATGACCAACTCTCCTTGTTTCTGATCACCATCCTGCCCTGATCCGCGCCCGTTTCGCAACGGATTGGGCGGTCTTTTGCTTTTCCTTAGCACCTGCATGTTTTACACTACATTTACCAAGGTCAAACGATGCAGTGAACGCCGTGAGGTGAACGACCTGATGAAGCCCGATTTTGCGCTCTCTCTCTCTTTCGAGGGGATTGACCTGCTGGCACGTGCTGCTGGCGGATGGCGCTTGGCCGGGCATGTTGCGTTGGACACGCCGGACCTGGGCGGGGCGCTGACCGAGTTGCGGCAGCGGGCTATTGATTTGGGCGGCCCGGCGTTTCGTACAAAACTCATCATTCCAACAGATCAGATCCGGTTTCTCAGCGTGGATACGGGCCACGTGTCCACTGCCGATCGTATCGAACAAGTTCGCGCCGCCTTAGATGGGGCCACGCCCTACGCGGTTGAAGATCTTGTTTACGACATCTGTGTCGACGGCGCATTTACCCATGTGGCTGCTGTTGCACGGGACACTCTGGAAGAAGCGGAAGCGTTCGCCAACGAACACCGGTTCCAACCTGTGAGTTTTGTGGCGGTTCCAGGAAATGAAGCGTTTCTTGGTGAGCCGTTTTTTGGACCGACGCAATTCGCAGAAACCGCGCTCGCCGCCGGAGAGCGGGTTGAGCCTGACGGCATCGCGGTGGTCGTTGTCGGCGATATCAATGAGGTCATCGCAGAGGCCACAGAACCAGAAAATGTTGAAACTCACCTGCCCCCAGCAGAACAGTTCGATGTGCCGCAAGCGCCGGAAATCGAAGAGGACAGCGACACATTGGCTGACCTTGTCGTCGAAGACACACGGTCAGTGGACGACGTACCGCACAGCGATCCGATCCCCGGCTTCTCCAGTCGTCGGTTCAGTGTCATTCCCGAGCATGCACAGCCAGAACCGGACCTCGCAGTCTCAACCATTGCGCCGAGTATCGACCTTGACGACGCGCCGGAACTCGATGCGCCACCAAGCCAACTTTCGGCTTCACTTACTGAGCCAGACATCGCGCCTGAGGATGACGTAGAAGAGCGTCCGAACTGGGCGTCACGATTCCTGAGCAGGCGCGGCGGAGCATCAAAAGACGCAGCACCAGGTGAGGTTCAACCTGAACCTGCGCTTGAGCCAGTACCCCCTGCGCCCAGTGTAAGCCGACCTGAGCCTGGACCGATCGCTGCATTTGCATCGCCTCAACCGGCCTTGACCGCGCCGGCACCGCCCGCTGCGCGATTTGAGACGCCGGACGAGCGTGATCGGATGACAATTTTTGGCCAGCGTACAGCGGGTCAATCTGGTGGTGCTCCGAAATTTCTTGGCCTCATTCTTACTGCAATTCTGCTTCTGTTTTTGGCAGGTGTTGCTCTTTGGGCCTCGCTTTTTCTGGACGACCCGTTGACATCCTTGTTCGGTGAAGATGAGCGGACAATCGCGATCGATGGACCCGATATCCCACCGCCTGTTATTGTCGCCCCCGAGCTCGACACGACGGACCTTGCGACTGTACTCGACCCTGGGGACACGGGACTCACCGACACGGATGCCGCCGTTCTGGACGCGCTTCGGGAAGACGCGGACATCGACCTGACCGAGCCTGCGTTGCCGGATCAGGAAACAGCAGAAGCCCGTTACGCTGTAACAGGGATCTGGCAAAAAGCCCCCGAAGCTCCGGTCGAGCCGGGGCTCATCAGCTTGGATGATCTGTATTTGACCTCAATTGATGGTGCTGTGGACGCACGTGACGCAGTCGCGCTGCCACGGACGGAAGGGTATGAGACAGATCAGCCTCTCGGGCAGATTATATCACCGGCGGGACCGGGCTCTGAGTTCGCATTCGATGAAAATGGCCGTGTAATCCCGACGCCAGAAGGGGCGTTGAGCCCAGATGGCTTCACAGTGGTATTGGGGCGCCCTCCCTTGGTACCACCGCCGACGCCGCAGCGCGAAACGGCGGTCATAGAGGAACCAGAGGCTGCGCGGGCAGCCCTTGCTGGATTGCGCCCCCTGAACCGTCCCAGCGACCTGATCGAACAGACAGAGCGATCACAATTAGGTGGTTTAACGCTCAGCGAGTTGTCTGGCGTCAGGCCTCTTGTTCGGCCTGAACTGGAGAAATCTGCGGAAGAACTGGATGAAACACCAACCGCGCAGGCAGTCGTTGCCTCGCGCTCTCCGGCGCCGCGGCCTGCTAACATCGCAAGCCTTGTGGAAGAAGCCTCGCGTCAACAGGCCGCTCAAGCCGAACAACCGACCCAAGTTGCTGCGGCTGCTCCGGCCACAGTCGCGCCAGCCACCGTGGCCCCACGTATTCCGTCATCCGCATCCGTCGCACGCGCTGCGACCGTAAATAATGCCATCAATCTGCGTCGGGTGAACTTGATTGGCGTCTACGGTACCCCGTCAAACCGCCGCGCTTTGGTGCGTCTGCCCAATGGTCGCTACAGGAAAGTCGAGGTTGGCGATCGGTTGGATGGCGGACGCATTTCCGCAATTGGGGAAAGCGAACTGCGATATCAGAAAAACGGCCGTAACCTTACGCTCAGCATTCCGTCAGGATGAGCGGACGATCGTCGCGATTGTAAAGCCGCGCACACCAGCTAACGCCCTTGCAAACGAAATGGCGCGCCCGTGACCGAGCGCGCCCCAGAATCTTCGAGAACTCTGGCCTCCCTATTCCGCTGCGATCTCTCCATTCGCAATCTGTTCGGCTTCGATCGATTCAAAGAGAGCCTTGAAGTTGCCCTCGCCAAACCCGTCATCGCCCTTGCGTTGGATGAACTCGAAAAAGATCGGACCAATGACAGTCTTCGAAAAGATCTGCAGCAAAATCTTGGTTTCTCCGCCATCAACGACACCCTCACCGTCAATGAGAATGCCATGTTCCTGCATCCGCTCAAGCGGCTCTTCGTGACCCACAACGCGCTCTTTTGAGAGTGTGTAATAGGTCTCTGGTGGTCCTGGCATGAATTTGATGCCATTGTCCGAGATCGCGTCGACACTGTCGTAGATGTCTTCGGTGCCAACCGCGATATGCTGGATCCCCTCACCATTGTATTTCTTCAGATACGAGACGATCTGCCCAGTCTCTCCGCGGTCTTCATTGATCGGGATCCGGATGCGTCCGCATGGCGACGTGAGCGCGCGGGAGAAAAGGCCGGTGAATTTGCCCTCGATGTCAAAGAAACGGATTTCCTTGAAATTGAAGAGATCCCCATAGAAGCGAAACCACACATCCATATTGCCTTTGAACACGTTGTGGGTGAGGTGATCGAGGTAATAGAACCCCTCCCCTTTGGGTTTCGACATTGTGATCCAGTCGAATTCTTCGTTGTAAGGCGATGTGTCCCAATACTGATCCGTGAAATAGATCAACGACCCACCGATGCCTTTGATGGCTGGCCAGTCCACGGTTTTGTCGTCGCCGGTATAGGGTTCTGCACCTTTGGCTACAGCATGATCAAAGGCATGCTGCGCATTACGAACGCGCCACGCCATCGACGGTGCGCACGGACCGTGCTCTTCCACGAAACGATGACCGAAAGATCCTTTTTCGGCGTTGATCACATAAGTGATGTCGCCTTGTTGCCAAAGTTCAATCTTTTTGGATTTGTGATTGGCGACATGCGCATATCCCATCTTGGTGAACAGGGTGCGCAATTCATCCGGATCGGGATGCGCAAACTCGACAAATTCGAATCCGTCGGTCCCGGCTGGGTTCTCAGCCGTGATCTCGGCGCGGGGGGCATGATGCGGGAAAGGTCCCATCGGCGCGTCTCCTCTCATTTTGTTGTTCGCTTACTCTCAAAATACGCAAGAACCCGCGCGAGTTCTGCGCATTCTTTATTGTTACTTGACCTATTTATGCGTGTTTCCAGCATACTTGCGCAAAATAACACGGAGTTTACGCGCATGCTGGACGAAATGGACACCAAACTGCTCGCCGCACTTCAAAAGGACGCGCACCTGACCGCGCAGCAACTGGGGGATCTTCTGAATCTTTCGCCCAGCCAGGCAGGACGCCGACGGCAGCGGCTCGAGGCGGATGGGTACATCCAAGGGTATTCCGCACGGCTGGACCCCAGCCGGATCGGGCTATCTGTGCAAGGTTTTGTCCAGGTGCATCTGGGCACGCACGGACCAGATCAATCCACCAGTTTTGCACGTCTGGTTGAGTTGCGCCCTGAGATTACCAGCGCTTGGACGCTAACCGGAGAGGCAGATTACCTGCTGCGCGTCTACTGCAGCGATTTGCCCGCTCTTAACACCTTGATTCACGAAGTGCTTTTGCCCCACCCTGCAGTGGCACGAGTGCAAAGCCAGATCGTGATGGATCAATTGAAGCGCGACGCCCCTTTGCCGACCTGAACACCCGCGCTGGAGCGTTATGGAAACCTTTCTTTTTCAGGCCTCGATCTATCTGGCTGCGGCCGTGATTGCGGTGCCCATCGCTGCGCGGCTGGGGCTGGGCTCGGTCCTGGGATACCTGGCGGCAGGTATCATCATCGGCCCGGTTCTGGGGTTGGTTGGCTCAGAAACTCAAGATTTGCAGCATGTGGCGGAATTCGGCGTCGTCATGATGCTGTTCCTGATTGGTTTAGAACTCGATCCACGTGCCCTTTGGGCGATGCGACACAAGCTGATCGGCTTGGGTGGTGCGCAAATCGTGGTGACCACGCTAGTGCTCATGTGTGCGGCATTGGCGCTGGATCGAACCTGGACCGAAGCGTTGGCGATTGGCATGGCGCTATCCCTGTCTTCAACCGCCATCGTGTTGCAGACTTTGTCCGAGAAAGGGTTGATGCAGACGGGCGGTGGACGGTCAGCCTTCTCGGTTCTTCTCACACAGGACATTGCCGTCATCCCAATCTTGGCAGCCCTGCCCCTCTTGGCGGTTAGCGTTCCGGCACAATTCGCCGCGAATGGGGCAATTGAACGCGGGCATGACGGCCATCATGGCGATGATCACCACGGGATGACACTGTCACTCGTCGAAGGCTTGCCGGGATGGGGTGTAACACTGGTTACTATCGGCGCCATCGTCTTTGTGATCCTTGCGGGCGTGTATCTGACCCGCCCTGTATTCAGGTACATCCATGCGGCGCGGCTGCGCGAAATGTACACCGCCCTCGCCCTGATGATCGTTGTCGGTATATCGTTCCTTATGATGCTTGTCGGCCTGTCGCCTGCTCTGGGTGCGTTCCTGGCCGGCGTCGTCTTGGCAAACAGTGAATTCCGGCATGAATTGGAAAGCGACCTTGAGCCGTTCAAAGGACTGTTTCTGGGGCTTTTCTTTATTACCGTTGGTGCAGGCATCGATTACCGGGCTTTCCTGCGGGACCCGCTTGATCTGATAGGGCTGGCGTTGCTGGTGATGCTGGCCAAAGGACTGGTGCTCTATTGCCTCGGCAAGATCTTCAAACTGAAGGGGCGTGATCAATGGCTGTTTACGCTGGGCTTGGCGCAAGCCGGTGAATTCGGCTTTGTATTGATCTCGTTCTCTCTGGCGCAGAACGTAATACCGGCTGAACTGGCACAAAAAATGCTTCTGGTGATTGCGCTCTCGATGCTGATCACGCCTTTGTTGTTCATCGCATATGAATTGTTGTCGCGCCGAATGAGTGAAAGTGGGCCGGTGCAAGAACCTGACGAGATTGACGAAGAGGGTCCTGTCATCATTGCCGGGATTGGCCGGTTTGGTCAGATCGTGAACCGACTGGTGCAGGCCAGCGGGTTCAATACCGTGGTTTTGGATCATGACATGGAAACGATCCAACTCATGCGGCGTTTCGGGTTCAAAGGGTTTCTGGGAGATCCGACCCGGCCAGAGCTTTTGAAAGCAGCCGGGCTCGGCGCGGCGCGAGTCTTGGTCGTGGCGTTGGATGACTCTGCGGCGGCTGTGAAACTTGTGACATATGCGCGGCGCGAGCGGCCTGATCTGCACATCATCGTGCGGGCCCGCGATCGCAACCATGTCTATCGCCTATATCAAGCGGGCGCTGATGATATCGTCCGCGAGATGTTCGACGGGTCACTGCGCGCAGGTAGGTATGTTCTGGAAAACATGGGGCTGAGCGAATACGAGGCGGCCGAGGCCGAGCGGACATTTTATGCCCACGACCGATACGCGGTGCGCGAACTTGCCCAGCTGTGGCGGCAGGATCTGCCCGCTAGCGAAAACGCAGCCTATATCGAACGCGCGCGCGAGTTGGAGAAAGAGCTGGAACTCGCTCTGTTGAACCGCAGCAGCGAAACCAAGAAAAAATCCGCCTAAGTGCAGTTTGTTGGTCTTGTGTCGTTCGGGCGCTTAGCCGTCGCTCACGCCCGCTTCCGCAAACGTCGCCATACCAGAATGGCAAGCGATCGCGCTTTTTATGATCTGAATGGCCAGCGTCGCGCCTGACCCCTCGCCCAGCCGCATACCGAGCGACAATAGCGGCTCTTTGTCCATGGCATGGAGCATCCGCCCATGGGCGCCCTCCGCGCTGAGATGACCGGCAACCGCATGGTCGAGCGCAGATGGGTCAGTTTTGAACAAACACGCCGCGGCGGCGGAGCAAATGAACCCGTCCAAGATGACCGGGATCCGTTCGAGCCGGGCACGCGCAATGGCTCCGGCCATTCCGGCAAGCTCTCTCCCACCTAAACGGGCAAGAACATCCAAGCCATCTCCGCCCGAGTGACGCCCGACGCCTTCGGACACAACCCGCGCTTTGTTGGCAAGACCTTCGTCATCAACGCCAGTGCCGCGCCCGACCCATTCAGACGCGTCACCCCCAAATAATGCGCAGGCGATGGCAGCAGCAGAGGTAGTGTTTCCAATCCCCATCTCCCCCACGACCAGAAGATCGCTTGTCGCGTCCACGGCGTCCCATCCTGCTTGGAGAGCGGCTACACAGTCCGCCTCATCCATGGCAGGACCGTGGGTGAAATCCCGCGTGGGCCTGTCCAGCTCAAGGGCATGCACATCGAGCCGAGCGCCCGACGCATTCGCCAATTGATTAATCGCGGCGCCACCAGCTTGGAAATTCAATACCATCTGTTCCGTGACTTCGGCCGGAAACGCCGAAACGCCTTGAGCAGTAACGCCATGATTTCCGGCAAAAACGATCACCTGAGGTTGCTTAATGTAAGGGCGATCGGACCCACGCCAGCCCGCATACCATATTGCCAAGTCTTCCAGTCGGCCCAAAGCCCCCGGCGGTTTTGTCAGCTGGCCATTTCGCGCTTTGGCCCCGGTTCGAGCCGTGTCATCAGCACCAGGCGCAGAGGCCAAGAGGGCACGCAACCCGGCGAAATCATTGAAAGCGGACATGAAACCAGCCTCATTGCATCTTGTGTTGTGCTTCTGTTTAACCTGAGAACTGAGCGTCACAAGCCCGGATTGGCCCCGTTCATGCGTGAAAACGACACTGCCGTATTCAAACCGTTGGATCCCCTTGTGGCTCTGGCGTTGCTCACGCGTTTGCCACTGCCTGCGCTTCCTGATGCGGCGTTTGAACGGCAGGCACAGGCCAGTTGGGCGTATCCATTGGTCGGAGTCATTGTCGGCACAATTTCGGCCGTCATTGCAGGTATTGCCTTAAGTGTCGGTCTTCCAGCCTGGATTGCTGCCGGGCTCGCATTGACCGCGCAAATCATAACCACCGGCGCAATGCATGAAGATGGACTTGCTGATACCGCAGACGGCTTTTGGGGCGGCTGGACTGTCGAGCGCAGGCTGGAAATCATGAAGGACAGCAACATCGGCACTTATGGTGTCTTGGCACTTGTCTTGTCGGTTGGGTTGCGTTGGGCCGCGCTCAGCGTGGTTATGTCCCACTCGGTTTGGACCCTAATAGCTGTCGGTGTGGCCTCCCGCATGGGATTGCCAGCGCTGATGTCCGTATTGCCGCGTGTGCGCCCCGGAGGGCTTTCGGATCGTGTTGGGGAACCGCCGACGCCATCGGTCCTGGTGTCGGGCTTTATCGGTCTGGTTCTGGTCGGTGTTCTCTTGGGCGCGGAAGTGGCCGTGGCCGTTTTGGCGACGATACTGGCCGTGTGGTCCTGCGGTGCAATCGCGCGCAAGAAGGTTGGCGGTCAAACCGGGGATGTCCTGGGGGCAACGCAGCAGATCACCGAACTGGCGTGTTTGCTGGCGTTGGCCGCCAGCCTTTGAACTCAGATGAAAGCAACGCCTAAGCAAAAGAAAACCGCCCACCGAAGTGAGCGGTTTTTTATTTTTGTTCGCAGGCTTAAGCGGCGCGCGATGTCAGTACGTCATCCACCTGCTTGGCGGCTGCAACTTCGTCGTTGCCACTGACCGCAGCAACTTCACGGGTCAGGCGCTCAAGTGCGGCTTCATAAAGCTGACGCTCCGAATAGCTTTGCTCGCGCTGATCGTCGGTGCGGTGCAAATCACGCACCACTTCGGCGATGGAAATCAGGTCGCCGGAGTTGATCTTTTGCTCATATTCCTGTGCGCGGCGCGACCACATCGCGCGTTTTACTTTGGCTTTGCCCTTCAGTGTGGTCATCGCCTTTGTGATGACATCAGGTGAGCTGAGCGAACGCATGCCAACAGAAGTCGCTTTGTTAGTTGGCACCCGCAGGGTCATTTTGTCTTTTTCAAACGAAATCACGAACAGTTCCAACGTAAGGCCGGCCACTTCCTGCTCTTCAATCGAAACGATCTGTCCAACGCCGTGGGCGGGATAGACAACATATTCGTTCGGGCGGAAGTCCAGTTTCTTTGATTTACTCATGCGCTTTTCCAATCTTCATACGTTCAGGCGACAAAAATCCAACTGCGGGACAATGCGTTACCCCGTTCAGTTGGTTGTTTCTGTCGCTTTTTACGTGTCCCGGCGCGCGAACGCGTTCAGGAGATATCCGTTTATTAGATCCATCACGCGAATATATAGCATAAAAATGGCACTTTCGGAAGGCGACGCAACGGAAACAAATTGAACCCCCTTATTTTCAAGGGGAAAATTAGGTCTGCGGCGCTGTCCAATTCGTGAAACGGGCAGATGGTTGCGATGCTAAGCGAATCGCTTATCCGCCCTCGCCTGGCGCCTCTGAGAAATATTTCTCAAGCTTGCCCGGCTCGCCGTCGCGTTCTTCGGCCTCTGGCAGCGGATCTTTCTGGGTGATGATGACCGGCCAAAGCTCTGAGTATTTGCGATTGAACTCGACCCATTTTTCCATATCGGGCTCGGTATCGGGCCGAATAGCATCCGCCGGGCATTCCGGCTCGCACACCCCACAGTCGATGCATTCATCCGGGTGAATGACCAACATGTTTTCGCCCTCATAGAAGCAATCCACTGGGCACACCTCAACACAGTCGGTGTATTTGCAAGCGATGCAGCTATCGTTGACGATATAAGTCATGGGGTCAGGTCATCCGGTTTAGGTCTGTGACGCTCACCTAAATCACGCGTCGCGGTCATTCAAGCGTTGGACGACGAGAAAGATCAAGAGACCTTCTGTCGCGTTTGGTTGGTCGACCTTTTCCCTCGAAGCCAGGATTTTTGGAACGGGGTTCTTCGGGCGGGCTCAGGTCCGTGTAAAGCGTTTGCGCCTCGGGGGCTGGACCGCGGCGCTCACCCAAGGCTTCGACGCGCACGACGCGCACGCGCCGTGCCTGAGGAAAGGTTAGTACATCGCCAGGGACGACGGCGCGGGCGGGCTTATCCGTTTTATCCCCATTCACGCGGACATGACCGGCACTGACCTCACGTGCGGCGATACTCCGCGTTTTGAAAAATCGGGCATGCCACAGCCATTTATCCAGGCGCAGTTTCTGTGCGACGTTCGACAAAAACTACTTCTTGTCCTTCAATCCCATCAGCGCAGCGGCAAAGGGATTGTCAGGATCTATCTGCTTTTCCTTGCGAGGTGGACGCGCTTCGTAGTTCTTAGCGCCCTGCGGCTCACGACGCGGTTTGCCTTTGGGTTTGCCCTTTGGCTTCCCACGTGGTTTGCCTCCTTGGGGCCGTGCATCTTTGCGAGGCCCGCGGCTGCCACCCCATGTGAAGGTATAGAACACCTCCATTTCCGGAGATTCCGCGTCGGCGGAAGCATCATCTGCAGGCGCAACCTGTTCGGCTGTATCGTTGCTTGTGGGATCTGCATCCGCCTCCGCTGCGGTGTCTGCCTTTGAAGATTCTGTTGGGGCTTCGGCTTCAACAGCTATCTCAGGCGCATCAGTGTTTTCACCTTCTGGCGCAGTAGCTTCTGGAGCGGGCTTTATCTTCTCACGTTCTGCTTTCTGCGCCCGGTACCCCAAGCCCTGCATGAGATCGGCAAACTGCTCAAGCGTCATCCCGGTAATTGAAAGCATGTCCGCCTTGGCTTCAAAGCCGCCGCGACTGTCTTCGCTCCGAAGCATATCTGCCAGACGTTCCAGCATGTCGATGCGGATGGCGCGTTCCCCTGCCCCGCGATATCCCGCCATCGAGAAATACCCATCAGGCGCTTGGGCATCATTTGGTATGGTGACCAAGCCAGGCGGCGGCGCTTCGGGAAATTCGCCAAGACCTTTCGACAGTGACCACAGAACAAGACGCAGCCGCGTCGGGGCCGGTTTCAGCAAGAGCGGCATGAAAATGGTAAACTGGCCAAA
>CAYODE010000058.1:0-19537 GCA_964402685.1 uncultured Aestuariivita sp. | reverse complement strand
TCGCGATTGTCTATACCTCGCTGGTGGCGCTGGTGCAGGAAGACATGAAAAAGCTGATCGCCTATTCCTCGGTCGCGCATATGGGGTTTGTGACCATGGGTATCTTCGCGGCGAACCAACAAGGCATTGATGGCGCAATCTTCCAAATGATCAGCCACGGCTTCATCTCGGGTGCGCTCTTCCTTTGCGTGGGTGTCATCTATGACCGGATGCACACGCGTGAGATCGACGCCTATGGCGGTCTAGTGAACCGTATGCCGGCTTACGCTTTGATCTTCATGCTGTTCACTATGGCCAATGTCGGCTTGCCCGGCACGTCCGGGTTTGTTGGCGA
Organism: uncultured Aestuariivita sp.; assembly: GCA_964402685.1. Taxonomy (GTDB): domain Bacteria; phylum Pseudomonadota; class Alphaproteobacteria; order Rhodobacterales; family Rhodobacteraceae; genus Aestuariivita. Next base: position 19,203 of record CAYODE010000058.1, on the reverse strand, counting down.
ATTCCTGACCCTGATGGCGGTCTTCCAGGTCAACACTTGGGTGGCCTTGGTCGCGACGACCGGCGTGATTTTCTCGGCCGCTTATGCGCTATGGCTCTATCGCCGCGTGGTGATGGGGGACCTGATCAAGGAAAGCCTCAAGACCATCACGGACATGTCGCGCCGCGAGCGAGCGATTTTTGCGCCGCTGGTGGTCTGTACGATCCTCTTCGGGGTCTATCCGGCGCCCATCCTCGACATAATCGGACCATCGGTCGAGGCACTGGTTGGCAATTACGAAACCGCGCTGGCGCAGGCTGAGGCCGCGATCCAGCTGGCATCGAACTAAGGGGGCCGGACGATGATCCAGGCTGATCTGACCATTATCCTTCCCGAGATCGCATTGTCGGTCTTCGCCATGGCCGCGCTGATCTTTGCGGTCTACACCTCAAAAGACCGGCTGGCGCCAACGCTGGTTTGGATCTCTGCCGCGATCCTGGTGGCCGTCGCAGCCTTCATCGGGTTGAACGGGCAGGGGGAGAACATCGCCTTTAACGGAATGTTCGTGGATGATGCGTTTTCGCGCTTTGCAAAGATCGTGATCCTGTTGTCGGCGGCGGCGGTTCTGGTCATGAGCCAGGAGTACATGCAGCGTCGCAATTTGCTGCGGTTCGAATATCCCGTGCTCATCGTGCTGGCGGCAGTCGGCATGATGGTGATGGTGAGCGCAGGCGATCTGATGGCGCTCTATATGGGGCTCGAGCTGCAGTCCTTGTCGCTTTATGTCGTAGCATCTTTGCGTCGGGATAGCGCGAAATCTACCGAGGCCGGTTTGAAATACTTTGTCCTGGGCGCTCTGTCCTCGGGCCTTCTGCTGTACGGCGCGTCCTTGGTTTATGGCTACGCGGGCACAACGCTCTTCTCTGGAATCATCGAAACTGCCACACAGGGTGAGATCTCTCTAGGTCTGCTTTTTGGTCTGATTTTTGTGATCGCGGGTCTCGCATTCAAAGTCTCTGCCGTGCCGTTCCATATGTGGACGCCAGATGTGTACGAAGGCTCCCCAACCCCTGTGACGGCCTTCTTCGCCACGGCGCCCAAAGTGGCGGCCATGGGCCTTTTTGCGCGCGTTCTGCATGACGCCTTTGGTGGGGCCATTCCGGATTGGAGCCAGGTTGTTGCCCTGCTTTCCGTGCTGTCGATGTTTCTCGGCGCTGTGGCCGCGATCGGCCAGACAAATATCAAACGTCTAATGGCCTATTCGTCGATTGCGCATATGGGGTACGCGTTGATGGGATTGGCAGCTGGCACTGCGTTCGGGGTTCAAGCGCTGCTCGTCTACATGGCCATTTACGTCACCATGAATGTCGGCACCTTTGCGTTCATCTTGATGATGGAGCGCGATGGCCAACCGGTCACGGATATCTCGGCATTGCAGATGTATTCCAAACGGGAGCCGGGAAAGGCTCTTGCTATGCTGGTCCTTCTGTTCTCCCTCGCTGGCGTGCCACCGATGTTGGGCTTTTTTGGCAAATTTTACGTGTTGCAAGCCGCGTACGAAGCCGGGCTTGTCTGGCTGGCCGTGGCGGGTGTCGTCGCGTCTGTCATCGGGGCGTTCTATTACCTGCGCATCGTGTTCTACATGTACTTTGGTGATGACACCGGCGAAGAGTTGGATGCCAGCAGCAATCCGGTTCTGTCCGGGTTCTTGATGGCCTCAGCGGCAATCATGATCTTTGGCATCGTGAACATGTTCGGTGTTGAAGGGGCCGCCGAAGCAGCGGCGGCTGTCCTGGTCAATTGAGACTGACCGCCTGTGACCGCGGTCGCATGCCCGATCTGATCGAGAGAACCAGAGCTAGATCGTTATGACTGATTGGCCCTCAGGCTATGGTCTGCATGTGCTGGACGATGTGGACAGCACTTTGAACGAGGCAGCCCGCCTTGCGCCGACCTTGAGCGGCCCCGTATGGATCATGGCACATCGCCAGACAGCCGCACGTGGACGGCGGGGCCGTGCTTGGATCGTGCCTCCGGATAACTTGTCGGCAACGCTGGTCATGCGACCGGAAGGTGGGCCGGAACGCGCCGCGCTTCGTTCCTTTGTCACGGCGCTCGCTCTCTTTGATACGATCGCAGATCTGATTGGGCGTACCGATGGTATTTCGTTGAAATGGCCCAATGACGTTCTTCTGAACGGCGGGAAACTGGCTGGCATTCTTTTGGAAAGCGCGGGGAGCGGAGGAGAGGTGGGCTATCTTGCGATTGGGGTGGGCGTGAACCTCGCCGCAGCCCCGCCCGCGTCAGAGGTTGAACCGGGCGCAGTGCGGCCCGTCTCTCTGGCCGAAGAGGTCGGTGTAAGGGTGACCCCCGAAGACGCCCTGAGCTTGCTGGCGTATCATTTTGACCGTTATGAACGTCAAATGCGCGATTTTGGTTTTGACCCTATTCGCACGGCGTGGCTGGCGCGCGCTGCGCGCCTTGGGGAGGTGATCACGGCACGTACAGGCACGTCTGAGACACGTGGCACGTTCCGCACCGTGGACTCTGAGGGTAATCTCGTTTTAGAGACCGCCAAAGGCTCCGTCACCATCCCGGCAGCCGACATATATTTCTAAAGGGGGGCGCTTCGCATGCTTCTGGCGATCGATTGCGGCAACACCAACACTGTCTTTTCTATCTGGGACGGGGAGCAGTTCATTTGCACGATGCGGACCTCAACGCACCACGCCCGGACAGCGGATGCCTATTTCACGTGGTTCTCGACGCTTCTGAACCATTACAACATCGATCCAAAAATCACCGATGTGATCATTTCATCGACAGTGCCGCGTGTGGTTTTCAATCTGCGTGTTTTTGCGGACCGTTTCTACGGATGTCGCCCTCTTGTCGTAGGCAAACCGGAATGCGCGCTGCCGAACCCACCGCGGGTCGATCAGGGCACAATTGTCGGACCAGATAGATTGGTGAACTCCGCCGGGGCTTTCGACCGCCATGGCGGAGATCTGATTGTCGTAGATTTCGGTACAGCCACGACGTTTGACGTAGTGGACACTGACGGGGCGTATATCGGCGGGCTGATTTCTCCTGGCGTTAACCTGAGCCTGGAGGCGTTGCACATGGCCGCTGCGGCTTTGCCCCATGTCGACATTTCCAAGCCACAGCGGGTCGTCGGCACCAATACGGTCGCCTGTATGCAATCCGGCGTGTTCTGGGGCTATGTCGGATTGATCAAGGAAAGCTGTGCGCGGATAAAGGCTGAACTGGACCGCCCGATGCGTATCGTCGGTACGGGCGGTTTGGCCCCATTGTTTGCCGAGACCGAAGATCTATTTGATGAGTTGGAAGACGACCTGACGATGCATGGGCTGACGGTGATCCATGCGTTCAACAAGAAAGACGAATAAGCGATGAGCAGTGAAAGACTGATTTACCTGCCCCTTGGCGGTGCGGGTGAAATTGGCATGAACGCCTATGTCTATGGCTATGGTGCGCCAGATGAAGAACGGCTGATCCTGGTCGATCTGGGCGTGGCGTTTCCCGACATGGATGGCTCTCCGGGTGTTGACTTGATCATGCCGGATATCACCTGGTTGAAAGAGCGCGCTGACCGGCTCGAGGCGATTTTCATCACCCATGCGCACGAAGACCACATAGGGGCGGTTGCGCATTGCTACGAGGCGCTGGGGGCCCCGATCTATGCGCGTGCGTTCACCGCAAATATCGCACGCGGTAAGATGGATGAGCATGGGTACCCAGAAGATGCAGTACGCACGGTAAGTGCTTGGCCAGAAACGGTAACAGCAGGACCGCTGACTGTCGGGTTCTTGCCGATCTCGCATTCAATCCCTGAAAGCTCGGGCCTTGTGATTGACACGCCGGGTGGCCGCATCGTTCATTCCGGTGACTTCAAGCTGGATGTGACACCGGGTGTGGGCGAACCGTTCGATGCCGAACTGTGGGCAGACGTCTCCAAGCCGGGCGTGCGCGCGTTGGTGTGTGATTCCACCAACGTCTTCTCACCGCACCCTGGCCGGTCGGAATCGGAATTGGGCCCTGAAATAGAAAAGCTTGTGAAAAACGCTGAGGGCATGGTCGTCGCAACCACCTTTGCATCGAACGTGGCACGGTTGAAAACGCTGGCGGAAGCTGGAGAGGCCGCCGGACGGTCGATCGCTTTGCTGGGCCGGGCGATGCGCCGGATGATCGAAGCGGCCATCGAAACCGGCGTTTTGGCAGATTTTCCAAAAGTCGTCAGTCCAGAAGAGGCAGGGTATATCCCGCGCGAAAACCTGATGTTGCTGGTGACGGGGTCACAAGGGGAACGCCGCGCGGCCTCCGCGCAACTTGCCCGCGGCAAACATATGGGGTTGGAGTTGAAGGAAGGGGACCTTTTTCTCTTTTCATCCAAGACCATTCCCGGCAACGAGCGGGGTGTGATCCGGATCATCAACCAGCTTTCCGAGAAAGGCGTGGATGTCGTCGATGATTCCTCGAGCCTTTATCACGTGTCAGGTCATGCCAACCGCCCTGATCTGGAGAGGATGCAAGAGATCGTCAAACCGCAGATCGTTGTCCCAATGCACGGCGAACATCGCCATCTGCGTGAACATGCAAAAATAAGCGAACATAATGGCTTACAATCCATTGTTGCGGTAAATGGTATGATGATTGACCTGTCCGGTAACGCGCCGACGGTCGCCGAATACATCGAGACTGGGCGAACCTATCTCGACGGATCAATACAGATCGGCGCGCTGGACGGGATCGTGCGGGATCGGATCCGTATGGCTCTGAATGGGCATGTGATCGTCACAGTCATACTGGATGAAGAGGACGAACCGCTGGGCGAGCCGTGGTGCGAGCTGAAAGGCTTGGCCGAGACGGGACGCTCAAACGCCGCCCTCGTTGAGGTGTTGGAGGAAGATCTGCACCAGTTCCTGATGCGTGCGGGTTCAAAGACGCTGATGGATGACGATGCGCTAGAAGAGGCGCTCAAGCGGATAGCCCGGCAAACCTGTCAGTCTGAGATCGGCAAGAAGCCCGAAGTCACTGTGGTGGTTAGCCGGATGCGCTAGCCGTCGCGGGCGGTTTTTATCTGCAACCCCACGTCGGTTGTTAATACGTTGCCGCCGAAACCCCCGGATCTACTTTTTATCTCGTGGATCCGCACCGACGTTCCATTTTCTGTTTCAGGGCAGCGACAGAACCAAAAGCAGACGTCACACGTTCAATAATCTGCGCCTTCTCTTCGTCTGAGAAAACACCCTCCAACACCTGAATATCGGTGGCTGGCACAAGAGACGTCTTTCGGGCAATGCCGCGGAGCCTAACTGAAATTACCTGCAGAGGCCTAGCTGGCTCAACCGGTACGGCGTTGATCAAAGCTCATGGCAATGAAACTTGGCATGTGATCGCCCATCCCGACGACTTTGTTGTCGCTCTGTCGATCGCCACGGCGACCACGACGCTTTTGCGGCTTTTCCTGCTCAGTCTCAGACACGGTTTCTTCGGCTTTGACGTCTGGTTGGTCTTCGCTGGCGTCCTTACGGCCGCGGCCTCGACGCGCGCGCTTAGGTTTTTCTTCCTCAACGGCCTCCGATGCCGGTGGATCCACTTTCATCGGATTGTCCAAACGCGGGATTTCTTTCTGGATCAGCGCTTCAACCGCGTCGAAGTTTTTCTCGTCCCGCGGGTTGCAGATCATGATCGCTTTGCCTTCGCGCCCTGCGCGGCCAGTCCGTCCGATACGATGCACGTAGTCTTCGGCATGGCTGGGCACGTCAAAATTGAACACGTGACTGACGGCCGGAATATCCAACCCTCGAGCAGCCACGTCCGACGCGATCAAGAGGCGGATCTCACCAGAGCGGAACCCATCCAAAGTCCGCGTCCGTTGGCTCTGATCCAAATCGCCATGAATCGGCGCCGCGTCATATCCGTGCTTTTTCAGAGACTTGGCCACGATGTCTACATCCGATTTCCGGTTGCAGAAAATGATCGCATTTGTGCACTTGTCGCCTTCGGCATCGATGAGTAGCCGCAGTAGATGGCGTTTTTCCTTCTCCGCACGATCCCGGCGTGAGCCCTTGAACATGACCACGCCTTGTTCAATCGTTTCGGACGCTGTGGCCTGACGGGCAACTTCGATCCGCTCAGGATTGGACAGAAAGGTATTCGTAATCCGCTCAATCTCGGACGCCATTGTGGCCGAGAAGAACAGGGTTTGACGGGTGAACGGCGTCAGACCGAAAATTCGCTCAATATCTGGGATGAAACCCATGTCCAGCATGCGGTCGGCTTCGTCGACAACCATCACTTTCACGTCTGAGAGAATGAGTTTACCGCGTTCGAAATGATCCAGCAGCCGGCCAGGCGTGGCGATCAATACGTCGACGCCTTTGTCGATGAGCGCATCTTGCTCTTTGAAACTGACACCACCAATCAAGAGGGCTTTCGTGAGCTTGAGATGCTTGGAGTACGTATCAAAGTTTTCAGCAACCTGCGCAGCCAACTCTCGTGTTGGGCACAACACAAGGCTGCGTGGCATACGCGCCCGAGCACGGCCACGCGCCAAAAGCGAGATCATGGGCAGCGTGAAACTTGCTGTTTTGCCCGTACCGGTTTGCGCGATGCCTAATACATCGCGGCCCTCTAGGGCAGGGGGAATGGCCCCAGCTTGGATTGGCGTTGGAGTTTCGTAGCCCGCTTCCGCGACGGCCTTCAAAACCTTCGGGTTCAGATTCAGATCTGTGAATTTAGTCATATGTATCCGTCTTCGCGGACACTGACTTGGCCCGCACGTCTCAAACAGCCTGGCCCGTATGGCCCGCGCACGCGCGCATGTCTGGCTGGGCTAGGAGTTAGCACTGGCTGCGGGTCGGGTCAAATCCAGCCTTCAGGACTCTTTGGTGACGCCACGCAATGGTGCCGAACTTGCAACAATTTCAGGCATTTGTTGGAAAAGTCCAAAGTGATGCCCGGTCGTCGCCAATGAGAGATCAAGGCGACACGCGCGTTTTTACGCGAGGATCAGATAAGATTGCAGGACATAATGGAACAACTGGCGAGCAGCTTGTGTTGTGATCCAGACATGGACTTATTGTGTGCCTTTGTAGTCCTGCATCCTCGCGAAGACCGTGCGACGGTCCGATATGGCCATCTCCAGCATACGCATCGCCAAATGCTGCATGGTTGGTTCGCGTTCTGCTAGTTTCCAAAGGCGGGCGAGCAAAATCTTGTCGAGATCGCCTTTTCGCATGGAGTAAGGCGCCATACCGAATGCAAGAGGTGGACGATCCCTAGATCCAACAAACGTGGACGGTGCGTTGCCAGGGATGCCCGTGGCACGACGTTCCGTGTCATGTAGTTTGATCAAGTCAAACAACAGCGACAGCCCCATCCCCAAAGCACGCTGGTCACCTGTTTCGCCACAATCCGCAAAAGTCGTCGTGGCTGAAATCAACCAACGCACGGACAGTGCGTCCGCCACTTGTTGACCTTCTTCTCGCCAGATCCGGAAAAACAAACGTTTCGCCACATCGGGTGGGTTATTTCGACGCAAAACTGCAACCAATAACGCGTGCAAGTGAAGCAAACGAGGTTGATCGACGAACTCTTCTTGAAGCTCCAGAGACTTTCTCCGAACGTCCAAACGTGGAAGGCTGTCGCGATCTTCGGAGGGCGGCGAAACTTTGATTGCCCACAGAGTTTTCAAATCAACGCTTTGCGGAGGCAGAAAAGTCGACACGCCAACAAATGGCGTCTGTCGCTTGTCCAGGAATTTCATCAAGTTGGCGAAGCCGCCAGGATATATCGCGTCCCTTCCTGGGTTCATGAATTCAGACCATCATTTCCTTGGTCGCGCTTAGCGTCAAATCGGGGAAGTCCCGTTCGATCCGATCAATGTCCCACTGCAGCCGAGTCAAATACACGATGTCGCCATCATGATCATTTGCGATATGCTGTTTGTTTGAATTCACAAATTTATCAATCGCTTGCTTGTCGCCTTTCACCCAGCGTGCGGAGGTGAATTGGGAGGATTCAAATCGGACTGGCAGGCCATACTCCAGCTCAATCCGGCTCGCGAGAACTTCGAATTGCAACGCGCCGACGACACCGACAACAAACCCAGAGCCAATGGCCGGCTTGAAAACTTTGGCGGCGCCTTCCTCTGCAAACTGCATTAACGCTTTTTCAAGGTGTTTGGATTTGAGCGGATCACCCGCGCGCACGCCTTGCAACAACTCTGGAGCAAATGACGGGATTCCGGTGACCCGCAGGGCTTCCCCTTCGGTCAAAGTATCGCCGATCCGCAACTGTCCATGATTGGGAATGCCGATGATATCGCCGGCCCATGCCTCCTCAGCAAGTTCCCGGTCCGAGGCCAAAAACAACACCGGATTGGAGATTGCCATGGGTTTCTTGGACCGAACATGTGTCAACTTCATACCGCGCTTGAAGTGACCGGACGCCATACGCACAAAGGCGACGCGGTCCCGGTGCTTAGGATCCATATTCGCCTGTACTTTAAAGACAAAGCCGGAAACCTTTGTTTCTTCGGGCATTATCTGGCGCGGCTCCGCCGTTTGGATCTGCGGTTCCGGGCCATATCGACCGATCCCATCCATCAGTTCTTTGACCCCGAAGGAATTGATAGCAGATCCGAACCAGATCGGAGTCATTGTCCCTTCTAAAACTGACTTTTGATCAAGCTGTGGTAACAGTTCACGAGCCATCTCAAGTTCTTCTTTGAGCTGGTCCAGCAGGTTTGCCGGGACATGTTCGGCAAGTTTTGGATCGTCCAGCCCGTTGATCTCGATGGTTTCCGCAACCTTGTTGCGATCCGCGCGGTCCATAAGTTCAAGGCGATCGCGCAATATGTCATAGCACCCGATAAAGTCGCGTCCCTGGCCGATGGGCCACGAAGCCGGTGTGACATCGATTGCCAGGTTCTCCTGGATCTCGTCAATAATCTCAAACGTGTCGCGGCTTTCGCGGTCCATCTTGTTACAAAACGTCAGTATCGGCAGATCGCGCAGCCGGCACACTTCAAAAAGCTTTTGGGTTTGGCTTTCCACGCCTTTAGCGCCGTCAATTACCATAACCGCAGCGTCAACCGCAGTAAGCGTTCGATAGGTATCTTCCGAAAAGTCGGAGTGGCCAGGCGTGTCTACAAGATTAAAGCGGAACTCATTGAAATCAAACGACATCGCTGAGGCAGAGACCGATATGCCGCGGTCCTTTTCCATTGCCATGAAATCCGAGCGTGTGCGCCGTGCTTCGCCCTTGGCGCGCACCTGTCCGGCCATCTGGATCGCACCACCAAACAGCAGAAATTTTTCGGTCAGTGTCGTCTTGCCCGCGTCGGGGTGCGAGATGATCGCAAAGGTTCGCCGGCGGGCGATTTCAGGCGGTAGATCCGGTCGATTTGATGGTGCGTCTAACATATCCGCGCGTATAGGTCAGGGCTCGGCAAAGGGCAAGAATGGGCCGAGTTCAGAAAGGCGCAAGCGCCGATTTGCCCACGCAAGAAACTCGCTAATCGGATTAAGGCGAAGGCGCTCTTGCGTGGTAAACTACCATTTCACCAGAACGTATCGGGAGGTAAAACCATGGATTTGAAATCGGTAGCAGATGAGCTTGTGGCGGGATGCCGTGAAGGGCGCGAGGTTGAAAACCTGGACAAATTGTATGCCGCAGATGCGGTTTCGGTTGAGGCAGCAGACATGAGTGGGCAGGGACGCGAAGCACATGGGCTGGATGCCATCCGCGGCAAGCACGCATGGTGGGACAGTTCAATGGAAGTCACCAACGCTACAATCAGCGATCCGATGCTGCACGGCGATGATCGATTTGCCGTTGTTTTCGAGGTCACGGGCAAAGAGAAGGCGTCCGGCAACGCGTTCGATATGAAAGAAATAGCGGTTTATACTGTCAAGGACGGCAGCATAGTTCGCGAGGAATTCTTTTACGCCATGGGAGAGTGACGTTCTTCTTCAAACGCGATGAGTTATCGTGTTGAGGCGCGAAGGATCAGGTCGAATGCATCAGGTCGGCTTAACAGCGCCTGTTGAACATCAAAACCTTTGCGCTTGGAACTCTTCCGGCCAGGCATCAACCCTGTCAGTTTGTCTATCAACTCTGGGGGCAGAGACGGTTTGGACCGCACTTCCATCAATGTAGCCTCGGCTGCGATCCCTTCGGCATAGATGGGGCGGTGTCGATCCAGCAAGATTTGAGTGTAATCAAAGCGTTCTCCCGGTAAGCGGTGGATCGTGTCGCCATTGATGAGGTGGCTCGCTTTGACCATCAAACCTGCTTGGCCGGACTGGCAGTGTGATACGAAGAGGCGGTGATTTGGTCCAACGACGAGGTCGTTTCTGTTCTTGAGAGCACCCGCTTTGATCAAAATCGGCGCAAATGCCTTGGCAGTTGGCATGGTTGTACCGCCAATCCATCGAATGTCTTGGGGTCCATCGTCACGGGTTAGAACGCGATCACCCACTCTTAGCTCTTCAATCGGCCGCTGCGCGCCGGACGCAAGCGTGATGTGAGTCCCATTTGCAAAGAAAAGGCTGGGTACATGAGACATCCCGTCGGTTGGGCCGCACGGGTCGATACCAACAAGCTGATAGGTGATGTGAGACTTCAAGTCTTCCAGAGGCGCAAGGTAGGTTGCTTTGCAGGGAAACCGGTTGTCCACTTCGGCCAATTGCAAGACTTTATGTGCCCGGCCTTGCGGGCAACTGAAGGTGAGCAGGGATTCTGCCTGCAAACTCGCGCCCGTCTGCCCCAGTCTTGTGTCTTTGGCAACGCGCCATCCGCCGTCTTCATCTGCGTGCACCGAAAGACGAGCGTGCACAAAATCAAGATCCAGCACATAATCGCCGTACATTTGTAACGGTGTGTGTGGTCTGAGCCTGTTTCCAAGTTTTGCTCGATCTGACTCTCTAAAAGCGGTTGCTGGAAAGGCATACAAGGACTGTGTGGGTGCGGCTTGGACAGACATTCAAGACCCTCCTGATTTTCCTGCGCGGTCGATTGCCCACCACCTGCATGTGAAAATTCACGTGAAATTGTGGCACGACCGGGTCAAGGAACGGGTGTTTTGCTGGCACTCTGTTGCCGCTCGGTGCTAAGCCGCACGGGTGAACATCAAGCGTCTGGGGAGTGAGGCATATGGATCTGGGCATTTCTGGAAAACGCGCGCTCGTTTGTGCGTCGAGCAAAGGGTTGGGTTTTGGATGCGCCGAGGCGCTTGCCGACGCTGGCGTCAATCTGGTTATGAACGCGCGGGGAGCGGAGGCATTGGAAGCTGCCGCTGCGAAGCTGCGCGCTGAATACGGGGTCGAGGTCACAACCGTTGCCGCCGATGTGACCAGTGAAGAGGGACGCGCTGCTGTGATCGACGCAGCGGGGCAAGTCGACATTCTGGTCACGAACGCGGGTGGACCGCCTCCCGGCATGTGGCACGATTGGTCACGCGACGACTTTATTGCGGCATTGGACGCCAACATGCTGACGCCGATTGCGCTCATGCAGGCGGCGCTCCCAGGCATGATGGACCGTGGATGGGGTCGTGTGGTGAATATCACAAGCCAATCCGTCAAAGCTCCGATCCCGCAGCTGGGCTTGTCGAATGCGGCACGGACCGGGTTGACGGGATTTGTCGCGGGCACCGCCCGACAAGTCGCCCCAAGCGGTGTGACGATCAATAACTTGCTTCCGGGTATCCATGCGACCGACCGCGCTGATGCGCTGGATGGTCCTGTGGCCAAGGCGGAAGGGATCACCGTTGAAGAGGCGCGCGCGCGTCGTTCTGCGACCATCCCAGCGCGCCGCTATGGCACCTCGCAAGAGTTCGGCGCGACCTGCGCGTTCCTGTGTTCCCAGCATGCGGGGTTCATAGTGGGTCAGAACATCCTGCATGACGGGGGCGGCGTGAACGCGACACTCTGATGGCTGACGAACGATTTTCCCTAAAGGACCATCTGTTCAATCCCGACAGCATCGGTGATTTGGCGGCCGAATATAGTGCCGCGTTGCCTGACTTTGATGCTGCCCGATTCCAAGACGCTGTTTTAGCGGGCTTCCCGGAACGCGAGTTGATGGCACGGATGGAGTGGATTGCAGACTGCCTTGAACCGCAGCTGTCGTCCTCCTTCCCGGAAATGGCCGATCAGCTCGAAGCGGCCATGCCGCCAGAGCTTGATCCAAGCCTGTCCGACGACGATTTCGGACGGTTCATTCACGCGGTACCAGGTATCCTGGCCGTCCGGCACGGGCTGGAAGCGCATCGCGACCGCGCGTTGGATCTGCTCTATGCTGCGACGAAACGGTTTTCCATGGAGTTCTACGTCAGGTCCTTTTTGAACCGCTGGCCGGAAGAAACGCTCGCCCGGTTGGCGATCTGGGCGGAAGACGACAATTACCATGTCAGGCGTTTGGTCAGTGAGGGCACGCGACCAAAGCTGCCCTGGGCAAAGGCCGTTTCTCTGACAACTGATCAGACGATGCCTTTGTTAGACCGGTTGCATGCAGACCCAACGCGGTATGTCACACGGTCCGTTGCCAACCACTTGAATGACATCACTAAATCTGAGCCTCGCTTGGTTGTCGATCGGCTGCAGGACTGGGCGCGTTCGGGCCGGCAAGCATCCAAAGAGTTGGATTGGATGACCCGGCACGCCTTGCGGACCATGGTCAAGGCAGGTGATCCGGCTGCGTTACGGGTACTAGGATACAATCCGGACGCTGAGGTGGCAGCGCATGTCGTACTGGACACGCCCACGGTTCAGATCGGGGACGCGTTGACTTTCACCGTGCAGTTGGACGCGCCCAAGGACCTGCCAGTCCTCGTCGATTACGTGATGACCTTTCCGAGCGCGTCGGGCAAAGAGCGGAGTAAGACCTTCAAACTGAAGCAGTCAAAAATCACGGCAGGTCAAACGCTGGTCCTTGCGAAGCGCCATCCACTGAAAGGCAACGCCACAACATTTACCCTTGTGGCGGGCCCCCATCATCTGGCGGTTCAGGTGAACGGAGTGATCCGGGCCGAGGCTGGTTTTGACGTAACAGTCTGAGCCTTGCGCGCACTGGCTTGGATTGATAACCGATAGTTTTAATCGGGAACTACCAAGAGGCCCGCGTGAAGCCTTCGGCACCACCTAACGCGACACCCAGACTTGAGGTCCGCAATCTGATCCGGCGATTTGACAATCGGACGGTTGTAAACAACGTGTCGCTACGGATCATGCCCGGGCAGGTGACCTGCCTGTTGGGGCCGTCTGGCTGCGGGAAATCCACGACGTTACGGATGATCGCGGGCGTGGAAATGCAGGATTCGGGCGAGATTCTGGTCGATGGCAAACTGGTGTGTGACACCATCACACGCGTGCCGCCGGAACGGCGTGAAATTGGTCTCATGTTCCAGGATTTTGCGTTGTTCCCGCACCTCAGCGTGGCTGACAACGTGGCCTTTGGCTTATCCGGCCCGCGGGAGGCTAAGAGGGCCAGGGTGGAAGAACTGTTGCGACAGGTGGACCTCTACCGATTCATAGACGGCTATCCACACCAGCTTTCAGGAGGTGAACAGCAGCGGGTCGCTTTGGCCCGTGCATTGGCGCCGCGTCCGCGGATCATGTTGATGGATGAACCGTTCTCGGGGTTGGACAACCGCCTGCGCGACGGTATCCGGGACGAAACACTGGATTTGCTCAAGGCCGAAGATACGGCTGTTCTGTTGGTGACGCATGAGCCGGAAGAAGCCATGCGCATGGCTGACGAGATCGCGCTGATGCGGGACGGAACAATCGTACAGCAAGGCGCGCCTTACAATGTCTACACGCGTCCCTTAGATCATGCCGCGGTCGCTTTTTTCAGTGATACCAACGTATTGCGCGCGAAAGTTGAAGGCGCCTTGGCAATGACCCCGTTCGGAAGGTTCTTGGCGCCGGGCGTTCCAGACCACACTGAGGTCGAGATCGTTTTCCGACCGCAACACGTGCGCATCGACTTTGATCGCGGCGGCAAAGGACCGGCGCCAACACCCACAGACGGAGCGCCTGCGCGCGGTGTTGTCGAGCGCGCACGTTTTATGGGCAACGAGAGCCTAGTTGAGTTTCGAATGGATTTTGATGGCTCGATGATCCGCGTAACAGTGCCGGGTGTGTTCCTGCCCAAACAGGGCAAGGTCATGTGGCTGACCATCCGTCGCGACAAGTGCTTCGTGTTCCCGGCTTAGACGGCACTCAGACTGCCTAGCCTGAGCCTGTCTGCTTCACGACGACAAAGTAGCTTCGAAATCCGATAGAGTTTTTCCCGGCTCGTCTACAAACAGCTCTGGCAGGGCACTGGCTTCTTCGACCAGATCCACGCGGAAAACACGGAAACTGTCACGCAGTTCACACCATGCGGTGAGCGTCCAGACGCGGCCCCAGTACTCCATATGAAGTGGGCGGATTGTACGATTTGTCAGAGTGCCATCAATGCGCCGATACGTCAGTTTCAGTTTTTGACGAGTTTTTATCGCTGCACGCAATGTGGGCATATGAGAGAACCCGCGCGCTGCGTCAGCAAAGGGATAGACCGCGAATTTCCACGCATCCGCCTCTGCTATCGTTTGGGTAGGCAACACTGCATCGATCTTGTCAGCCAACGTCTGAGCCGCTTGCTTGAGATCGGGGTCAGCGGCTTCCGACACAATCGCGACGCCAAGGTTCAAGGCTTCCAGCTCTGCACTGGTAAGTGTCAAAGGGGGCAGGGTGATCGCCTCGCGCACCATGTATCCAACACCGCGTTCGCCTTCGACGGGGATCCCCGACGCGACCAGTGTGTCCATATCGCGGTAAATGGTGCGCACCGACACCTCCAATCGGTCGGCAATGTCCTGCGCGCGGTGCAGTTTACCGTCGCGCAGGATGCCGATGATGTCAAAGAGGCGATCGGTGCGGCGCATATCACTCCATCTGCATCAGAATACTGGTGTGGCGTAGAGAAACAGACGCTTCGTCCATCCCCGAAAAGAACTGCCCGAATTCTGGACGTTGCATCGCCTCTGCCTCGGTAGCTTTCGCCGCGTCCAGAGACGTCCAGACGATGTGATCGGTCCACAAGCCGGTTTCGTCCACCGAAAGGGTGCGGGTGATGACGGCGCCTGTCTCCATCAGAAATGCGCGCGTCGCTTTGGCGGCCTGCACGTGTTCGGATTGCGACACACCTTCGTTCAAGCGATAGGTGACGATTTCTGCGACGGGTTGCGCCGCTGATCCTGCCTCAGCGGCAGGGGCAAAGGCGATCAGAGGCAGAGACAGGGTCAAGGTGAGAAGTCGTGAAGACATAAGGTATTCTCCGGGTTTTGGGTTTACGTGCGCTCTGATTACCCATCAGCAACTGACATAAACCTGTCAGTTGCTTTCGCCAAGCCCAGATTTTTGTGCAATATCGGCGTTTCAGTTCCACGAATTACCGTGGCAGGGCTTTTCCGATGGGGTGCTCTCGCTCTAGGTCTGTGCGCAGCGAATACGCGTGCCAGGAGAGGTGCGCGAACATATCATGAGGAGATAACCCATGTTGAACAATATCGGCCTTCCTGGTCTTTTGCTGATTGCAGTCGTGGTTTTGGTTCTGTTCGGACGCGGTAAGATTTCGTCGCTGATGGGCGAAGTGGGCAAAGGCATCACCGCATTCAAAAAGGGCGTAAAGGACGGCACCGAGGAATTGGAAGCCCAAGCGGCGGACGAAGCCAAGGACGTGACCCCCGAGACGACCGACAAAGACAAGGTCTGATCCATGTTTGACCTCGGCTGGACCGAGCTGCTGGTCATTGGGATCGTGGCGCTGATCGTCGTGGGCCCCAAGGACCTGCCGGTGCTTTTCCGTAATATCGGCAAGTTTGTCGGCAAGATGCGTGGCATGGCACGTGAGTTCTCGCGCGCGATGAATGATGCAGCCGATGAGGCAGGCGTGAACGAGGTTGCCAAGGGTTTGAAGGCAGCCACCAATCCGGTCGGCACAGCCATGGACGGTGTCAAAAGCGCCGCGAAGGACATGACGGCTGGCCTCGATCCCACAAAGTACGATCCCGATAGCGAAACCGGCAAACTGGCAGCGGACCGGGCAGAAAAGGCCCGCAAGATTCAGGCCGCAACCGCGCGCGCTCAGGCAGAGCGTATGGCGCGCGAGGCGGAACAGGCGCTTGCCAAAGCCGAAGAGATCGAAGCGCAGATGGACGCCAAGCCGTCAGAGAGCTCTGAGACCAAGACATGACGCAAACCGAAGATATGGATGACACGTCCGCCCCGTTGATCGAGCATCTGGCGGAGCTGAGGACACGGCTGATCCGCTGTGTTCTTTATTTCCTGGTGGGTATGGTGATCTGTTTCACCGTTGCCACGCCAATCTTCAACTTCCTCACAGCGCCTTTGTGTCAGGTGCTGTCTGATCGCGGCCAGGATTGCGATCTGATCTTTATCAGCCCGCAGGAAGGTTTCTTTGTTGCAATCAAAGTTTCGCTTCTTGGCGGGTTTATTCTGGGGTTTCCATTCATCGCGCATCAACTGTGGCGGTTTGTGGCGCCGGGGCTTTATAAGTCTGAGAAGGGCGCGTTCCTTCCGTTCCTGATAGCCTCGCCGTTCATGTTCTTCCTCGGCGCAGCGTTTGCGTTTTATGTCGTAACCCCATTGGCCTACGACTTCTTCCTTGGCTTCCAGCAGTTTGGAGCCGAGGGCGAGGCGGTTGTCGGCGAAGAGGTCAGTCAGGGCCTCTCGGTGGTATTCCAGGGTTCGGCGCAAGAATACCTGAACCTCACCATCAAATTCATCGTCGCTTTCGGCATGTGTTTTCAGCTGCCGGTATTGCTGACATTGATGGGCAAAGCCGGGTTGGTCAGCGCAGAAGGCCTTAGGACTGTCCGCAAATATGCCGTTGTGGGCATTCTGGTCTTAGCAGCTTTGGTCACACCACCAGACGTCATCACGCAAGTCATACTCTTCGTCGTGGTCTACGGCCTTTATGAGGTGTCCATCCAGCTCGTCAAACGCGTTGAAAGAAAGCGCGAAAAAGAACTGCGAGAGCAAGGTTTGTGGTTCGATGAGGAAGAGCTTGAAGACGAGGTGGACGAGGCCGACGCAGACGCGAAAGACCGCACACCGTGAGCGATCCCCTTGAGCGCATTGCATCGGCGCTGGAACGGATGTCTCCTGCACCTTTGGACGCTCCTGACTTTTCGGGGGCGTCTGCGTTTGTGTGGCACGTGGAACCGGACCGTCTGACCCCGGTGGATCGGGTTAACCGGGTGGAGTTGCCACTACTCGTTGGCGTCGACCGGTCACGCGATACCCTGCTGGAAAACACCCGCCGATTTGCGCAAGGTTTTGGGGCCAACAATGCACTTTTGTGGGGCGCGCGCGGGATGGGAAAGTCAAGCCTGGCCAAAGCGGTGCATGGCGCAGTTCATGCTGATTTCCCGGACCTGAAAATTGTGGAACTGCAGCGCGAGGATTTACCATCCGTCGCGCGGCTTTTGAACTTGCTCAGAGACGCGCCACATCGGTTTGTTCTGTTCTGCGATGATCTGTCCTTTTCCCACGATGACCAGCACTACAAAAGCCTCAAAGCCGTGCTGGACGGTGGGATCGAAGGGCGGCCCGAGAACGTCGTGTTCTATGCCACCTCGAACCGCCGCCATCTGATGCCGCGCGACATGATCGAAAACGAACGGCAATCCGGCATTAATCCGTCTGAAGCCGTTGAGGAAAAGGTATCGCTCAGTGACCGTTTTGGGTTGTGGCTGGGTTTCCATCCCTGCAGTCAGGATGAATATTTGGCGATGATCGACGGGTATTGCGCCGCTTACGGTGTGGACGTGGATGAGGAATCCCTTCGGGCGGAAGCCATTGAGTGGCAAGCCACACGCGGCGCGCGGTCCGGTCGCGTCGCGTGGCAGTTTTTTGTGGACCTGGCAGGTCGACACGGCATTTCAGTGACCTGAGCTGCGCCTCTTTTTGGTCCAGTGACAAGGAACTTCACCTAAGGTAGCCGGGCAGGGCGAACAGGCCGGATCAGTTCAGGTAGGGTGTTGGGTCGACGGAATCAAAACCTTCTCGTACCTCGAAATGCACGTAAGCATCGTCGCCTGACCTCAATTTCGCGATCTGCTGACCGCGTGAGACCTGATCGCCTTTCTTAACAGTGATGGCGTCCACATTGGCGTAGACGGTCAGAATGTTGTCGGGGTGGCGGACCACAACGATTGGTACTTGATCGGCGCTGGATGTGATGGCTGCAACAGTGCCGTTCGCTGCGGCTTTGACGGGGGAGCCCGCTGCCGCCGCAATATCGATCCCGTCGTTTCGCCCGGGCGCGTAGTCGCGAATAATCCGCCCGTCTACAGGCATCGCCATGGCCGCATTGCTGCTGCGCGTTGGCGTGCCCACGTCCACCGGATCCGGTTTCGGAGCTTGGGCCACAGGCGTTACGGCCTCGCCGGGCAACGGAGTTGATGCGCTGGGCGGAGTTGGCGTCGGCGACCCTTGACCCGGCGCCGTCACATCCCCTGCGGCCGCTGTGTTGACCGGAGGTGGCGCATCGGCGACAGGGATCAACAGGTATTGTCCCTCGCGGATGTCAAAGTCAGGGCCCAAGCTGTTCCATTCGGCGAGGGCGCGCACGGGCACCTGATAAAGCCTTGCGATGCCAAATGCGGTCTCTCCGCGTGACACTTTGTGGCGGATGGGTTCGCCCGGGGTTTCGGGTTGAGGTGCGCTTGGCTCCAGCGTCGATGTTGCCACGCGTGGCGTGCTTGGAGAGGCGTCAATGGCATTCCCGGCAAGCGTGGTGATATCAATTGCGCCCGGTGTGCCTGGTGCTGGCTCAGAAACACGGCTTGGCAGTGCAAGGATCTCGCCTTCCCGAAGCGGAACATCGGCATCGACCCCATTGAAGCGGGCCAGAGTATTCGGGTCGCTGCCAATCCTACGCGCGACGCTTGTCACAGTGTCACCACGCCGTGCGACGGCCACTTGGTAATTCGGGTAGGAAATTATGCCGCGTGCATCCGGCTCGGGCCGGGTGGTGCTGACATTTTGAACCGCATCCGCAGTCGAAAATGCCCCCACATTGCCGCGCAAATCAAAGTCCAATGGTTCCGCACAGCCAGCAAGCGCTAAGCAAGCTGCCGTCAGGGCCGCAGACCGTTTCAGGACGCGCATCTCGATATCCTCA
>CAYODE010000057.1:0-19731 GCA_964402685.1 uncultured Aestuariivita sp. | reverse complement strand
GCATCTGATTTGTAATCAGAGGGTCGGGAGTTCGAGTCTCTCTGGGGGCACCACATTTCTTGCATCTTAACAAAGGTTTATTTTGCAGATCTTGTGCGTACTACGGAGCCAAATCATCGCAACAACCACCTAGCAACCACATCACAAGGACGCCAAGATAACGATGCAGCACCGGTTGGGTCTGTCTTCAGGCGCGGATTGATCGATTGTCATCACCAGCTCGGCTCAGGCAATCGATTTATCCACCGGGGTCTATCCGCGCCATCGAACCACCGTTGACGATGTTCGGGATCAGCACTCCATCTAATCGCATTGTCTTTGCCTATCTGAAGGAGAAACCCCGTCAGAAACTCCGGTGGAACGTTGTTTCGGTAAGCATAGAGCAACGCCTGACTGGTCTTGGTTTTCTCGCCGCGCGATATGAATTGATGCCGGTGGTTGAATAGCTGCAAGCACCAGAAGAAAGGGTTATCTTTGGCTGACGGGGCAGAAGCAATGGGCTTCCGGGGCTTGAACCTTGAGCGTTCAAAGAAACTCTCAAGTGCGGAGGGCCCTTTCTTCTTCTTTGCGGCTAGCTGAGCCCCGACGATGTAGCTGGCTCTCTTCAGTACGTTTATGGCCTTTTCATCATGCTGTTCCCAAAATCCGTTCTGCACCTCGTCTGAAAAGCGGCGTTTCAATCTACGTGCACCTTCGTCCGCCAGCCAATCAAGGTCTCTTAGCAGCAGAGGACGCTTTGGGTTCAACTGTCGGACGACCTCGCCTTTGAAATTAAGAATCGGTTCGACTTCGAAGCGAATCGGCACGACCAATTATTCCTTTGCGGCAAGATATAGCTGGCAGAACGCGAAAAAAAATTTTCACTTGACTCGGGTTTTCGTCATTTTCGTTTCCAGAATAGGAAGCAGAAAATCTTCAAAATGTCAAGTTGAGGGGTTGGCGAGTATGATTAGAGGCCCCAACAATCAGATTTAGCTTTCGGTCGAGTATCAAAAAAACAGTCATATAAAACAATATCTTAGTGGGTTCTCGCCGTCGGGGCTCACGGGTATACTGGTCGAGCCCTGACAGTGGTGGCTGTGGCGCTGCATGTAGATAGAAACGTCAAATGCTGAACGCCTTTCAATCGCTAAGCAGGGATAGCTGAAACATTAGAAGGAATGTGAAATGACCGATTTTATCGGAACGATACCGCTTTGCCTGACGGAGCCGTCAGCAGGCGCCAAACCGGCCGTACTTCCGGAAAAGGAGGTGGCGAGAGTGCTTGGAGTGTCAGTGCAAGCGCTGCGGAAATGGCGAGCCAACGGCGTAGGCCCTGCCTGGTGCAAAATGGAAGGGTGTATCCGCTACCCCGTCCAAGGGCTGAGTAAGTACATCGCTGAAACCCAATGTGACTTCACAGGGCAGGACAAGACGCGTTCCACCACCAACAACGGGGGCGCACGTCATGGCTAAGCATACGAAAGAACCGTTCGATACAGAGCGCGAATTTCAGATCGAGTCTCAGCGCGAAGCTGTAAAGCAGCGAGATTGTTATGTTTCGGTACTAGAGAGGCTTGGGACCACCAATTCACTTCGGCTAAGTAGAAGACTGAAAAACTGTAGTGCTGGAGATCCCTGCGGTTCGGGTGCCTGTCCGCTATGCCTGCGCGAATTCCGTCTTGGCCTTTTGGACGGTTTCGACGCTGACCTGAACTGGTATCGATTCTTGAGTCGGGTATCGGTTGTCCCCAAAGGTGGCCGCGTAGGTGAGGGGGAGCTTGAAGACTTCGATCTCGACAGATGGGTAGCCACTGTCAGCAAGAGCCTTGTACGCAAGGGTCCCGACAACAGCTGTGCTTTTTTCGGAGTGGATGCCTCTTTGAACGTTGGCAAGGAGCTTGAGCCTTACTGGCAGATGCATCTCTATGGCGTTGCAGCAAAGCTCGAAGGCGAGGATTTCGACTGGAGGGGTGTATTCCCCCTGGACAAGAGAGATGATCGTCCACTGAAGAGAGGCGACGTTGGGCCCACATATAAAGATCGCCAGAAGGTGGTCAGCTACACGCTGAAAGCTCAGTTCTTCCGTCGTTCTTCCTACATCGCTTCAAATGGTCGATGGAACACACGTTCTTTCAACCTCAAGTCGTATCAGTTGGTGGAGCTACTGCTGTTTCTCGATCGATACCCGATCCGAACACGTCTCATCGGACACAGGGTGAGTATCAGAGAGCTCCAAAACCGGCTGAACTTTCAAATCTCTAACCGTGTGAAGCGGTAGTGTTTGTCGTTTGGGAAAATGATGAAATCAGTAGTTTGATGGCTTGTTACCCCAGTAAACGGGTTCAGAAGTGCTGATTTCCTAGTTGGGCGTGGCAACACTGCAAGTTGCCCGCCCACTCCCCCACAACGGCCAAACGCAACGACAAGCGTAGCTGTCACTAGCGCTGTGCCAGTGTGCCAGCGTGCCAACCGTCGTGGGCATAGTGGTACTGGCCCAGTTCGCACAACCAAACTTAATTCGTCCGCTTTGAAACGCGGTCTTGCTAGAAAAAATGGAACACTGCCATGACAACTCGCAAAAAGCCCTTACTGGGTTGGAGAGCGTCCATCGCCAAGCTTACGTTGGCCGACACTTCCCTATTCTTCTACGTTTTCAAGTTCCCACGCATTGATGGGGGCACGGCTCGGTTTGTCGTTCCTAGAGATGGTTTGGCCCAGCCGGGTAATATCTCTAAACAACTGTTGTTTCATGGAGCCCATTTCCCGAATACGAAGGAGGCGCAGCGTTTTGTCGTAGGTCTTATCGCTTCGGCCGAAGACAAAGGCTGTACCGGAGACCTTGTGCGTCGCTGTGGGTGGCACGGGAAAAACTTTGTTTTGGCAAAGTCGCATGTGTCGTTTCAGCGTGATGTAGAAACGAAAAGGCCGATCATTTTGCAGCCGCCCCAGGCGCCAACATATCTCGGACGATCCAGCGGTGACCTGGCAAGCTGGCAAGAAGAAGTGGCTCTTCCTGCCCGGTCGTCATCACTTGCAATGTTCGGGATTGGCGCAGCGCTTGCTGCGCCGCTTGCTCGGCATGCTGGTTCTCCCGAGGGAGTGATTTTCAACTTCGCGGGTCCATCTTCGACCGGCAAGACAACTGCCGCGAAGGTCGCCGCGTCGGTCTCCGGCAACCCGGACGCGATACCCGACTTCAATATCACTCCCACTGCCGCCGAGGAGATAGCTGCTGGCCACAGTGATCACCTATTGATTATGGATGACACTGAGCGAACCCAGGATAACCCAGGTCAACTCATAAAGCGTCTGAACCACATCTTGGTTGGTGGGCAGTCCAAGAAACGATCGGCCGCCGTGAGAGAGAACCATCCTCAGCTCGACTGGTCGCTAACCATGCTGATGACGAGCCCGGTTCCGGTGCGGGAACTTGTCGAAGAAGAGGGCCTGAAACATAGCTTGGGTGCGCAGGTTCGGCTGATTGATCTCCCGGTGCCTGATGGGCCGGCGGGGGTTTTTGATTTGTTGGAGGACGGATCGTCCCCTGCAGAGCAGGCTCGGCTCCTTGAATTGGGCTTTGCCGTCAACCACGGTGTGTTGATCAAGGCTTGGACCAAAAAGCTCCCAAAGCTCAAGGTTAGGGTGGCAAGCGAGGTCGAGCGCCACATAAGGCGGCAAGAAGAAAAGGCGAAACGTGCGTTTGAAGGGGCTGAGCGGCGGTTCCTGCGAAAGATCATGTTGCCTATTGTTGCCGCCAACGAAGCTCGGAAGGCTAACCTCCTTCCTTGGGACGCCGATGATGTTCGTAAAGTCTACAAGCATGCCGTCAAACCGGCTCTCAAGTTGTTTCGATCTTCACAGCTGGAACACCAAGATGCTTGGGCAGAGATGGCAACGCGTATGGATCGTCGCGACGGCCTTTTCGATTTGCGTGCTGGAGGGAAGCTGGCGCGAAAGCTTAGAACGCACAAAGGTTCCCACATAGATATTGGCGTAATTGTCTCTGGCGAGGACGGCGACACTGAGGTTGGCATGAGTATACCTTGGGTCAAGCGGTTTGGCACAGTGAGGAGCAATCCCATCGTGCTTGAAGTCAATGCGGGCACGGGCGCGCCGATCGCAAGATTCACAGACATCACTGCGCAAAAACGCTTGAAAGTGAAGTCTGGGAAAGTAGATCGAACGCGCCTTGTTTACTTGCCTGCCGAAACGCTGGAGACGCTGGTGCAAGCGAACGCTGGCAAAGGGTTCGAGGACTGGCGTCTAGATCCGTAGACGCCACGCAGGCGATCGCGTACGGCCCATTGCGGACCTTGGCAATGCGTAACCGTCGCTGCAGTGCGGCCCGTCAGACGGGCCATTCGCTGCTTGTTCATAATCTCGGATGTGGCGGCCTAGTGGTGTGCGGGACGAAGCGACCAATGGCATTAGCCAACGACCCGATTTAGGGTTCTGAGGCCTGCCTTGCCCCGGAAGTGGGGTTTTCGGTAAACGATCTGGCCATTGCGGGCGAGAAACATGTGGCCGCGCACGTAATGCAGCGCCCTGGGTGACGCCCTTTCCAGCTTGAAGCGATCGGCCGGAACTCGGTCATCTGGATTGCGCAGGGAGATCAGAATCTCCTCGTTCAGGTGCATGGTCACGATGCTGATGCTCCGTCTTCCGGACACCCCTGTGATTTCTGTGCTTGCATTCTTGCGCTTCTTGGCCGAACCGCCGGCTTTGCGCGACAGGTTAACCAGCTTTGGCGTCTGCTCGGCATCCTTCAACTCCAAGACGGCTGCCATTGCAATCGCGGCCTGGAAGATGCCATTGACCTCGACCATGTGGGCCTCGAGCGGGTTGAGCGTACCTGCATATTCCGTGTTGCGGGCAGTATCGCTCATCTCGCCCCAGAAGCGCTCATCGACCTGGTAGCGAGACCAGCGTGCCTCCACCTCTTTCTGCGTTAACCCATTAGGCAGCGTTGCGACGAACTCGTTCCGGGTCGTTCCCAGATCCTTGGCCATGTCCACCTGGATTTGAACAGAGGATGGCTGAAGAGACATCATGTCGACGACGAACTTGGCTTCTGCCGGAGACAGCCCCTCCTTCAGAAGGTCGCGCTTGTCGAAGTTCAGTTGCATCCGGTTGATGGTTTGGATAACGCTCCTCCCGTCCCCGAGAATGTCGAGTAGGCATCCTCGACGTTTGATGATCCCGTAGTACAGCGGACGGTCCTGAATTTCTTCGGCATAGCCGAAGTCGAACTCGGGCATTGTTCTCTCAAGATCATCCTGGCTGCATTCTATAAAAAGACGCCTCGGCTTCTTCATGACATGACCAGCGACACCCAGGAGACCACGCTCGCTGTCCGTGCGAATGTCAGAGGCCGGGATCAATGCGCTCTCGTCGAAGGAAAACAACTCGTAGTCGTCGAGAACGTCCCGAAAGAGACAGGCGGCGTGTTCCCAGCGGGAGAGGAGGCCCACCTGCGCCAGTGCGACGCGATTTCGTGATTTCGCCCCTTCTTCGAGAAGGGACAGCATTTGCTGTGCGAGATACATCTTGTTGCTCTAGGTCCTAGCAATGTCTTTAGCCGGCCAGGCGTGCTTGCATTTGTTCTTGGAGGTCTTTGTCTGTCGACCCACGAAGAAGAGACTACTTGGATGAAGTTGTTGCTCTCAAGCTTGTATCGTCAAAGCATAGGACGCTTGTTGAATTTGAAGTCACTTAGCGATTGACCGATCCGGCTCTTCGCAGCCCTCGGTTGCGGTGCGGCATCGAGCTTGTGTGCTGACCAAGCGCCTTCATGGACGGCCCATAGCTGCCGTTCAGCTAGTCTATTGGTGCTGCGGTGCAGCCCGTCAAATCCGCCGTTCGCCGGAGATATACAGGCGCGACAACGCTGAAGGCCAATCGTGCTGGACGCTAGGGTTCCTGATCATCCCTTCGCCCTCCAATCGGTAGGTCGAGTCTACTCCAGCGAGGACGCCACTCCTGCGATTTAACGTGCCTTACCCGGGGGCGGCGGCGGAATACAGCGTTGAAATTTAACTCGGCTGCGGTACTGTTTTTCAAGTTGTATTCAACTCGGAATTTTACGGAAGGCATCTAAATGGCGGACGAGCCTTCTGATCTGGACACACGTACCTGGTCGCCCGTACTGGTAAATTCGGTCGACACGCTGATGACCGACGGGCCGCTAAAATGGGACGATCTGTTCGGATTAACCGAGCGCGCTCCCCGCCTGAAATCATTGCAGAATCCGCGTGTGATTGCGGCGTCAAGCTTGTCCGATCTGGCGTTGGAGCCCAGCGCTTACGCTAACTATCTCAGCGATGTGGCCCGCGGACTGCCGGGTTTCACGCCGGAGCACCTCGGCAACGCGGTGACCTTGCCGCAATTCCAGAAATCCGCCGCCGAAGTGGCGATGATCCTGCGCAACAGGGCCTTTGGTCTGAAAAATTTCAGCGGAACTCTAGTTTGGACTGGCGCCGGTGATGGCATGCCGCCGCCGCTGCTCGATGTGTTCAACCCCATGGCGCTACGTGAGCTTCAGACGAAGGATGGGCCGGCTATGCGGTTCTCATTCAATAGCGATGCCGACCTTGCCGGGTGGCTGAGGCAGGCGATAGAGGCCGGAGCACCGATTAAAGTCCGTCCGGTCAGTCAGGGAGCCATAGAATACGCTGCGCGGCCACCAGTACTGACCGGTCTTGTTTTCGGGTTTTCGGGACCGTTTAAACTCGGAAGTAACGCGTCACCATCGGTCGTTTTCACAGTTCATTCCCACCGCACGGGTCTGTCGCTGTCGGTGACCAAAATCAACGTCCACTCGCCGCAGGGCTGGGGGCAAGGACATACTACGCCTGTGTCCGACTACCTAGAGTCCGGATTCATGTATCGGTTTCGTGGATCACAGCTCGATCAGAACAACAAAACCCGTTTCTACGAAGATAACACTCCCTATCCCTGCAACTCGCGTCAGCGTAGCGCATCGGTAATGTTCTGAGGGACTCTCTTGGAAACGCTTGTCGCCTTGGCCAACAGTCTTACCCCGGAAATCCGAGGCTGGATGAGCGGGATTTCGGATAATTTGCAGATGGTGCGGAATGTCTTTGCCGCAGTGACGGCGCTATTGTCGCTGGTTTCGAACCTAGCCCTGCGGCGGCCCACCGAAATACTTGGCTATTCGTTGACCGTCTCCACCGTCTCACTGCTGGTGATCGTCGGTATCTTTCATTTCGTTAGTTCTGCGCTTGCTGGGCTAGGTGGCTGGGTAATCCTGGTAGCGATCACGCTGCTGCTTTTGTCGCTCGTCCTCGTGGTTTGGTATGTCGGCTATCATCGCAACTGTGTCTTCACTTGCGCTATGGATCAGACACGTCATCTGAAGGGCACGGAGCTAACCGAGCCGGCACAGGATGACATCGCCAACGGGGTCGGCGATCCGCCGGTCATTCCGCAGGACGAGTATCACTATTTCTGCCAATTCGTGGGCAAGGATCCAGGGAGGGTGTGGACGCCTGAATCCTACAACGGGCGCTGGTGGCGAGGTCTAGCGCTGTCGACACTCTTGCCGGCCTGCCTTCTGGCTGGTCTTTACCTCGGCGCGGCCGCCGCGACTCTGCCGGCGCTGACCGTGACCGAGACATCGGAAGGCACTGAATTTCTGCTTGAGGGCGATGTCTTGTTCGCCTCTGACGAGGATCAACTGCGCGATACCGAGATTATTGAACTGGAAGAACTATTGGCCGCGCTGGTGGCAGACCCGCCAGAGCGCATCGTGGTGGTCGGTCACACTGACAGCACCAATACCGATTCCTACAATCAGGACCTTTCCGAGCGACGAGCTGAAACGGTCAGGATCTGGCTGGAGAGGGAAATCGGCAGGGCCGGTCTCGACCCGATCGAGATCGAAGTAGAGGGGCGGGGCGAGAGCGAACTGCTGGTCAGACCTGAAGAGAGCCAAAGCGACCGGCAGAAAAACCGCCGTGTCGAGATCACTTTGTTCGGAACGAGGTCGGGTCATAGCGGCTAGCGCAGGCGCCATCGCCGACAGCGCGAGGATCAGCGTTTCGGCTCCGCCGCTTGGGAGGTGTTTCTTGCAAAAATGTTGCGAGGTATTGGCACCAGGCATGAGGCGCGGCGCCAGCAATAAGCGCCGGAAGCGACCGCGCTTCCTCTTATTCGGTGAAACCTAACCCAAATCGGCCAACACCAACCGGCCCATTCCGGACGTTGCCGGTACCCCAGTATGCTGCGCAGCAGCTTTCCGAAAGCAGACGTCCGCTAGAGCTGGGCAGTTTTGCAACTCCAACAACCCAGCCCGTGCAACATCAAGACGATTACCTTTTGATGACACCGTGTTCCTCATAGGCCTTCAGCAGTGTTGCGGTGAACTCTTCGGTTTTTGAAGTCACGCTGCCCAAGTCCGGCCAAGCAAATGGCTCTGTGAACAAGGAAAGCTCTTGCTCAACTTCCAGTCCAAGCTCTGCCGCGACTGCCAGCGCTGACGTCGGTTCTTTGTCTTCCGGCCACAGCAACTCATCAAATGTGATCCAGACTTCTTCTTCATCTATGAGACTGATTTCCGCGCGCATTGCGCCTAAGCGTTCGTTGACTGACGTTGCATCCTCAAGGAGTGCACACCGTATGAGCACTGAGACAGTCTCCTCATTCAAGTGAAGTGTGAGCCTAGGCTCCACAATGCGCACTTCTGGGGTTTCTCTTTGCGCAGCATTTGGCGTCTCCGCCGGCTTCCCAGGAGACTTACTGTCAAATGGCTCCATGTGAATATTGAGAGGATGTGTGCCACAGTCTGGACAGTACCAATAGTTCTTCGCCAATTGTGTTCCTGTAATCTCCACATCGCAGCTATGGCAGTACCAGACAGACGCTTCCCCGCCTCCAATTGGGTGGCGTGCTACGCCATCAAGATCGGCTTTTGTTGATCGTCGAGGCCAATCCACTGCCATTTGCGCCCGAATTCGTGTGCTGCGCTCTTTGGCAATGTCGAGTAGTTTGCTGAGAAATTCGGGTTCCCTGACCGGGCTAGTATCTGCATAGCGTTCATCAATTTCGACGACAGGTGCTTTAAACGGGGCTTCCGGAATGCGTAATTCCCAACCCACCCCTGAGACGATAACGTCCCCAAGATAGTCCCCAATCTGGAATTGATGGTCGCAAAGCTCACCTTCTTCTGATGTTGGCTCGTCGTTGTGCTGGAAGTCCCTGGTGGATGCGGTTGCCTCGGTTTTGGCTCCTACTTGGCGCACAAATTCGCTCGCCTTTGCCAAATCCTCGTCGCCCGGAAGCCAGCCCTCCTTAGTTGCATCGGTCAGTGCCTTCCAGTGTGCGAACCCCATCTCGGCGGCCAAAACGTTCAATGCTTCAGTGTGTGCCATGGCCGTCGCACGCGCATATCGTTTGCCAAGCGTCTTTAGTCTTTTCATCTGATGGTTATTCATGTGTCATCTCCATTTGGATATGACTAGGTGCCCGCTGCTAGCCGCCCTACGCGAAGCGCGCAGAGTGAATATTCATGGCTAAAAACGCTGCGTTGCTTTGCGTGGCGGGCACACCGGCCTGCGAGAGGGCCAAGCGATAACTATGATTTTCATCCGATTTCGTCAAGCGGCCCAATGCCGCCGTATGTGTCATATGAAGTGCCTAGTTGCTTCGAGCAAGCTGGCTGGAACGTACCAGTCTAACATCGAAATCTACCACCTTATTCTATTGTATTCGGTATACAGCTTTTCGCCGTATTTCTTATCCACATGATAAGCGAACGAAATTAGCCCTCTGACATGATGGCGCATGCCCGTCACTGAGCTAAAACCACGTTTGGATTGATGAGCCAATACCCCAATTTTGTCGTGGTTGAGTGCATAAAGGTGCGTTTCGATGTTGTCTTTGTACCGCCTTGTTAGGCGCGGGCGGTCCCTGTCGATTAGCAATCCAAGCAAGACCTTTCGCGCGCCGGGTGGTGAGATCCGCGTCTTGCTGTAGTTTTCAGATAGACCGATGTTTTTAAGTACACCTTCTACCATCCCCCTGAGTCTAAGCGCGTCAGTTCGTGATACACTCTGATCAGTTGAGAAAGCCATGTCGTCAGCGTAGCGGGAGTATTTCCACCCGAAATCATCTGCAATTCGCTTCAGTTTTTCATCTAGTGAATACACAGCTAGATTAGCAAGCATTGGGCTTGTTGGAGCGCCTTGAGGAAGAAATCCCTCGGTAGCAATCGGGTGCGGGTACTTGGTCTCTCTCAAGTGAAAATAGTGGTTCCGGTCAACAGAGCGAGTGCAGAGGCGAGCGAGTTGGAATGATAGCAGCGCCGTATATCCACATTTCCGGAATACCCAATAGACTTGGCGCTCGGAGATAGATTCAAAGAAGTTGCTTACATCCATTTTCAACAACCAAGCGCAGCCACAGTGCAATGTTGCTGCGTCGAGCATGTCACTTCCGGGCGCAAAGCCAAAACTCGACGGGTGTGGCTGAATTGAATTCAAGATGTTCTGTGCGATCCACCGTTGAGTTCGTAGAACGTGAGGCTGGGGTGCATAGATATCACGAAATCGCCGTTTGGGAGCTTTACTACCTTTGCCCCCGCTCTTCTTTCGAAGCCGAAAATGGCGATATGGGTCGCTCATCCTATCAACTATCGGGCGCAGGCTTTTCGGCGACACATCGACCAAATGAGCTAGGTGTGAAAGCGAGAAAATGACGGGCAGGTTTGGAGAAACCTGCTTAATTGCTTTGGCGATTGAAGCGGCTGCGGAAAGGGTATCGGAATCTCTGCCCGCTGCCTTAGCGCCACGTAGAAAGTCCTGAGAGTCCCAAGGATGTTTCATCTACTTTCACCCGGAACGGGTGCTGTGGGCAAAGGAAGCAATGAAGGCATACGACTGTGTCCCTCCGGGACTGCTTTCTTTGCCCAGAGACGTGCAATCGTGCGCTCCATCGATGGCGCTGGGAAACCCCAGTGCCCTTGACGATCAGTGTAAGTAACCGTCATGACCGCCCTTTCGAGCGGTGGGTACTAGACGAACCCTTGGAAACTCTCAGAGTCATAGGATAGTATGGATCATTATTCGTTGGAACGACGATCTTTCTTTGGCGGTTGATGTTTTGCGCCTTTAACTCACTGTACCCTTTGTCCGTAAGACGCCCGTTTCCATCAATTAAATCTCGCAGCAAAGCCACGTTGAGTGCCTCCATGATGTCTGCCCTAGGCAGAGCAAGGCGCTCCGACAATTCCTGAACTTTTTTCTTTGAGAAGCGGCCTCGCAATTCTTGAAGAACTAGGAGTATTATCCGTTCTTTGACATCTGCGATTGCGTCAAGTTTATGCCCACGTTCGCTGGCTGCCCTATCAACTTGCTCGCTCTTTGTGCCCGACCAAAACAAAGTTCTAAGTTCTGAAGGGGCATTGCCAACATATAGAGGCTTGAGCTGTTTTGTATCCTTCCAAAGAATTGAAGGCGCGTTGTTTGGAATACCATAGCTAAACAAGACCAACGCTGCTGAATTGAGAAACCCCCAAACATAATCATCGCTTGGGTCTTGTTCAGCGAACTTAGCTAGCAAGCTGTCCCAACCAAAATGGTGCTCTTCAAACTTCGAAGAACTCATTGTTGGAATTGTATGTGAGGATCTGACGTCTGGACGGGAAACGTGGGAGCTAACTGCAGCCGCGCCATCCTGTGTCGCGGTAGCTGCAATCACCACAAAGTCAATCAACCCGGTACTGTGCCATGACTTCACAGTTCGGACGTTCCAAAACTTGTCTAACATTTTGGTCAGGCGACTTCCTGATCCAATGAAATCGGTCACAATTGCGATAGTTGAAATCGGGCTTCGCTTGCTGCGAAACCTGTCCGGTCCTGGGGTATTGATGAGTATTCCAGAATGCTTCTTGACGGATTGTGCAATCAATGCGCTGACAATACCTTCGCTTCCTACCCGAACACCGCCTCTTATCGGTTTCACCGGTGGCAGTCCTTTTTTTCCAAAGGCGCGCTCTATAGCGGAATTTTTCTCTCCCCTTAACAGCTGAGTTTGGAAAATTCTCTTCTCTTGGAATTCTCTTTCTGCATACACCGCGACCGCTCTTCTCCTTCCAGAGCGCTCAGCTACGAGTTGTTCAAGAAGCTCATAGATGGCTTCAGAGACCTCGTCGAGGTTGATTAGACGAAGACTATCCAACAGTGTTCTTGCGGTAGCTCTGTCATTGGCTTCGAAATTTCTCAGCCATGCCTTTCCGGTTTCAGATTTGGAAATTGCTTCCATCACATTCAGTACGCACTATTCATTGCTAAGTGTTCCATCCTGAATGACCACATAGAGCATGGGAGCATCTTCAGAATAAGAGTTCACATTCGACACCGAGTTGTCGTTCAATCCTACTCTCAAGACGCATATAGGGTCAAAACACCGGTTCTCAGACCGAAAGTCTATCCACCACCTGCTTTTTTGAACCCAAGTGCATCCAGTTTGGGAGCGAACTCTTCCTTGTTGGCGGCAGGAACACCCAATACAAACAGGTCACGCGCTCGGGTGAGTGCGACATATCCGATCTTGCCGACCTCAGTCGTTGTTCCACCCAGAAGTTCATTGAGATGCGAACGGTTGCAGATATACAAAACGCCCCTGATACTTTCCCCTTTCACTTTGTGAACGGTTGAGACGCGAAATTTTGGCACGTTCTCCCCCACTAAATCTGCGGGTTGGATAAGTGGTCGGTTGAATATTCTGCGTCTCGCCAGCTTTGCTTTCCAATTGCCTCGAGCCTTCAAACCATACTCCGCTGAAAGCATGGCGAGCATGGCTTCAACCCGCAACATAAGAGCGGGCTGCCAAGCGGTGTCTGCTATAAGTGACGCGGATGGCAATCCGGCAGTCGCATCTTTCACGAATGTCCACAGCGTCCTTCGCAACATCTGAGAACTCCGCTCGTCGCGGCTGCGGCTTACTAGGTCGGAGAGCAAATCGCCATGATTATCATCCAGCAGGCCAATGACGCCAGCGCAGCAAAGCTTGAAGGCCTCATCAAAGCGACCAAACTTGTCCCGCTGGATCGCGGAGTCCACGAAGTGTCGCAGAACGCCCTGTCCCTGATCATTCTCACCACCGGCCCAATCGTCCGCCCATTTCGCCGATCGGCAAAGTACAGCCGCGTCGTCAGCTGGAATACCTGCATCGCCCAACAGCGCTGCAAAGGATTTGAGCGCACTGTTTTTCTCCTCCTTCTTGTACGCAAAATAATACGCACCCGACGAAATTTCTGGTTCCGAGCGCTCGGGTTTGTCGTCGCGCCCAGAGAGTTTGTTCGCGATCTTGACGATGCTCGGTACCGATCGAAAATTTGTCTCGAGCGTTCGGAAGTCGACGTCATCACGATCCGCATATTGCTTGAGAAACGCGCCGGTCGCGCCGGAAAATTCGTAGATACCCTGATTCACATCCCCGATAAGGGAGACCTGTGCTCCGGCGCCTTGTAGGGACATCAGGATCAATTGATGCAGCTTTCCGATGTCTTGGGCCTCATCAACAAGAATGTGTGGATAGCGGCGTGCCAAAGCGCGTCGGATCAGTGGTTGGTTCATAAGGACTTTCAGCGCCCAGATGTTTCCCAAAGCATGCGAATAAGCACCGAGCCCTGCCAACTTCTTGATCGCCTCGGTAGCTGTTTTCCGATCAACGACAGTTTTCGCCCGCCCGACTTCAAATTGAAGACCCTCGCCCTTCACGACAACAGGCTGAAGCGCTGTTGTTGGTTGCGGCCTCTTTCCGTCCCAGACGCTGAAATTCGTTAGGAAGGGCTCAGTGCCATGCACGAGGAAGGGAGTCCTAGAACATCGCATGACGAGATGTCCGTGCGGTCGGATAATGTTTGAGGTGACGAATGCGTCGACCGTGGATATTTCGACGCCGCCTGCGCGGTTGCTTCCGGGTTCTGCCTGTAGCAACGCGTCGAAATCTCTGTTGAACGTGTCAACGGCTACGTTGGAGAACGACAAAAGCGCAACGTGGCCGTGCCTATCGTTGAGCTGCTTTCGCATAGCAGCGAGTCGCCGTACTGCGGTCGAGGTCTTGCCGCTACCCGCGCAGGCAGTGACGGCCATAGGGTTGAGCGGCGCCTCAATGATCTCCCGCTGCTGCTGAGACAGTTCGATCATGGCTTGCAGGCATGCTTTACGGCTTTGCTGATATAGCTTGGAACTTCGATTTCCAGATTGTTGTCTTCAATTTGCGCCGCGAGAGCTTGTGCGAATGCGCCCTTTTGAACATTCGATTTACCTTTGGGTCGTTCGAACATGCCCGTGAACAATGTCATCGCTTTGTCTCGATCATCTGCCTTCGATTTGACCTCGGATTCAAGATCGGTACCGATTTGAGGATGCAGATCCTTTAGGGCCGACAGCATGGCCATTCTGTTCTTTTCGTGAAGTGCAAAATCGTACTCAAGGGTCTTCTGGCCGTGAAAGACTTTGACGAACTCGTCCTCTCGCCTCTTCATCAATGCCGTATTGTTTGAGACCGTGATGTTCTCGGTTGCGGATGGGTAGTGAGGCCGCTTGTCGCCTTCGGCATCTACGATGACGGGATCTGCGTCTGTGACGACGGCAACAGGTATCTTGATCGCAGTTTCGCCGAACAAGGGCATGAAGGAGTCGAAGTTCAATCCCTCGACGCTGATCAAGCTGACCCCATGGTTGCGCAGATCACAGCCCATCCTTTTCGCCAACAGATTGATCATCAATAGCTCGGCGGCACCTTCGACGAAGATGACGCGGCGTGCGAAGAAGAGCTCAGCACGTGTCACGTCAAGATAGCGCTTCAGCTTCTCTTTTTTTCCCTTCCCAAAACTGACTGACCTGGGATGAAAGACCTCAACATCTGCGCCTGTTTCGACTAAGCATTCGATGGCGTTCAGCTCGGCAATGCTGGCGAAGTTTGGAGAGTGACTTGTCACAAAGACTTGCACGGGTCGCTCGCCCGCCTCGACTTTGATGTCTGACAGATACTGCAAGAGAACAGCCTGTAGTTGAGGGTGCAGATGCGCTTCGGGCTCTTCTACGATCAAGCTTCGGTAGGCCGAGTCCGCGTTCTTTGCGAGTTCGCTTAAGACCACCGCCATGAAGATCAAGTTGTTGTAGCCAAGACCGTTACGTTCGATTTCGAAGCTGTCGACCAATAGCGATAGGCGCGAAGCAAATTTCGTGAAGTCAGAACCGCTCAGCTCGACCGCCAGAATCTGGGACAACTGATCGCCCAGCATGCTGTTGTGGCGTCCAGTGATGGCCTCTTGTGTTTCAACGATCGTTTTGAGCGCCTTAATTTCTTTGTCGAGGTCTGCGAGCTTTTTGGAGATTTCCTCTTTTCCAGCGTCATCCGACAGGAGATGCAGCAAGCGCGACAACTGGCTTGAACGGCTCGGACGAAGGCCAAACTCTGCATCACGCAGTGGCTGTAGGTAAACGCTGCGTAAGTTTTCCAGCATGGTTGCCGTCATTGCGATGTCATGATGAACACCGCAAACCTTCCGCGACCTTAACCGCCCAGATTTATCCGCATCCCCATAAGTCACTCTTAGAACTGCTTCAGCCTTACCCTCACTATTGACTTTTAACCCGTGCAGGAAGTCGGCTTCGTCGTCGAGAGACAGTTCCTTAAAGACATAATCGAAGACAATGTCACCTGTTGCCGCGCCTCCTTTCGGGAGGTGAACGTCATCCTCGCTAAAGCGAGGGTAGGGATCATCGGTTCCAGCGAGAAGCGCTCTCAGAGCGTCGACAACAGCCGTCTTACCGATATTATTGGGGCCAACGATAATGTTTAACCCAGGCTCAAACTCAATTGTTGCGGATTTTATGCGGCGAAAATTGTTAATCGAAAGTGATGCCAGATACATTTTGTTCCTTATGCGCCTTTGCGTATATCACTTTTGGCAAACCAGTTTGCGTTTGCTCATCCTTTGCCAAAGAAACGCTTCACATTAGTGATGGCACATTCAGCTCCTAGTTGTGAACCTTCGCGAGCTTTCCGCAGATCTCTTTTCGCCGAGTATGTGCTGTGAGAGCGGTTATCACGGTGGAGCGAAGGCAAGACATGACTGCTTTGGCCTCCGGCCAGTGCGGCAACCGATGGCGGGATTGGGGAGCCAAAACTACCGATGCTGAGGAACAGACAATCGCCCACTTCCATGGATTAAACATGGAGGGAACCATTGGCAAACCGACAGCCCCGTTTAGTGGCCTTTTAGCCAGATCATCCCGTCAAAAGCACCAAGCTTCGCCTTGTCTTGGGTGTCGTAGAGGCGGCGGGCGTGGGTTGCGACCCCTGTGCTAAGTCGGGTGATCTTTCCGCTCCATCCGCTGTCCTTCGGAAAGACCACGATGTGGAAACCGTCAGTTTTTAGGTAGTCATTTCCGCTCAGCGAAACCTTCCATTTTCGTGTCAGCCAGCGCGCGCGACGCTGGGCCAGGTTCTTGCTTTCAGATTCCCGTTTTGAAGCGGCCGCGTAGTCCTCCTCCATTTTGCCGGCACAAACACAGCCGCACTCCAGAATGTGAGGATATTCAGGATGCTGCATCTGGTGAACATACCGGATGTCCTGGTTTTCGCACATTTCACATTGGGTGGAGGGTTCACCAAGATCCTCAAATCCGATGCATGCCCAGCCTTTCTTTGGAACACCTTGTTGCGACCATTTCCCAAACGATGACATGTCAGACCCCCTGGCCTTCTGACACTGGCAGTTTGATCAGATATCCGCGCGCCAGCTTCTGTTTGACCAGATCGGAAAGCGCAGATTCGGCCTCGGTTTTTGTCGCGTACCAATCGTGGCGATGTCGCCCCCAAGTCCCAAAGCGACCCCATTGCCGATGGACGCCGTGTTGGCCGAAGAGGTCTCTGGTCAGCTCCATGGAATAGAACCGGTTCATATTAAGGGAGGGATCAATACGGCGCATATCAATTTGCATCGATCTCTTCCTCGGTCATTGGGACATAGTCGACAGAGACCCGTTCAAGGCGAGGTTCTTTTTGCTCAAGACCCCACCGGCGTTCCGTGTAGAACTCAAGTGCTTTCCGGGTTCTGGCCTCAAGCACATCTGAGGTGAACCCAAATTCAGTGCGGACCACGCGTTGCTGCGCCTCAGTCAATCTTGAATGCGGTTTGAGTTTCAGGATGGCCCAGGTAAACCAGTCATCATCTCGCGGGACCCCATCGGCTGGCTTGGTTGCCGTAAATGAACCATCTGGGTCCATACGTGCGGGGTGGAAATCACGGAAACCCTCACGCTCAAAGCACCAAGCACGCACATGCAGTCTTACCCCATCGGAAGCGAATCGCACAGGTGCAATCCAACGAGTCATCGGTTCTGGATCTCGCATCGATTGATAAACGATCCTCGTTGCCTCTTTCGCCCTGAAGGCACGGTAGAGCGGCCGTAGGACACGCAGGTCTTGAGTGCGTTGCAAATCTGGCAATCTATCGAATGCGGAAGATGTTACGCTGGCCAAGAGTTGTACCAGCTCCATCGAAGACGACTTGCCAGTAAGCCGTTCAAAGCTGTCATGAGCAAGGTATTGGCGCGACGACGCATCATAGTGCAGTGCGTCTTTTGGCGCTTCGGCGAGGTAAGTCCGAAAGTCGAGAGCGGCCTGCGCATTAGAAATACCAAAACGCTTGATCAAGGAAGCACGAGTTGCTGCACCGTCCCAGAAAAACAGTCTGTCGAGGTATTCTAGGCGCGCACGCTGGGCATGTTTGAGGTCTTCGAAGGGCATGGGGGAAGGTTACCTTGACTCTCCCCCATTGTCCATATAGTTTTTACATGTTTAATAATTGATGGTGCGACATGAGAATACTTCATACTGCAGATCTGCACCTCGGGCGTCAGTTCATGGGATTGAGCCTCGAGGAGGATCATGAAGTCATACTAGGCCAGATTCTCGAGACGCTTTTGGCAGAACGGGCCGAAGTTCTTGTGATTGCAGGGGACGTTTTTGATCGTGCTTCGCCGCCCAATTCGTCAATCCGGCAGTTCAACCACTTCCTCAAGCGCGTGGCAGACGAGACCGAAGCCGCCGTAGTGATGATTTCGGGAAACCACGATTCCGGTGACCGGATCGAGGCAATGTCTGTTTTCTCCACTGCGTCGAGGGCGCTGGTACGCGGAATCGCCGACGCGGTCGAGGCTCCGCTATTGCTTAGTGACGAGCATGGCGAGATCGCCTTTTCTGCGCTGCCCTTTTCCTATGAATACGCAGCTCGGGAAGTGTTCGAGGATGAGAGTATCAGCACGCCAGCAGATGTCATCGCGGCCCAGATCTCCGCAGCGAGGGGTCAGGTGCCCGAAGGAGCGCGTTGGGTTGTAGTGGCTCATGCCTTCGTTGCAGGCGGCGCAGTCGGTGAGACCGAGCGCGCCCTGACACGGGTCGGCGGGATCGAGACTGTGCCCTCTGATGTCTTCGACGGAGCGAATTATGTGGCACTGGGGCATTTACACAAGCCGCAGGAAGTAGGCGCGAGCCATATTCGGTATTCCGGCGCACCGCTCGCGTTTGGTTTTGACGAGGCGGGAAGTGAAAAATCCATGACTATCGTCGATCTCAAAGCTGAAGGGGTCGAGATCCGTACCGTAGCGTTCCGTCCGATCCGGCAAGTGCGCTCGCTGAAGGGAGCATTCTCGGATCTTCTGGCAGGAACGCCGTCTGAAGACTTCATCCAGGCCAATCTGACGGATGAAAACCCTCTGATTGATCCGATGAAACGGTTGCGCGCGACCTACCCCAATGCCTGCCATCTGGCCTACGACCGTCAGGCACGCGCCCCGGAGACAAAGGCGCTAGGCAACGGACGGGCCGCAGTCACGCCGATCGAGATGGTCGGCAACTTCATGAAGGTTGTGCGCGGTCGAGAACCAAATGCCTCCGAAGTCGCGATCGTAGCAGACAAGCTCCACGTGGTAGCCTCCGGGGAGGAGCAGACATGAGACCAATTCGCCTATCGCTTCAGGCCTTCGGGCCGTTCGCGACAACCGAGGTGGTAGATTTCCGCTCCGCGCTGGAGACAGGGTTGTTCGGAATCTACGGCCAGACCGGGGCTGGGAAGTCGACGTTGTTATCGGCGATGTCTTTCGCGCTTTTCGGGGCGCCAACCAAGACCGATCAGGAGCCACGTTCGCTGCGTTCGGATCACTCTGCGCCTGATTTACCTACTGAAGTCGAATTTGTTTTTGAGCTCGGCACCAAAACCTACCTGATCCGTCGTCGTCCGGCGCAAGAGCGTCCGAAGGCACGCGGCGAAGGGACAACAGATGACGCAGCGGAAGCCTCCCTATTCGACGTAACCGGGATCTCGGTGGATACGCTTGGCCCGAGCCAATCCGGTCGCGTAATCGAAGAAAAGAAGGTGTCGGTAGTTGGGAGAGAGGTCGAGGCTCTGCTTGGCTACGGAGCGGATCAGTTTCGGCAGATCGTACTCCTACCTCAAGGCAAGTTCGAAACGTTCCTTACCGCAAAAACCGATGCGCGGGTCGACATATTACGAGATCTCTTCGACGTGAAGATCTATCGCAATCTCGCCGCTCGGCTGAAGGAAGAAGCCTCGGAGGCAGAGCGAGCGTTACGCGACCAACGTGCACTCTATGTAGCGCGGCTTGAGGAACGTGGCTTCGAGAGCGCTGAGGCACTTAAGCTAGGAATTTCTGCAGCGGAAGCCAAGGTCGAGGAAAAACAGCGAGATCAGCA
>CAYODE010000056.1:0-19895 GCA_964402685.1 uncultured Aestuariivita sp. | reverse complement strand
TCCCGCCTACTCCCTTAGCAGGGGAGCGCCTTCGACCACTCGGCCACGTCTCCGCTGACCCGTTTAGCGATACCCGAAGGCAGGCACAAGCCCACTTACGGCTATCCTGCGCTCGAAGTTCCGCGTCAGTGTCAAGTTCGCAGGGTATCGCGCACACAGATCTGTCATGCGGCGGCGAACCCACATGGGAAGAGCTTTGAAAGCACAGCGCACGCGTTCCCAAAGACCGGAGGTTATTCGCTGCTCACGCAAAACAACGGCACTGTGACGCCTCGTGTTTTGAACTTGTGACGCCGCATCCACATCTCTGCCTCAGTCAACAACCGACCCCAGCTTCGGGGTGACATGATGGAGATCTGACATGAAAAGACTTCTTCTTCCCTCTGCG
This sequence comes from uncultured Aestuariivita sp., assembly GCA_964402685.1. Classification (GTDB taxonomy): domain Bacteria; phylum Pseudomonadota; class Alphaproteobacteria; order Rhodobacterales; family Rhodobacteraceae; genus Aestuariivita. The sequence goes on along the minus strand of CAYODE010000056.1, from coordinate 19,507 downwards.
GTGATACTCGCCGCGTCAGTTGCAGCACCGGCATTCGCAAACTCATTCGCCTCTGATCGTGGGTATGACGATTTAAGAAGCTACCAAGTCGTGACGGACCGCGACACCCAGAACCAAAACATCTCGACCAAAAGCAAAGCTCCGCAAACGCAAAAAGAAGCGTTCAAGGACTTCAATCGCAAGTTCGGATCCCCCCATCCAAACTTTGAATCCGGCCGCCGCTAAGCGGGTCTTTGCCAGGGCAACGCGCGTCTTTTACAAGGCGCGCGTTTGTCATTAGCGCTGCGTGCGTATCAGGTATTAAAGAGGAAATGCAGGACGTCGCCATCCTGCACGATGTAAGCCTTGCCTTCGGCGCGCATCTTACCCGCCTCCTTCGCAGGCTGTTCGCCGCCAAGCGACACATAGTCATCATAAGCGATGGTCTCGGCCCGGATGAACCCTTTTTCGAAATCTCCGTGGATCACTCCCGCCGCCTGAGGTGCGGTGGCTCCTTCACGGATTGTCCAGGCGCGGGCTTCCTTGGGACCGGCGGTGAAATAGGTTTGCAGGTGCAACAGGTCATATCCTGCCCGGATCAATCGATCGAGACCGGGCTCACTTAATCCCATTTCGCTAAGGAACATTTCGGCTTCTTCTGGTTCCAACTGCGCCAATTCCTCTTCGATTTGAGCGCTGATGATGACGTGGGCATTGCCTTGGTCTTGCGCCATCTGGGCGACTGCCTGCGAGTGCGCGTTGCCATCAGAAGCCTCTGCTTCGGCCACATTGCAAACGTAGAGCACGGGTTTCGTGGTCAGCAGTTGCAGCATTTTCCAGGCTTTCGCGTCCTCGGCATCCACCTCGACCGTCCGAGCCGGTTTGCCGTCTTCCAAAGCCGCTTTTGCTGCCTCCATCAGGCGTTGTTGCTGGACTGCTTCCTTATCGCCCCCACGCACCTTGCGGATGATATTCTGCAGTCGTTTCTCGATGCTTTCGAGATCGGCGAGCATCAGCTCCGTTTCAATCGTCTCGGCGTCCGCTACTGGATCCACACGGCCTTCGACATGGGTCACATCCCCGTCTTCGAAACAGCGCAACACGTGTGCGATGGCATCCACCTCGCGGATATTGGCCAGAAACTGGTTACCCAGCCCCTCCCCTTTAGAGGCGCCTTTGACCAGCCCGGCGATATCGACAAAGGTCATACGTGTCGGAATAATTTGTTTTGAACCGGCGATCTCGGCCAAACGATCCAGCCTGGAATCAGGCACCGACACCTCCCCTACATTAGGTTCGATGGTACAAAAGGGAAAGTTCGCTGCTTGGGCTGCAGCCGTCCGGGTGAGCGCGTTGAACAGGGTCGATTTGCCAACATTCGGCAGACCCACGATTCCCATCTTAAACCCCATATCGGTCCCTTTCTGCCACTCGTTTCCGCGGGCTTCTATCAGCCCTGCCAAGCGGTGCAAGCGTCGCATGCCCAAAAAGGGCGCAGCATATCGGTTACACTAACCTCCTTTGACGGGATGCACTGATATTGTTTGTTTATTTTTGGCGCCATATCGGCTTACGTAATGTCAATATCCTCAACACGACAGCGAGAAGACAATGAAGATACGCGTGAAAATCGCAGCCTGCCTTTTGGCTGCCGCGCTTCCAGCAAGTGCCATATCCCAGGAACTGGTCCTTGGTGTTGGTCACACAGATTATGCCGCGGCTGCGGGTGAAGACACAGAAATCCTCAGCTTGGCGTATCGGTACAACCCATTCTTTGAAGGCGATGTTTTCTCTGCGTCACTGGGAGCCAATGCCAGCATCACGGGTGAAAGTGACTTTTTCATTGGGGCAGGCGTGTGGCTGCGTTGGGGATGGGACAGCGGCTGGTTTGTCGATTTTAGCCTGATGCCTGGTTACTACGACGAAGGCACACCGGGTAACGATCTGGGTTATGATCTTGAATTCCGCTCACTCCTTGGACTGGGATACCAGTTCGATGGCGGTCAAAGCGTATCGTTGGCATACACGCACAAATCCAATGCTAGCCTCGGAAACACGAACCCGGGTGCTGACACAGTCTTATTGCGTTGGCACGCTCCGCTGTAAAAGCTGCCACCTTTTGATCAACGCAGAGCGGGGAACATGGATTGATTTCCCGCCGCGCATTTGGCAGGAGGTGCCGACAAGTTTAGTTGAAGGCACCCGATGACACGGATTGACCAGAAGTTCGCCGACCTCAAAGCGCAAGGTCGTAAAGCATTCGTCGCCTACATTATGGCGGGCGATCCCGATATTGGAACCTCGCTTGAGGTGGTCAAAGGTTTGCCTGGTGCAGGTGTTGACGTCATTGAACTGGGCCTGCCGTTCACGGACCCGATGGCGGATGGACCAACCATTCAACTGGCCGGTCAGCGTGCGCTTGAAAACGGCATGACCGTCGAAGCAACACTGCAGATGGTTCGCGATTTCCGTGCAGAGGATAACACAACACCCATCGTGTTGATGGGGTATTACAACCCGATTTATTCCCGAGGTGTCGATCAGTTTTTGGCTGAAGCTAAGGAGGCTGGCATCGACGGGCTGATCATTGTTGATCTGCCGCCCGAGGAAGATGACGAGCTGTGTCTGCCTGCACAAAAAGCCGGGCTAAACTTCATTCGTTTGGCGACACCGACTACCGATGACAAGCGGTTGCCGCGGGTTCTGCAAAACACCTCGGGGTTTGTGTATTACGTGTCGATCACTGGGATTACAGGGGCCGCCGAAGCGCAAGCCACTGATGTCGGACCTGAAGTCGCGCGGATTAAGTCGCAGACAGACCTGCCTGTGATTGTTGGCTTCGGGATCAACACACCGGACCGTGCCAAGACTATTGCAGAAGTGGCGGACGGAGCAGTGGTCGGATCAGCGATCGTGTCGCAGATCGGCGCGGGCAAACCCGTAGGCGATGTGCTTGCGTTCGTCCGCAGCCTGGCCGACGGCGCTCATTCGGCCTGACGGCGCCTTAGCATGTGGGTCGCGCGATAGGACGCGACTAAATCATCATCTTGGTTCATGATGTCATATTGAACATCTACAAACCCACGATCGGGTTTGGATTTGGACGCTTTAGAACCCAATACATGGGCCTTCACACGTAGGGTGTCGCCAGCATAAACCGGCTTTATCCACCGAACATTGTCCATCCCGGGTGATCCCATGGAACTTTCCGACCAATCGCTGGCCTCGAGCGTCAGGGTAAAGGCCGTGAGTAACGTGTGAAACCCACTCGCGATCAACCCACCGTAAGGAGAGGCTTTGGCAGCCTCCTCATCCAGGTGAAAAGGTTGCGCATCCCACTCACGCGCAAACCGTTTGATCGCCTCGGCGGTTAGAGTCCGTTGCCCCGTTTCATATGTAAACCCAACGGGCATATCATCAAAGAACATGGTGCACCCTGCCCTTCATATCCTGTCAAATCTCAAGGTTCTGTGGATCACGTTGCACTGGAATTCGCAACGCTTTGTCGCTCTGAATATCAGGCGGGTTTGCGAAACTCGCGATCACGCGGGGCCTCTGCGTTGCGATGTTCATCCAAGAACACCCGCAGATCTGTCAACACGGGGAGGATCGAGAGCAAACGTCCCACGTCAAATTCACCAAGAAGTTCACGAAACTCCGGCGTCAGGTCCGCAATCACCTGATCACGCAGACTCCGACCGGTATCGGTGATCCAAACGCATTTGCTGCGCCCGTCGTTGGGGTTTGGCTTCACCATGACCAAGCCATGTTTGTTTAGCCCGGCCACAGTATGTGTCATCGACGTTTTTGGCACCTGAAAGGACCGCGCCAGCTCGACCAATGTCCGTCCGTCTGCCACCCGGATCAGGTGGTTGAGAACAGCGAAGTGAGGCGCGATCAGCCCCTTGGGCAATCGCGCCTCTAGAATTGTTGTGCTGAGTTGATCGATGATCCCGATTTCGTTGAACACTTGGAACAACGCCAGCGGATTCACCTGGTCTTTGTCAGACAATCTTATCCTCCAAGGCCCAGCGCGGACTAATCGGCACCTCGGGCCCATACCCCAGTCGACCCAACATTTGCACAGTTCCACCGTTGGGCGCCAGCAACTCATGCGCCTTTGCATAGGGCTCTGCCATTTCGGGAAACTCTTGCAAAGCCTGACTCATGGGCTGCATGGAAATGCCCAGTGCAGTGTTGGCCAGATTCAACCGCATCCAATCGCGGCCGGCGATGATTTGATCGGCCCGACTGTTGCCGGGCGTCGTCAACCAGATGTAAGCCATTCCCGTCGCCGCTGTTCCGGTCACCATTTCCATCCCAGATTGAAATGGGAAACTGTCCACGGGGATGGCTCCTTCACGCGTGAACTGGCCTGTGATGTGGAGCGCCTCCCACATGGGTCCTGAGAAGTCGATGCCATCGGGATTGGCGTTCACTTCGCGCCAACCGATACGGAAAAGATCCACGCTTTCCTTATATGTCCGAGGGGTCATGAACTCGATCGTAAAGGCCTGGACCGTCAGATCACGCAGCGCCTGAACCTGGTCATCTGCATTGGTCGATGCGACGCCAGATCCCATGCTTACAGAGGCCTCAAGGGCGGCCAGTGTGTCATCTGCGACTGGCTGAGAGGTGTCATAGGGTTCTTTCACCGAGCGGCGATGCATGACTTGGTCAAAAAGCATCGGTTCGGCGACCCCCGTTCCGGGTATGAAGCGTGCAACAGCGACGCGTCGATCATCCAATGCGCTCGGATCTTCACCATCCGGAAACAGATCCAGTTCAACACCATAGCCGTCCTGCGCCGCAGCCAGGGCCATGGTTTCCAAAAAACAGCCAAGGCCGATGACGATTTGTCGGCTGAACGGATCGGTGTGGGGCAATAACCGGTTTGTGTCGACGTAAAGCGTCACTTCGTTCTCGGTCGAAAGATCAACCTTCCACGGCTGACGGTTATGAGGGTTGGGCGACAGGATCGCATAGCTCAAAGCCCGCATACGCGGTTCACTATACCCTCCGGCGGCGGCCCACGGCGCCAGGGCGGATTGCGGTGTGCGGGTCACCGCATACCCAGCCGCCCCGCTGGCTGCGAAAATCGTACCACCCCCGATTAGGGCAAGGGTCTTTCTGCGCGACAAGGTCATCGGTGAATCTCCTATTAGTGCGATGTCGTACTATTTAGATACACTTCGTATTACTTAAGTCAAGGCAATCATGACGCATTGAGTTTCATTTTTGAGATAGGTAAGAAAAACAGACCAATTACGGAGGGGACGGTCATGCCAGTCATCACCAACATCGAAGATCTTCGTCGCATCTATGAACGGCGGGTGCCCCGGATGTTTTACGATTACGCGGAATCAGGCAGCTGGACCGAACAGACCTTCCGGGAAAACAGTTCGGATTTTGACAAGATACGTTTGCGCCAACGGGTCGCTGTGGACATGTCAGGTCGTAGCACGAGCACACAGATGATCGGCGAAGATGTGGCCATGCCGGTGGCTTTGGCACCCGTTGGACTGACCGGTATGCAGCACGCCGATGGGGAAATGAAAGCGGCCCGTGCGGCCGAAAAATTCGGCGTCCCCTTCACGCTTTCGACAATGTCGATCAACTCCATCGAAGATGTTGCGAGCTACACAACCAAACCCTTCTGGTTCCAGCTCTACACCATGAAGGACGAAGATTACGTCCGCCGCCTGATCCAACGCGCCAAGGACGCAGGCTGCTCCGCGCTCGTCATCACGCTTGATCTGCAAATTCTGGGTCAGCGGCACAAAGATCTGAAGAACGGCTTGTCTGCCCCGCCGAAACTCACCGCAAAGACGATTGCCAACCTAATGACCAAATGGTCATGGGGCATTGAAATGCTGTCGGCCAAACGGCGCGAGTTCGGTAACATCGTGGGCCATGTCGATGGGATCTCTGACGCGTCTTCTTTGGGCGCATGGACAGCCGAGCAGTTCGATCTGACACTTGACTGGAAGAAGATTGAAAAGCTGATGGAGATGTGGGGCGGCAAGGTGATCCTGAAAGGCATTCTCGACGCCGAGGACGCAAAAATGGCCGCCAAGGTCGGGGCAGATGCGATTGTTGTTTCGAACCATGGCGGACGTCAGTTGGACGGGGCACTCAGCTCAATCCGCATGCTTCCGCAAATCATGGACGCGGTCGGTGACAAGCTGGAAGTTCACCTCGACAGTGGGATCCGGTCCGGTCAGGACGTCCTGAAAGCCGTCGCTATGGGCGCCAAGGGGACTTACATCGGACGAGCCTTTGTTTATGGCCTTGGTGCGATGGGGCAGAAAGGCGTGACTACTGCGCTAGAGGTCATCCAAAAGGAACTGGACACCACCATGGCGCTTTGTGGCGAAAGGTCCGTGACCGACCTGGGTCGCCATAACCTGTTGGTGCCAGAAGACTTCGAAGGACGTTGGCAGCAATAAGCCAACTGCAATAGGATAGGGTGCGATGTTGGTATTCTCGCGCCAAAACCTCGCCTATTTGGCGGTGCCCAAAACCGGCACAACCGCGATTGAAATGACCCTCAATTCGCGTGCGGACGTCATCTTTGCCAAGCACCGCAAGCACATGCCGGCGCGTGCCTTTCATAACCGCGTCGCCCCATTCTTGAGGACTGCATATAATTTGCGCCCGGATCGGGTGGCGGTTATGCGCAACCCGGAAGAGCAGCTGAGCAGTTGGTATCGTTACCGCACAACTGCGCAGGTGCGTGGATCGACAAACAGCACGGCCGATATCAGCTTTGACCAGTTCATTCTGGACGTGATTTCGGACGACCCGCCTGCGCATGCTGATGTTGGTGCCCAGTTTAAGTTCCTCAGTTCACCACAGGGCGACATACTGGTGCACCATCTCTTCGCGTATGAGCATCGAAACGCGTTCCACCGCTTTCTTGAGAACCGGTTCGGGGAAGCCCTGGAATTCAAGATCCAGAACGTCTCCCCGCGCATGAAGGTCGAACTAGATCCGACGACACGCGCGAAATTACGTGCCGCCCGGGCCGAAGAGTTCGCACTATATGACCAACTTATGGATCGGGGCGGCGAGTTACGTTTCAATCCCGACGGCGCGTAATCGGCGGGTCAGAAGCGGGATCAGGATTACAATCACCGCAACTAAGATCGCTGCGACTACAAGGAATGACGCGGCCAGCGAAAAGGCTTCTGCAACCCCACCCATGATCGCCGGTCCTACCATGAAGGCACCGTACGCGATGGCGGAGGCCTGTGCGAGTGCGGACACGCGTTGGCGTGGTGGAACAGACCTGCCAATCAAACCCATGGCCAGTGGAACAACCAAGGATATGCCCAGCCCTAATACTCCAAAACCCAGTTGCGCGATAAGTGGCGTTGTCGCCGTTGCTGCCAAAACCGCACCTAAGGCCGACATCAAACATGCCGCAGTGATCAGTGCGCCATCACTGAACACTCTGCTCAACAAATGACCAAAGAACCGTCCGACCGCCATCGTCAGACCCAGAATAGCGGGGCCGATCGCACCTTGCGCCGCTCCGCCGCCCAGATCACGTTCGATGTATAGTGCGGACCATCCTTCGACCGCAGCTTCGGTGAAAAAAGCTGTCAAGATGATCAATCCGCCAATCCAAACGACGCCACGAGGGAACTGGTCAGAGCCCGCTGTGTCTAGCTCGCCATCCTGTTGCAGATGTGGAGAGCGCATAAACAGTGACATCGCCAAGATTGTGGCAGAGACCATTGCAAACACAGCCGACGGACCAAACCCCGCCTCTCGCGCAAAACCGGTTGCCATGGCCGTGGCGGCATATGCCAGTGAGAAAATCGCGTGATTGAGGCTCATCAGCGGTTGGTTTTGCTCCGCTTCGACCTCTGAGATACGCGCATTCATAACGATATCTGAAACGCCAGACAGTGCCGACACAACAACCATTGCGGCAATAAAGGTGATTGGTCCGGGCGACAGGGCGGCGATTAGAAAGCTCAATCCCATCAACCCAGAGCTGACCGGAACCGATAAAGCCCCCAGCCACTTATCTGCCAAGGGCGCCAGCCAAACCGATGCAATTGCCCCAATTGACGCCACAACAAAGACAAGTCCGAAAACGGCATCAGTCACCCCAATTTGTGTCTTGATCACCGGAACAAGGGCGGCAAAAGCACCCCAAACCATGCCCATGGCAATAAAGGCCAAGGCTGGGGCACGCATACCGGGAATGGGTCTCAGCAAGGGCATGTTTGCGCCATCTCATACTGAACGCTTTTGGGCAAGAATACCTTTCGAAAAACGTCTTGACCTCAACCTAGCTTGAGGAACTAACCATATTGGCATGACAACAAAGACTCATGCATCAGACCATGTCAGTTGGTCCGAATTTCTGGGCGCGATTCACGTGCCGTCGCTTTTGCTCGTGTGCCTGGCTGTTTGGCTGCACGCCGCTGACAGTTTGGTTGTTACGACCATGCTTCCCACGATCGTCAGCGATATTGGTGGTGCTGCGCTAGTAGGGTGGTCCGTCGCACTTTATGAGATCGGATCCATCATCGCCGGGGCCGCTAGCGCGCTCCTGGTGATGCGCTACGGTTTTCGTGCGCCTATGAGCCTGGCCGCGGTGATCTTCGGGGCCGGGTGTCTCATCAGCGCTCTCAGCCCAACAATGCCGCTGTTGTTGTCCGGTCGTTTGCTTCAAGGCGTGGGCGGCGGCGGATTGGTCGCGATGGGATTTGTGGCAGTTTCCGTACTCTTTCCTCCGCGATACACGGCGCGCGCGCTGGCGGCAATTTCGGCTCTCTGGGGGATGTCTGCCTTCACCGGCCCCTTAATTGGCGGATTGTTCGTCGAATTTGCAACATGGCGTTGGGGATTTGCCTTTTTTGCCGCGCAAGCATTAGCCCTTGCCCTTTGGATCGCGTGGCGCGCACCAAAGGGCGGCCAATCTGAAGTGCCCTCACAAGAAAGATTTCCGGCAATCCGGCTGAGTTTTCTCATGGCCTCCGTCTTGCTCGTGGCCGTAGCCGGGGTTGACGTGCACCCTGTGCAGTCGACGATGCTGGCTTTGGCGGGGTTGGGCGCCTTTTTGCTATTCTTGCGAAAAGATGGACAAGCCTCCTCCGAAACCCGCCTGCTCCCAAATGCACCGCTCAATCCGCGCACTGCAGCGGGTGCGACCCTCTCAATGATCCTGGCGTTGTCCGTGGCAACAATTGCAATCACAGCGTTTGGTCCGTTGCTTATGGCCGCCATCCACGACGCATCTGCGCTGACGGTGGGTTACATCGTAGCCTGTTCGTCCATCGGTTGGACGGTCACCGCGATCCTCGTCTCTTCCGCACCGGAACGGCGCGACCCACTGTTGATTACGATTGGTATCGGCTTGGTTGTCCTGTCCATTCCCGGCTTCCTCTATGCCGTGCCCAACGGGCCGCTCTGGCTCATTGCGGTTTGTGCATTTGTCGAAGGCGGTGGGTTTGGCATTGCTTGGACATTCATCTTGCGCCGCACGACAACTCTCGCCCCGGCGGAAGAAACACAAAGGATCGCCGGAGCGCTTCCGACAATTCAAAGGTTCGGGTATGCACTGGGTGCAGCGTATATCGGCCTGGTTGCCAATGCCGCGGGTTTTCTGAATATGGACACGCAAGCTGACGCACAAGCAGTTGCACGCATTGTGTTTTTGGCTTGTTTGCCGCCTGCCCTGCTCGCTTTGCCGGGATTATTGGGATTGGTCCGATCACACGGCCCCGCGACAAGATCTTTACACTTGCAATAAAGCTCCATCCCGTCTATGCGCACGGCTTCACGCGGGGTGACAGCCTTGGAGGCACCCTGCCCTTACAATTTGGAGAATTATCTTGGCTGGTGAGATTCCTGATCTCGAAGCCCTGGAACGGACGGGGACAGGCAAGGGCGCCGCTCGTCAGGCCCGCCGCGACGGGCTGGTTCCGGGGATTGTTTTTGGTGGCGACGCTGATCCGCTGCCGATCAACATTCCATTCAACGCGCTCTTGAAGCGTCTGAAAGCGGGTCGGTTCAAGTCGACACTGTTCAACATGAAAGTCGATGGTCACGAGGACGTCCGCGTCATTTGCCGCGACGTGCAACGTGACGTGGTCAAAGACTTGCCGACGCACGTAGACTTTATGCGTTTGCGCCGCACAACCAAAATCAACCTCTTTATCCCGGTTGAGTTTGAAAACGAAGGCGCAGCACCTGGCCTGAAACGTGGCGGTGTTCTGACTGTTGTTCGTCCAGAGATTGAACTGGTCGTGACTGCTGGCGATATTCCTGAAAAGGTAACCGCGGATCTGACGGGCTTGGAGATTGGTGATACGATCACCATTTCGTCCATCGACCTGCCGTCGGGCGCCAAACCCACAATCGACCGTGACTTTGTGATTGCTAACATCCAAGCACCGTCCGGCCTGCGTTCCGCAGATGATGAAGACGGTGATGACACCGAGGCGGAAGAAGGCACAGAAGTCAGCGAAGAGGCGACAGAAGAATAATTCTGATCTCATTCGAGACTTGAGTTCAAAAAAGCGGCCAGCAGACACACTGCTGGCCGTTTTCGTTTTGAGAGCCGAAACGTTTTGAGATTTAAACAAAGGGGCGACACACACTTGACGTCGTGTTCGGCCAAAATGAAACTTGCAATGGACAGTGGTCCCGGCGGGAAATACTCGGTGTCAGCTTGGCGAAACGACGTGATCCCGCTGTACGGTCACTGCGTCACAGACCGACGGATCTGGACACTCAGAGCTCAAACCCGAAAATACGCTCGAAATCAGCGGTTTGCAGTTCTTCTTGTGCCGCATCATCAGGTTTTTTGTTTTCGGGCCTTTGTCAGAAAGAATACGGCAAGGTTCTGGTACAAAGCTAGGCTCTGAGATTTGGGGAAACAGTGCAATAATCTCGAGCAACCCCATCGTTCCAAATCCTTTGAGACCCTCAGGCCCTAAGAATAGGCTCTCAGAAGGCGCGCCTTCTGCCATCAGAATTTCGTGCCGATCCAAAAGAACATGATAGTACTTTACCCGATCGACAGTCGTATCGACTGTGATCCCCGGCAGTCCCACAAGCTTTTTGGCAGGCACCAAGACTTCGCGTTGGCCAAACATCCTCTCTGCAATCACTGAATTCAACATCATCCGGTGATGTGGGGACACCCGCAAAATACGCGATGGTAACCCATTGCCCAATGCACCTGTTTCGATGCGGACTGGGTGTGCACCGCCCTTGGCACTTAGATCGGCTTCGCCCAAATGCCTTGAACGGATCCAGCGCACCGTTTGCACGCCGTTGTCCAACGTGTGAACAAGATCCCCTTTGCGCAAGTCTTGAACGTCAATGGGGCCAAACGGTGTCGCGATTTGCGTTCCTTCGGCGAAGCACGGAACGATTGTGTCCACATCAATCGACGCGCTGTTGTCAGTCACTCCACCGATTGTGAGATCGGTGTTTAAAGGTGGGACATCACCGATGAACGCGATGAAATAGCCCTGTTCGTTTGTTGGATAGTCAAAGGATCCATCACCATCTAGATCGTAGTCTACGACACCAATTTCATAGGTCGTCGACCCGTCACTAACACTGATCGTGTAGTCCCACGCAATTGCGTTTCCATCCAGTGTTTGTGTGGGATCATTCGGATTCTCGTTTGAAGCGGAGTCACCAGCGATGACCGTGGGGTCGGCGCCTTCGTCAAATGTTAGACTACTATAGGAGTTGATCTGAAACGTGCTCCCCACGGTGGCATAGGTCACCATGTTGTCGGTCATCGTCGTATCAGATCTTAATGCGCCATAGATCGAAATGGGCATGTGCTTGAACCCCTCGACCGCAAATGCAGCCGAAAATCGTTAATAAAAACAATGTGGTTATACCATAACAGAGGATTTGTTAAAACCGAGTGAATCAATACATATGGATAGTGTGTTGCGTGGGACACGCCCCAAAAGTCAGTGCCACGCCGCATCTGCGTATCGCCGCGGTGGTGCTTAGACGTCGCGACAAGTGGCGCTGCAACACCAATGTAGAGCGCAGCCACGTCCATCAAAGCTCAGGACGCTTCACCCAACAGCGGTCTGTTATTCTTGAGATGTCGCGCAATTAGCTGCCGTTGCTTTTGCGGTTCTGGAATGAAGCGAGCCGGTTCACTCACGTAATCTGATCTGCCTATTTCCGGGAAGATGCGAAAGATTTCCGCACGTGCTTCGGGGCTGATCGATTTGAGCGCCTCTGGTCCGACAAACAGGCTTTCAGTCGGCATGCCTTCGGCGAAGATCACCTCATGCCGTTCAAAAAGGAGATGAAAATACTCAACCGTTTCAATAGCATAATCCACAAACACGCCAGGAAGCTCAGTGAGTTTGATCGCCGGAATCAAAACTTCGGCACAGTTAAACATCCGTTCCGAGATTTTGGATTGAACAAGCAACCGATGCTGACGGGAGACAAGCAAATCTCGCTCGGGCAACCCATTTCCTAACGCTCCCGCTGTCACTCTGACCGGATAGAGGTTTTCATTGCGCAATAGATCGGGACGCGTGTACCTGCGCCGCCCGATCCACCGCAGATCTTTTCTGCACCCATCAAGCGTTTCGATAGGATCTCCAACGGTAAGACGTTCAACTGGCAGTGGACCTTGAGATGTGAGGATCAATGTGCCGCTGGTCAGACAGGGAATTAACCCATCTTCAAAGGCGACAATGCCGACGACTTCGGTCGTGTGATTAGTCTCGGTATTGGCGGACTGTTCCTCGTCAATGAAGACGCTGACGGTGCTGTTTGTTTGGCCGTCGATAGAGACTGTCGCGGTGTCCCCACCGTCAAGTGTTTGAGTTTCTGCAAGAACTACGCCATCGGTAAAGGTGGCGCCCAATCCCAACGTGCTGACATTATGTGTGATAGAGTCGCTTGACGCATTCGCGGTGCCACTGGTTGCATCACCGCCCGGCTCAATCGCGATCCAACCGATTGTTTCCGCCGCGTGTACACCGTCCTGACCTTCTTCCTCTTGTAATGTGATGTCGAAGCCTGCCGCGGTGATGTTCGAAGGATCACTATCCACAGTCGTCGTGTCGTTGTTCGACATAACCGACGTGAGTACGACAGGTGGCGCAGTAAACCCGCCTGAAAAGGTTTCGCTGTCCCCCGTATTCCGGCCGGTGCTCGATACCGAACTGGTTCCGGCTTCGATTACGCGACCGTCTGGCAGGGTGTGAACACCCTCTTCGACAGCGAGCCAATTGATGGTTTCAACGGCTGGATGCGGGCCATCCAGATACTCCCATTCTTCCAGAATGAATGAGAAGGACGTCGTGTTACCATCCGCATCAACCGTTTGGTCAACAAGGCGAATAACGATATCGTCGCCACCGTTGCTGGTCGCTGTGAACGCAAAAACAGGATTGGTCAACGGTTCGGTCAAGTTGACCGTGATCAGCTGGTTCTCCGTCGGGGAACCCGTGGTAATACTACCTGCTTCGCCTATTGCCATCGTTTTTGAGGGGAGGTTTGAACCCTCCCACCTTTTGTGCCTTCACCTCAATGGCTGATCGTTCTGACCAGTACGGATGGGTAGGCCGCTAGCAATCAAAGAAGGCAAATCTTGGGCACGTACAAAAAACTGTTAAGAAATGGATAAGAAACATCCAAATAAGAAACAACGCGTCGCCACGAGGCAACAGTCATGCATTCAGGGCCTTGCGGCGATGCAACGGCGGATGCTCCGAACAGGTTCAGAAAATGTCTCCGAACGCGTCTCTGAGCGCGTAAACCACTGCCGAAATCACAAGCGCGCCGGCGATAAGCATGATTGTGTACGCAAAAAGCTGAACACCAATAGCAAGCCCGCCCAATGCGATACCAGAAACCGCCGCACGCTTGTGTTCATGCCGCACAAGCGCTGCTACGCCCAAAACGATGGCGACACCAGCCGCGACGCCGACCAAAATCTCAAGGTAATCATCGATGTCTCTAGGTGGGGATACTGGCTCGGGCTGCGATTGCCCGACAACAGACCGCGCCGCCGATTGAGCGATATCTGCAGCAAGTTCACCAAGGCTAACACCGGTGGCTTGCTGCGGCGCGAAAGGGCCTGCCCAGAACACAACAAGCGTCAGCAAAAGGGCAACCGCACCCATCGCGAAACCGGACCACCCTAGAATGGGCCGCGGAACTTCTGATGTTTCTGTCATTTGAACCTACGAAATTGGTTTTCGCTGGCTCTAATCAACCATCGTGGCGCCAATGCGGCGTAAATGGTGCGAACTGCTTCGCATTTTCCGCAAAGACTGCGTTAGCAACTGAAATTACTATCTTTTTTGAAGCAGCGAATGACCTTGAAACGTTAGCGCAGCTCTTGGACCGTTTCGAAAATCTCCAACTCAGGCGGCTCAAGATACAGATCCCTGCTGCCACCCGCGTCTTTGTGAGCGGCGCGAAATGCCTCGGATTTGGTCCAACCGGTAAACGCCTCCTCCGTCTCCCAAGCCGTGTGAGAGGCATAGAGAACATGGTCTTCCCGCTCGGGCCCGCGCATGAGGTGGAAGGATAGAAACCCCGGCACGGTTTTGAGATGACTGTCGCGCCGCAGCCAAAGCGCTTCGAACGCCTCGGATTGATCCAGGCGGACTTTGAATCGGTTCATCGTCAGATACATTGCAGCCTCTTGCTGGAATTCGCAGCCCGATCAGGGCATATGTGTCACCACTTGGGATAGTTCAGGACAGACCATGCACATCTTTATTGGCCTCGGCAATCCAGGTCCGAAATATGCAGGCACTCGGCACAATATCGGTTTCATGGCGCTGGATCGGATTGCGGATGATCACGGGTTCGGTCCTTGGCGATCCAAATTCCAGGGGCAGATCAGCGAAGGGCGTCTGGGCAGCAACAAGGTACTTCTGTTGAAACCGGAAACGTTCATGAACCTCTCGGGTCAAGCGGTCGGCGAGGCTATGCGTTTTTACAAACTGGAGCCCGGAGACATCACCGTTTTTCACGATGAGCTGGATTTGGCGCCAGGCAAAGTGCGCGTGAAACAGGGTGGCGGGCACGCAGGGCATAATGGGCTGCGCTCCATCCACGGTCATATTGGCGAAGATTATGGTCGGGTGCGTTTGGGCATTGGGCATCCAGGCCGTAAGGATCTGGTCTCGCATTACGTCTTGCATGATTTTGGCAAAGCCGATCAGGACTGGTTAGAAGATGTGCTGCGCGGCGTTGCGGACGGCGCACCGCAGTTGGCAGATGGCGATACCGGCAAGTTCCTGAACGCGGTGTCCCTACGCACAAACCCACCCCGATCCAGCACTACGAAACCCAAGTCGTCTACAGCGACGAAGGTACCTGAACCAGAGCCCGCGGACACTCGTACCGCCATGCAAAAGTTGCTGGACAAGTTCCGCTAACACCGCTGACGACACGTTGGTATTGCGCGAACACGCCCCTCGTGTAACGTTTCTCGCAATACTGGGGTGCAATGTTGCGAGTATTTCTTAAGTGGTTGGGCCGCGCCTTGCTTATGCTTGTGCTGGCCGCTGTTGCAGTAGGTGTTTGGAAATGGGAACAGATCCAACGCCTCCATTTCGTTGTGACACTTTTCGATGAAGATCGGATCGTCGAGAACTTCTCAAGCATGGAGCAGGCTTTCCTGTCAGTCCCGATACCGCGCGGCGACGGGCCGGTAACACCATTACCTCAGGGCGATCTGGTATCTTTGACCGATGAGATACAAGCTTGGATCACAGACGCCGACCTTACGTCTCTGGTCGTTCTGAGCAAAGGCGATATCGTCTATGAGGACTACTACCTTGGAACGACCGCAGACGACCGCCGGATTTCTTGGTCTCTGGCCAAAAGCTTTATGTCCGCGCTGTTCGGTATTCTACTTGAAGAAGGTGCGATTGGATCTGTTGACGATCCCGTCACACAGTACGTGCCAAGTCTTGTAGACACTGCCTATGACGGAGCGAGCATCCGCAACGTGTTGCAGATGACAAGCACAGTTGTGTTTGACGAAGACTACCTCGATCAACGCTCAGATATTCAGCGGATGGGCCGTGTATTGGCCCTTGGCGGGTTGATGGACGACTTCACAGCTAGCTTCACCGAAACGGAAGGAACACGGGGCGAACGTTGGAAATACGTGTCGCTCGACACGCATGTGTTGGGCATGGTGATCCGTGGTGCAACCGGGCGCCCAGTAGCCGATTTGATGAGCGATAAAATCATCGCGCCCTTAGGCTTGGAACAAGAACCGCGATTTGTCAGCGATGGCGCAGGGGTCGCCATTGTGCTCGGTGGGATGATCATGACGTCCCGCGATTTTGCGCGATTTGGACAGATGATTGCTCAGGATGGAGTGTGGAATGGCAAGCAGATCGTGCCTGCGGCGTGGATCGCAGACTCCACGCGTGCCAGCGCTCCCACCGGGCCAGGCAAGATCCGCTATGGGTATCAATGGTGGATCCCCAAAGAGCCACAAGAAAAAGAATTCTTGGGCCGAGGAATTTACGGACAGTATATCTATATTGATCAGATACGTAATGTGGTGATCGTCACCACTGCCGCAGATCTGCAATTCCGCGAGCCGGGTGTGAATGACGCCAACATCGCGATGATGCGCAAAATTGCGGAATTAGCAAAGCGATAGGAACAGCCCAATGGAACCGGATGAAAGTGTGAACGTTTTGGGCCAGTCGCTTGAACTGTGTTCAAACGAACCCAAAACCGGATTCTTTCGCGACGGCCATTGCAACACTTGCGCGGCCGATCAGGGAAGCCACACTGTCTGCGCCGTCATGACCGAAGAGTTTCTCGCATATTCGAAATATGTTGGTAACGATCTGTCGACCCCTCGCCCAGAATTCGGATTTGCGGGTCTGAAGGCCGGTGATCAGTGGTGCCTTTGCGCCAGTCGGTTCCTGCAAGCCGCCGACGAAGGATGTGCCCCTCAGGTCAAGCTATCGGCCACACATGCACGCGCCTTGGACATCGTACCGCTTGATGTTTTGCAGACACATGCGTTGGATCACAGCACCTAAGTCTTCGCGCGGTCAAAGCCCGTCCATCAGATCATCGATAAACAAGCTCAGCAACTGGGGACGCCCGGACACTCCGGCTTTTCTATAGATCGAGGCAGTTTGCGCCTTCACGGTGCCCTCCGATGTTTCGCGCAATGCAGCGATCTCCTGCGTACTCAATCCCTTTATTGCAAAAAGCGCGACGTCCCGTTCGGCTGGGGTCAATCGCCATTCCTGAAACGCTTCCTCCAACAGATCCATGAAGGCACCAGACGCCACGCGCAATTGTGATTTCATACGCGCGGCATCATGCATCGATCGACGCAAGGCCAAGGCCCCAAATACAACACCACAGAGCAATCCAAGAGCGGCGCCAATCTCAATCAATTCGTAAATAGCCCAACTCACCGGCGCGACAGGCAGACCAAGTAAAGTGATCAGAATGTCATAGATGAAAAACGCGGCGCACAGGACTTGTACGACCAACAGTAAGACAATGGGCCAGCGTAGGGTCATGCGGCAACGTCAGTCATCGCCGCCTCCGTCACCATCACCGTCACCACCGTCGCCGTCGCCGTCGCCGTCACCTCCATCGCCATCGCCGTCGCCGCCATCGCCGTCCCCGTCGCCGTCGCCATCAGTGTCGCCGTCAGTGTCGCCATCCACGCTGCCGAAACCTCCGGCGCCCCCGTCCCTTGTCGGATCTGAAGACGCTTCGCCGGGATCGAACAGTTCGACCCGATCCCGTCGTCGCGCAAAATCACGCAAGATCGCGCCCGTGGCAGGATTGAAAATGATCTCTCGGTTTAGATCGCGGCTTTGTGCCGTGATGCGCCCGCGACCTAGCAAGGTGCGTCCGACTTCGATGTTCGTGTACCCTTGGGAACGAAGTTGAGAGACGATGCTGCGCTCAAACGAATTGGCACTTGCAGCGGCAGGGGCCAACGCGAGAGCAACAATCAAGATTAA
Source organism: uncultured Aestuariivita sp. (assembly GCA_964402685.1). GTDB lineage: Bacteria > Pseudomonadota > Alphaproteobacteria > Rhodobacterales > Rhodobacteraceae > Aestuariivita. The sequence goes on along the minus strand of CAYODE010000056.1, from coordinate 1,529 downwards.
TCGACGCAACATCATGTCATCCTAAAAATTGCTCCCGCGCGCGTAACGCAGGAGCATGGCCTCTCGTTAGGCAGCAAGGGGCGCTGGTGATGTGACGCTCTTTGTCTCCATCGCCATCATCGTCTCCCCCCACAATATCATCTTAACCACCATAGCCTTGTGAGGCCGCGGTTGGAGCGAGGCATCGGCGGCCCCGCGCAAAAAAGGAGCAAAGTGGAGGGTGTCATTACAAGTTTCATCTGTCGTGTCCTTTCTGATGTCTCAGCACCGACAAGCGCCGATGCGATGTGTCGAAAAAGAACTGAGTCCCAACGGACAGCCATTGGTCATAGGTTTATGCGCGCCTCTCTACGCCCTGCGGATAACCGATACTTATCTCAGGATTATGTGCACGCCAGACAAGACTGGGCCGAAAAAGCCCGAAACAAACCAAAGTTTATGGCGGTCGACTGTTTGGTCACAGAGAACGGCGGCTGGGGTCACCCTCAACCGCCGTTTCTAATTGGAATGGGAGGTTCGCACGTGGACAGGAAGAATCATGGCGCACGGCCACCAAACCGTGGGGTCTTAGCCAATGGGTGTTTTACTCGACGTTGCGACCTTCAGGACCGGACATGTCAAATCCCAGGGCACGTGCCACGGTGAAAATATCCTTGTCGCCCCGTCCGCACATATTCATGCAGATGATGTGATCCTTTGGCAGATCAGGCGCGATCTTCATGACATGTGCCAAGGCGTGGCTCGGCTCCAGCGCGGGGATAATACCCTCTTGCTCACAACAGAGCTGGAACGCCTCCAGCGCTTCACGGTCGGTGATCGACACATATTGCGCACGCCCAATTTCATGCAGCCACGCGTGTTCAGGCCCGATACCGGGGTAATCCAATCCTGCCGAGATAGAGAACCCTTCGAGGATCTGCCCATCTTCATCTTGCAACAGATACGTTCGATTACCGTGCAGTACACCGGGGCGTCCGCCGGTCAGCGAAGCGCAGTGCTCCATCTTGTCATTCACACCCTTACCACCCGCTTCGACGCCAATGATGTTCACTGTTGTGTCGTCCAGGAAGGGATAGAACAGGCCCATCGCGTTCGAACCACCGCCAATGGCCGCAATGATGGTGTCGGGCAACCGGCCTTCGGCACCGTCCATCTGCTCCTTGGCTTCTTTGCCAATGATAGATTGGAAATCCCGCACCATCGCTGGATAGGGGTGCGGGCCCGCCACTGTTCCGATGCAATAGAACGTGTCGCGGACGTTAGTGACCCAATCGCGCAGGGCATCATTCATGGCATCTTTCAACGTACCGCGGCCGCTGGTGACAGGGATCACCTCTGCGCCGAGCAACCGCATGCGGAAGACGTTGGGGGCCTGACGTTCCACGTCATGCGCCCCCATGTAAACGATACACTTTAAACCGAATTTCGCGCAAACCGTTGCTGTCGCAACGCCATGTTGGCCCGCGCCGGTTTCCGCGATGATGCGTGTTTTGCCCATGCGCCGCGCCAGAATAATTTGGCCCAGCACA
>CAYODE010000055.1:0-19978 GCA_964402685.1 uncultured Aestuariivita sp. | reverse complement strand
CGTGGCCGAGATGGAGATGCCCGTTGGCATATGGGGGGCCATCATGCAGCGTGAATGGGGGGCGATCTTCTTTTTCACGCAGGCGGTCATACACACCGATCTTTTCCCAGCGTGCCAGCCAGTCAGGCTCACGTTTGGGCAAGCCCGCGCGCATCGGGAAATCCGTTTTCGGCAGGTTCAGGGTATCTTTGTATTCAGGGGTGTCGGCGCACATTGGTGGCGTCCTTTGGATCGTCGTGTTCGGATATGTCGAAGGGGCGGTGCGATGGCTCAAACACCTTTGCCCGGCGTCTCATGGGGTCAGAGCGCCGGGGATATAATTCGAATAATGATCAGGCTGTACTGTCTCATGAGCGGCGTTATAGGCAGCCGATGCCCGGGGGGCAAGCCCAGCATGAGCGGTGTCTCGAACACAGGGGCTGTTCTTCAGACAACGTATCTGCAGGGGTGCGGGCGTATCGTCAAAAAAGCCATATTGACAATACCAATGTCACTATGACATTATTATTGTCATTATGAAGGATCAAGAGCTCTATCAACTCGTCTGGATGTCCCGCCCACTCATGCAAGCTGCCGAAGCGTGCGTCGAAAATGGGCTGGCTGGAACAGACCTGACCGTAAGAATGCGGGCCGTTTTGGAAATCCTGCGAGCAGAGGGAGACTTGGCAGTGCCGGACATCGCGGCCAAGCTCGAAATCCAGCGCCAATACGTTCAACTGATGGTCAACGAAACGCTTGCGTCTGGTTTTACCAAGCAGTTCCCAAACCCACGGCATAAACGATCTCCCCTTGTCGCTCTGACTGACGTGGGCCGCCGGTTGATCGATGATGTCGTCGCCCAAGAAATGAAAATCATGCAGGCCATAGGAGCCGATCTGTCGGATGAAGACGTCTCGACCGCGCTAAAAGTGGTTCTTGAAGTAACAGCCAAACTCAAGGCACAGGCCAACAGAATATGATGATGTTGGTCTATACCTTTGGAGCCGCAACACTCATCGTGCTGATCTGGCTTTCAATGGGTATAGGCCGCATTGGCGCCGTAAGTGACGGGGCACAGATCGAAAACCGCACGGGATCAGCTTTGCTACTGATCGACCTCCAAGATGTGTTTTGGGAACGCGGCCCCTATTCGACCCTCTCAAAATCCCAGGCAGAAGCCGTCATTCTTGAAGAAGTCAGCGCGGCGAAGACCAATGAAGTTCCGGTGATCGCCATTCGACAGGAGTGGTCGATCCCCGCCACAAAAGTCATCGCACGTCTGACCATGCGCGGTCATGCCGTCGAAGGCACACCGGGGACAGAGCTGGCAAAACCCTTTGATGGCCTCGCCGATCACGTTTTGGTCAAGCGTGTACAGGACGGATTTGAAACTGGAGAGCTCGACGCCCTGCTTTCGAAACTCGAAGTTGGCAAGCTGCGACTGTTAGGGTTGGACTTCAACTACTGCGTCCAAAAAACAGCTCTGGCAGCGCGGAACCGGGGATACGAAGTCAATGTGGTCGAGAATGGAACCCTCTCTGCCGCGCCGACAGAGCAAGCAGCGAAACATATGCGCGAGCGGGGCGTAGTCGTGCAGTAAAGGTGTGTGCAGAGGCGATATGCGGCCTAGAAGCGAACCTTGTTCACGGATGAAACAAGGTTCCTACCCCATAGGCCATCGCCGCCGCGGCTCCGCCAATTAGTAGGGTCTCAAGGCCTGAACGCCACCATGGTGCCAGCGACCAAACGCTCTTGGCCGCCCCAATTGCGAAAAAGACTACCAGTGTCATGGCGGCAGACCAGGCGAACGCAGCTTCCCCCAGGCCTATGATAAACGGCAGCAAGGGGATCAGACCTGCAATCAGAAAAGCCGCGAAGGTCGCCCAAGCCGCGCGCATGGGATGTGGATCAACGCTGGAAAGCCCGTATTCGCCTTCGAGCATCAGGTCGATCCATGTCTCCCGCTTTGCCGTAATCGCATTTGTCGCGTCTTCCAGCACGTCCCCGTGCAACCCTTTCTGACGCAGTATTTCACGAACTTCGGCCCGTTCACCGTCGGGGTATCGGTCGATATGCACCTCCTCCACCCGGCGCAGGCGTTTCGCGTTGTCCAATTCGGATTTGGTGGCCGAATAGTTGCCCGCGGCCATCGAGAACCCATCCGCCAGAACGTTTGCCAACCCCAAAGCGACAATGATGAAGGGGGACAAACCAGCCCCTGCGACGCCAGCAACAATCGCAAAAGTCGTCACAGAGCCATCAATGCCGCCATAAATCATATCTCGAAGAACACCCCGCCCGGGCGGGTCGCTTATTCGGGCCCGAATATCGTCGGGGGCGTGGCTGTGATCTGACATAGCGGGCAATTCGGCTGGCTTTTGGCCAGCTTACGCGCAGCTAAGACCCCTCTCCTTGCGCTGGATCAAGGGCTATTCGTTCACGTAATTCCAAACATCAGAGATCACGACCGATCCCTCGCCGACGGCGCTGGCCACACGTTTGACAGATCCCGCACGCACGTCGCCGACGGCGTAAATTCCGGGATGAGAAGTCGCATATCCATTCGCAGCGCCGACAGCCTCACCAGTCTGGACGAAGCCCCGCGCATCAAGTTTGACAAGACCCGAGAGCCAGCTTGTGTTTGGCGCAGCCCCCACCATCACGAAGAGCGCGCGCGTGTTAAGCTGCCAGTCCATGCCAGACAAAGCGTCATGGACTGTAATCCCTTCAAGCTGTTTCTCGCCACGTAGCTTAGTCACTTGCGTGCACAGGTGAATGGTGATCCGCGGGTGGGCCTCAAGCCGCGCAAGCAGGTAATCCGACATTGATGCAGCCAAGGATTGTCCCCGCACAAGAACATGCACATGCCGCGCGGTTCGACTGAGATACATCGCAGCCTGCCCGGCCGAGTTTCCGCCGCCGATGACTGCCACCTCGCTGTCACGACACCAACGCGCCTCAACTTCGGTGGCTGCATAATAGACGCCCGCGCCTTCAAGCTTTTCGAGACCTTCAAGCGGTAGTCGGCGATATTGCACGCCTGTGGCCACGATGATCGCGCGGGCGGAAACCTCGGCACCATCGTCAAGGGCGATATGAAACAGTTTGTCATTGCACTGTCGCAAAGCAACCGCGCGGCGGGGTGTAGCAAAGCGCGTACCGAATTTCATGGCTTGCACCTCGCCCCGGCCCACCAGGTCACCGCCAGAAATACCCGTCGGGAAACCCATGTAGTTCTCGATCCGTGAGGACGTGCCTGCCTGTCCACCAATGGCTATATCCTCAAGCACAAGGGCGCTGAGACCTTCCGCACCGGCATAAACCGCGGCGGCAACACCAGCGGGTCCGCCGCCTACAATTGCCACGTCGACAACCATGTCGATATTCAGATCTAGGTCCAAGCCCATGGCTCGAGCCACTTCGCGCGGGGTTGGCGGGTCGATCTTCCGATCACGACCGAAAATGGCACCGGGTTGCGCCTCGGATATCCCGCATTGTGCGGCCAAGTTTTGCGCTTCATCACTGTCGAGCGGGAGCTCCCGAAAGGGGATGCGATTGCGGGACGCAAAGCTAGCGATGCGACGAATATCACGGTTAGCCTCACCGCCGAGCAGCGTCAATCCAGCTTCCTGCGATTCCAGAATGCGTCGTCGGCGCGCAGCGAACACCGTGATGATGATATCGCTCATTTCCGGTATGTCAGACATTAGCTGGAGCATCTCTTCGCGCGGGATGCACAACACCCTGCAAGCCCGTACTGCGCGGCTGCCCATCAGGGTCACGCCACCTGTCAAAAAGTTCAGTTCGCCAAAAAACTGCCCGGGCCCCAACGTGGCATTTCCAGTCCGACGCCCCGTCGTGGGGTCGATCGCTTCTAACTCGCCTTCCAGCAAATAGTGAAACAAGGTCTGATGTGTTCCGGGTTCCTGTAGCATGTCACCCGGTTGAAGCTCTTTTATGGTCCCCAGCCGCTGCATTGCGGCAACGTGGTCCGGGGTCAGAGGCGTTCTTACCATCGTGGCCAGATCGGCCGCAAACGTTTCCATATCAGGTGTCCTGTTGGCTTTTGGATCCAAATAGTCCGGTCAGAGCGTTTTTCACGATGACGCGCACTGATGGCTTGCGTCTGCTGGAAAAGGGCAAAGGTCGACACACTTCCATCGCAGCCACCCCAACCCGCGCGGTGAGCGCGCCATTCACAAGTCCCTCGCCAAAACGACGCGATACCTTGCCCAAAATCGAGCCCCCAAGAATAGGCTCCAGCATGTCATCACCAATCGCGACGGCCCCTGTTGCAACCAAATGGGTGAGCACGGCTCGGGTCAGGCGCCATGACCCCAAAACGCCGGAGCGGCCGCCGTATATTTCGGCAATACGTCGTATCATGCGGAGGTTTGCGGCCAGGGCTGCAACGACATCCGCCATGGCCAAAGGCACCAGCGCCGTTACCGTCGCCACTTGGCGCGCGGCGGTTTCAACTTCGCGGCTCGCCAATTTGTCCAAAGGCATAAGCAATTCGGCCTCTGCCAGATCAAAAACCGCTGATGCATCAAAGGTATCCTCCTGCGCTTCGGCAAAACGATCCCTGCCCCATTGCGTTTCAGAACGGTTGGCATAAAGCCGGACCAAGCGGTCGGCCGTTTGACGCGCTGCCTTGAGATCTGACGCCGCGATCGCCTCATCTGCAGATCGTTGCAGGTCGTCCATTCGTTTGAGCCGGCCAAACGCAGCCAGTTCGCGAAAAGCAATAATGAACAACACTGACACAAAGGCCGCGAAAAGGGCCGTGATCGCCATACCCAGGATCGGAGAGCGCCCCATCAACGACACGACGAAGTCCCACGCCGTGATGGAGATCACCGCACCTAGAAGGGCTGTGAGAAGCCCCCAAAACCACCGCGCTAATCGCGACGGGTTTCGTGCGCCGAAGCGTGCAACGGCCTGCATAGCCTCTCCCTGCGGAACAATAATCGGATCTGGAACGGATGGGGCATCCGCGACGCTGGGCGGAGGGCTATCTTCTAGATCGATCAGGACCGGGCCTTTTGGTTGACTCATCTCTGCGCCCTTTCCCAACAAAGCCGAATGTCCGGCAGGCGTTCATCGTTGCCTGCTCCGTCTGTCCGCTCAACTTCAGCAAATCCGTGCTGCTTATAAAAGCTTTGTGCAGGGGTGTTTGCTTGAAAAGTCCACAGAGACAAAGCCTTTTCCTTCGCTTGCAAATCCTGCACAAGCTGTCCGCCAAAACCCTGTCCTCGCAGGGCCATATCGACATAAAGGGCGTGCACCGTTGCCCCATCACGTGCGGAAAACCCGACAACACGCTCGTCCTTTTCCGCAACGGTGACCCATCCGCGATCAATCATGTCCGCAGCAAAGGCAATATCTTGTGCGCGGGTGTGAATCCGCGGCATCCAGGATGTCTCATCAATGAAGCCAGACAGGATTGCACCGGTCCGCCCGGCATCGGTACTCCGCGCAGCACGAAGAAAAGCGTGTGTCACAACCGATCTCCAATCAGGAACTGGAGTGCGCGGTCCAAACGGATATGCGGTGGACCGTAGCCGGGTTTGAGAGATTGGGCAGGCGGTGCAAATCGCATGGCTTCAAAATCCACGTCTAACCAGCTTCCTGCGCCATTTTTTGCCCGACGCAGCAACACGTTAGGATCTTCCGGTAACTCTCCGGGATACAGCGCCGCGTGTTTGCCGCTGTCCAAAAGAACACCTCGCACCATGTCCAGGTCTTCACCGTTGTGCTGGCGTGTTTCTTCCGTTGTGGCGCGCAGTGCGGCAATGGCCATGGCGTCGGTTTCGGCTCCAGCAAAACCGGCCCTATCGCAGGCTTCACGCGTGAGCGCTTCAATGATCGCGGTCAGCCTGGCGTGTTGTGTATGGTGGATATGGTCGGCCTTGGTCGCGGCAAACAAGATGCGTTCCACCCGTTTACCCAACAAAAGCTGACTTAGGAATGCGTTCCTGCCGGGTCGGAACGCGCTCAGGATGTCTGCCATGGCGTGGCGCATGTCTTCGATCGCGGCGGGGCCCTTGTGAATAGCACCCAGCGCGTCGACCAGCACAATCTGGCGATCAATCCGGGCAAAGTGGTCGCGAAAGAACGGCTTCACAACTTGCGATTTATACGCCTCATAACGCCGTTCAAACTCCCGCCAGAGGGATCCGCGCCCTGCCCTCGACCCTGACAATGGCGCAAAGGTAATCGCCGGAGACCCTGCCAGGTCACCGGGCAACAAAAACCGACCGGGTGTACAATCATAAAATCCAGCGTCGCGTGCCGCTTGAAGATAATCGGTAAATGCAGCAGCAAGTGTTTTTGCTACGACCTCGTCATGCGAGGCAGCCGTGTCGGCATCAGCCAATGTCGTCAAATACCCTGACGCCTGCTCTCTCGCCTCAATGCGCTTCAAAACATCCGCAGACCAATCTGCAAAACTTTTGTCCAACAGCGCGAGGTCCAATAACCATTCACCTGGATAATCGACAATGTCCAGGTGGACAGTACGCGGACTTTGAAAACCAGCTAGGAGCCCGGATGGTTTGACACGCAATGACAATCGCAACTCAGAAATCGCACGTGTACTGTCCGGCCATCGCGGCTCAGGCCCACTCAGATCACCCAGATGCGCCTCGTAATCAAAGCGCGGCACCGTATCGTCAGGTTGCGGCTGCAAAAATGATGCGGCGATCCGGCCCTCCTGCGCGGCAACCAGTCCGTTCATGCGCCCACGATCCAACATATTGGCGACCAGCGACGTGATGAAGACAGTCTTGCCTGACCGCGCCAGCCCGGTGACACCCAGTCTGATCACAGGTTCGAAAAAGACGCTTGAGATCCTGTCACCCGCCTCTTCGACGCCCCGGACCAGCGTGTCGGCGAGTGTTGATATGACCAAACCGAATTCCTGCCTTTGTCTCTTGCGCAAGATAGGCATCGCATGGGCCTGATGCCAGTGGGGAATGCGGAACACGCTTAGGCCGACGTAAAACGGGCCTTGTGTGATGGTCATCGTGGGTTTACCTGCCCGTTCCATGCCTCGTTATGCTTTGAAAGTCGAATATCATGGAGCGCCCTTTGCCGGGTGGCAGCGTCAGGCTGACCAGCCATCAGTGCAGGGCGCGATCGAGGCTGCGTTGGCCAAGCTTGAACCGCGCGCACATACCATCGCGGCCGCTGGTCGCACTGACGCCGGAGTACACGCGTTGGCCCAGGTCGCGCATTGCGACATGGAGAAAGACTGGACGCCTTTTCGTCTTTCGGAAGCTTTGAATTATCACCTGAAGCCTGATCCAGCGTCGATCTTGGCTTGTGCCAAAGTCGACGATGACTGGCATGCCCGGTTTTCTGCAGTCGAGCGTCGCTATCTTTTTCGCATTCTGACACGTCGCGCGCCAGCGACGCATCAAGCCGGACTTGTTTGGCAGGTCAGCCACGACTTGGATGTGAGCGCAATGCAGGCAGCTGCGGATCATTTGATTGGCAAGCACGATTTCACAACGTTTCGCAGTTCGATTTGCCAGGCCCAGAGCCCCGTCAAAACCTTGGATGAACTACGGATCGAAGCGGTAGATACCCTCGCCGGATCAGAGGTTCATTTTCATGTTCGGGCCCGGTCGTTTTTGCACAACCAAGTTCGCAGCTTTGTGGGAACGCTGGAACGGGTCGGTGCTGGGTCATGGTCGCCCGCAGACGTTAAAGATGCGCTTCTTGCGTGTGACCGCGCGGCATGTGGCCCTGTCAGCCCACCGCAAGGGCTGTATCTGGCTGGCGTGAGCTATCCCGAAGATCCCTTTGCTGTCGCATGATAGGTCAATCGTTGTCGATGGACCCTGCCCCTGCGCCACGCGCACGAGACGCCGCAGTTTCAGGAACATAAGTTCGCGCTGCAAACCCCTCGAGTTCGGTGAGAATGTGATCCGGCACATCCATCGGCCCCACCCGTTTTTCAGGCTGTCCGTTGCATTTCCGACCGTTCTGAAGAACCCAGCCGCGTGTCGCAGCCAAGGCATGGGCCAGTGGATCATCGGCTTGTCCGGAACCACCGCAAGCGATGTCGTCCAGCGCGTCGGTCAGATCCAGCAGTATCTGCCCCCCATCCGCAATATCTTTGGCGAGGCGCACCACATCATCGGATGCCAGGAAATCCGCGGTCAGGTAGAGGTCTTCGGCCAATGCCAGGGGTAAACCTGCACCGCGTGCCGCCTTCATCAGCAAGGCCGCGACTTCTGCCCGTGACCGGATCACGCAGGACCGAAAGCCGGCAGCCACCAATCCGGTGCCCGGTCCAGTTCGTCAAACAAGGGTGCGCCCTGTGCCAGTGTAATCCGTGTCCAGCGATCAGACTTTGGGTCAAACTTTGCGGCACCGAAGAAGGCCAGCTTGCATCGCAGCATGTCGATGGGACGGCACGACGCTGCGATCAGGTTGTCCCGGATTTCCGAGTAAGGGTGGCGAATAAGCGTTTGCACCCGGCGCACCGCCGACCGGTGCTGCGGAGCGCCACGCAGAAAGCTGATAAGATCACCCTGATGCGTCTCAAGCGCAATTGCCATTGCTTGTATCTGACGCGCGATATCCAGCGGGGATTCTCGGTCGGCTCCTGGCTCGTCTTGACGCAACCCTAATCTGGGTTCCAATTTGGCCTCGGACACATACCAGAACTGCGCTTCCTGATCCTTGGCAGAAAAATCAATCGCAAGGGCCCATCCCCAGTCACGCAGCAAAGCGGTCCGTAGGTCGCTGATGGACATGGTCGGATCAATTTGCGGCACAAATGGCGTGGCCATGCAGTCCGTCAATCCATCCACCAAAGATCCGAAAGGTTCGATCAGAAATGCGGCGGCCAGTTCTTGCAGTGCGACCGAACTGTTTTGCGCGTTTTCCCAAAGCGTGTTGATCGGCTCTTGCCCATGGAGCGTCACATCATCGAGCTGCGCACAGAATACATCCCACTCCCGGCGCAATTTCTCAATTTCAGTCTGCGCGCCGGCATCGGCGACGTTCCATTCGCCGAGGTGACGCTCCACACGGCGGGCGAGAGTGCGCAGCCTGTCAATCTGAGAGGACGTCAACTCCGGCACTGCACGCACGCGGGACAGCGCCGTTTCACGCACCTGCATCCAGGCATCCAGAAGAAGGGGGTGACTGACCAGAAAAGGCGCCATGCCCAGTCCGGTGGCATTGCCTACACCCAAATGTCGCTTCAGATGTCGATCTAGCGGCGCCCCGCCAACATGTTCCACCAGATCATGGGTGAACCCGCGGATCAGCCAAACTGTCAGCATCTCGGCCATGAACGGGCCCCCAAGACCCGGCCTGTCTGCAATACGGGTCCGGTCAGCAATCCCGAATTTGCCGTTGCCATAAACGGCCGTTGTGCGCATCAAATAACCGGTGTCGCGAATGCGCATTGGATCAGGTTGGCCACCGGACCGCAAGGCATCCACAACATGGGAAAAGAGGCGCACGGATTTGTTTGCGCGGCTAAGGACAAGGTCGCGGTCCGTGAACCGCCCGGCTTCCTGTTTGGGTGCGTCCGCGCAGATGCGTGCAATTTCCTCATCGCTCGGGACGCCGTCGTAAAGCACATACGCGCTGTCCCATTGCTCAGCGATGACGCGATCCGTTCGTTGATCGTCCGGAATATGAGTTGAAACGGCGACCAATGAATAGGTGTGCCCCCCCAAATCTACGGAGTATACGGCATGTCCATAGCCTTGCGCGTCGATGTTCCAGACCGGACGCGTGACGTTTGCCCCCTCACCATGCAATCGGCGCAGCAATGTGGGCAGGAATGACAAGCGCGTCGGAAATGCCGCCCCCATGCGCGCGAGCCGCATGACTTGGGCCGGTGGCCTCAAGGGAAACGTGGCTTGGGGGACTAAGTCCTTCACGACATCGCTCCAAAGTTTTCGTCATAGAAGCGTAGCCAGTTGCCACCCATCAGACCATCCACTTCTTCTTTGGAAAATCCGACCTGTTCGAGACCGCGGCGGATATTGCCCCAATCCCGATTGTCCCGAAACCAGCTCGGCATCGGTGGAAAGCCCGGATTCGCTGCGCTGCCCTCGCCGTAATCCATGGCCTTGGACCAGCGGCCAACGCGCATCCACTCCACCACACTGTCTGGTTGGTCCTGGCACAAGTCAGATCCAAGGCCCAGATTGGCTGCACCATAGCGACTGGCGGATTCGGCAATCATTTCGCAGAACCCCGCGAGGGTACAGGAGGTGCCGTCCTTGAGGTGATGCGGGTAAAGTGAAAAGCCCAGCATGCCGCCTCGATCGGTCAGCGCTTTGACTACGGTGTCTGACTTATTCCGCAGCGCTGGGTGCCACCAATGGGGATTGGCGTGGGTAATGGCGATCGGGCGACTAGATGTATCAATCGCCTCTAGCGTCGAGCGTTCTGCCGAGTGGGACATGTCAATCACAAGGCCCACTCGGTTCATTTCGGCCACGGCCTGTTTGCCAAAACGGGTCAGCCCAGGATCTTCGGCCTCGTAGCACCCCGTCGCCAACAGAGATTGATTGTTATAGCTCAGCTGCATGAAGCGGATGCCGAGCTGATGGCAAATCTCGATCAGTCCGATGTCATCTTCGATCGGGCTTGGGTTTTGGAACCCAAAGAAAACGGCGGTACGACCGGTTTCCTGAGCCAGACGAACATCATCGCCAGTTGTTCCTTTGAAGATCAGGTCACCATGCGCCTCGAACCAACGGTTCCACTGTTCGAGGTTGAGCACCATCTCACGAAAGCTCTCATGATAGGCAATCGTGACATGGATCGCGTCGACCCCGCTTTCACGCATCTGCGCAAAAATATTGGGTGAGAAATTGCAGTACTGCAGGTTATCAATCAAAGGCGCGGTCATGCGCGAACCATGTCGTTATTCGCAGCGCGGGACAACGAAAATTCTGCCGACTCCCAGCAGCGAATTAAACCCCAAGGCAATATCGCATAATGGCCTTTTGGGCGTGCAGACGATTTTCAGCCTCATCGAAAATCACCGATTGAGGCCCGTCCATCACGGCACTTGTCACTTCCTCCTCGCGGTGTGCGGGCAAGCAATGCATGAAAAGCGCGTCCGGCTTTGCATGGGCCATCAAGTCATCGTTGACCTGATAAGGGCGCAGCATGTTGTGCCGACGTTCCTTGGACGACTGGCTGTCATGCATGGACACCCAGGTGTCAGCCACGACCAAATCTGCGCCCTCAACCGCCTTATATGGATCCCGTTCAATCTGTACGGTTGATCCCTTTTGACGTGCAAAACCCATGAATTCGTCTTCCGGGTCCAATTGCGAAGGTCCTGTAAAAGTCAGATCAAAGCCAAACTGACCCGCAGCATGTAGGAAGGACGAACAGACATTGTTGCCGTCGCCTGTCCACACGACTTTCTTACCTTTTATCGATCCGCGGTGTTCCTCATAGGTCATCACGTCCGCCATGATCTGGCAGGGGTGTGTGCGGTCCGTCAAACCATTGATCACAGGAACATCCGCGTATTCCGCCATTTCCGTCAGAACCGATTCATCGAAGGTTCGTATCATGATCAAGTCGACGTAACGGCTCAGCACGCGGGCAGTATCGGCAATCGTCTCGCCATGGCCCAACTGCATGTCATTGCCAGAAAGAACCATGGTTTGGCCACCCATCTGGCGAACGCCCACGTCGAACGAGACGCGCGTCCGGGTCGAAGGCTTTTCAAAGATCAGCGCGACCATCTGCCCCGCAAGCGGCTGTTCATCATCCGGCGCACCCTTAGGACGACCCAGCCGCGCAGTTTTCATCGCGCCAGCTTGATCAATGATGTCGCGCAGATCACCTGCATCAGTTTTGTGAATATCGAGAAAGTGCTTCATGGTTCGTTTCTCTTAGTCTTGGCGCCAGAGCAGGGTGAGTCCCTCTCTGGCCATGGTATGTCGTGAGTGAAGAAAATTACGCGGCGCGTGCCTGCGTCGCCGCAGCGTCAAGCCGATTGACGGCTTCGGCGATATCTTCGTCGGTGATTGTCAGGGGCGGCAAAATACGGACCACGTTATCTGCGGCAGGAACAGTGATGACCTCGTTGTCATATCCTGCATTCACCACATCCATGTTCGTCACTTTGCATTTCAAACCCAGCATCAAACCACTGCCGCGGACCGCTTCAAACACATCCGGGTGTGCAGCGACCAAAGCTTCCAGACGCTGACGAAAAAGACCAGCTTTCCGGTTCACTTCCGACAGGAATGCAGGATCTGAGACGATGTCCATCACTTTGCCCCCCACAGCGCAACCGAGCGGATTGCCACCATAGGTCGACCCGTGAGTGCCCGCAGTCATGCCAGAGGCAGCATCTTCCGTGGCCAAAACTGCACCCAGCGGAAAGCCTCCGCCAATACCTTTGGCAACCATCATGATATCGGGTTCGATCCCCGCCCATTCATGGGCAAACAGGCGCCCCGTGCGACCGACACCGCACTGCACTTCATCGAGAATGAGCAATATGCCGTGTTCATCGCACAAATCGCGCAGGCCTTTCAGGCATTGGTCGGGCAATGGAACGATACCACCTTCACCTTGCACCGGTTCGATCAGGATAGCTGCGGTTTTGTCGGTGATAGCTGGTGCTAGGGCGTCGTGGTCTGCCCATTCCAGATGAACAAAGCCCGGCAACAAGGGGCCGAAACCTTTTGTCATCTTCTCAGAACCCGCCGCCGCGATACCTGCGGATGACCGCCCATGAAAAGACCCGGAAAACGTAATGATCTCCACCCGCTCTGGAATACCTTTGTCATAGAAGTATTTGCGCGCCATTTTGACGGCCAATTCGCAGGCCTCGGTGCCTGAATTGGTAAAGAACACGGTGTCGGAAAAGGTCGCCTCAACAAGCTTTTCGGCCAGGGCTTGCTGTTGCGGTATGTTGTATAGGTTCGACGTATGCCACAGGCTTTGGGCCTGTTGGGTCAGCACCTCAACAAGTTCCGGATTGGCATGTCCCAAAGCGTTCACCGCGATGCCCGCGCCCAGATCCAAGAAACGTCGACCATCTGCCTCGATCAACCAGCTGCCTTCGCCTTTGACGAAAGACAGCGGAGCCCGAGCATAGGTCGGCAAGAGGGGCGCAATCATGGCAATGTCCTTTACATGTAGTAAGCCCTGTGAGTGCATCACATCAGGCTATCAGGTCAACGTTTTAGAAGGGTGCGCGCCAGAATTCGGCGCAAATGATCAATGGACGGACGACGGTTAGCGTCGGCGTCGGTCGCGTCGGATATGAGCGGTCTTGATCATGACGTCCGATTACGTCACGCGGTACAAAAAGAAAAGCGGAAACTGCATGCTTGCACTTCCCGCTGTTCGGTTGCCTGGACTTTCTTGAAAACAAACTGCGCTTATGCGCGTTCAGAATATTCCATCGTTTCGGTGTTCACGACGATATCTTCGTCCGGTCCGACAAATGGTGGAACCATAACTTTCACACCATTGTCCAGGATCGCTGGTTTGAAAGAGTTCGCCGCAGTCTGGCCTTTCACAACCGGTTCGGTATCAACAACCTTGCACGTGACTTTCTGCGGCACAGTCGCGTTCAGTGCTTCACTGTCGTAGAACTCAACAACAATCGTCATGCCATCCTGCAAAAAAGGGCGGCGCTCGCCCAA
Source organism: uncultured Aestuariivita sp. (assembly GCA_964402685.1). Classification (GTDB taxonomy): domain Bacteria; phylum Pseudomonadota; class Alphaproteobacteria; order Rhodobacterales; family Rhodobacteraceae; genus Aestuariivita. Next base: position 6,335 of record CAYODE010000055.1, on the reverse strand, counting down.
CAGCTCGGCCGGCAACTCAATCTGCTCATAGGTTTCTGTATCCATGAACACGAGCATGCCATCGCTTTCATAAAGAAACTGCTGATCTTTCTGCTCTAGACGGACCCGCTCGACCTTGTCAGCGCTGCGAAATCGTTCGTTCAGTTTCGAGCCATTGCGTAGATTGCGCAATTCAACCTGTGCGAACGCTCCGCCTTTGCCAGGTTTGACGTGGTCGACCTTTACCGCTGCCCACAAGCCGTCATTATGCTCTAGCACGTTGCCCGGCCGAATTTCGTTCCCGTTGATCTTTGGCATACGATTAACCTGCCTTAAAGGTTGATGAATTCTTGAGCGCTCCTATATCTGGCCCGATGTGACGTGTCCAGACAACCAGATATCGTGTTGCACCTGCAGAAAGCTATGCCCTTGGGGAATGGGAGCTATGCATTAACAGGGTGGCCGAATCGGTTCTGATCGGTCATAAGGAGCGTCACGCCGAAAAGACAAGAGCAAGAAAAACAAGGGAAACGAAATGAAAGATTTCGTTGACGGCACTGCCTTTAACAATGAACAAGGCAATCGTGCTCGGAAACTATTTGCGGCCGTCGTACTGGCCGCACTCGACGATGCTATCGCCGATGACAAGAAATATGGCAATGGTCCGGAGCAGATCGCTCGCTGGGCACGCTCGCGCGATGGGCGCGAGGTGTTGACCTGTGCAGGTATAGACCCGAATGAACGGGTTGTTGACGGCCTGATGGATTTTGTTGCCAAAGGTGTCCGCACATCTGTCGCGCTCTCGCGCGAAGAAAGCGAACGGCGCCACGCTGCTCAGCAGGCTGAAGCAGCATAATCTGATAAAATCATTCAAAAAGGGCGCGCTTCCACTCAAGCGCGCCCTTTTTGCGTTGAATGGGCTTGCTTCAAAAGAAGACAAGCCACTGTCTGAGCACCCAAAACTCGACCATTAATAATGCGCCGAAGGCGGCCAATCCAACAGGCCGGATCTGTGCGCGCCAGATCGCGGCATATGCAATAACGCAGATCAGCACAGTGACCGGCGCCACCCATGCTGCGTGATGTGTGCTATCCCAATAGCTAATTGGTGAGGCAAAAATCCAATCGCTCAAGGGCCAAAAATGTGGTCGCCCATCGTCGGCATGCAGTGGGAAATCCAAAGCGAGATGCAGCAACCCTGCCCCGGCAAACGCGATGCCCGCCGACCAACGACGCCACAATGCCAGGCCAAACAATGCGCCCCAGACAAACATAGAGTTGTCGATGGCAAACACGGTTTGCCAGCTATCGGAAAAATACAGCTCGTCAAAAACGACCTCAGGCGGGATGGCCATCAAAAACAGTGAAACGCCCGCCATGATGTAAAGCGACGCATCGGGCGCCAACGCGCCCAATACGGCAGCCCATAACAATCGCGGCTCTCCCCCACGGCCAAAGACCGCTGCACCCAAAAGAACATGCGCCGGGGTGTTCATCGCTTGGCCTCGTCTGCCTCAACCTGATAGGGCTTGAATACCACCATTGGGGGTTTGATGACACAGGCGATCATGATCCAAGGCACCGGTAGCAATGTCGGTAAATCGCTTTTGGTAGCGGGTCTTGCGCGGGCCTGCCGCCGGCGTGGTGTGTCCGTGGCACCGTTCAAGCCTCAAAACATGTCAAACAATGCTGCCGTCACTGCCGATGGCGGTGAAATCGGTCGGGCCCAAGCTCTGCAAGCGCTGGCCGCTGGTTTAGAACCGAAAACAGATATGAACCCGGTGTTGCTGAAACCGGAAAGCGAAACAGGGTCCCAGGTCATCGTCCAAGGGCAGCGGTTGGGACATGCAGAAGCCCGCAGATTTTGGACGCAAAAGCCCCAGCTTATGTCCAAAGTGCTTGAAAGCTTTCACCGGCTTGCCCGGCAGGTCGACCTTGTTCTGATTGAGGGCGCAGGAAGTCCGGCAGAGACCAATCTGCGCCGCGGCGACATTGCCAACATGGGATTTGCAACCGCTGCGAACGTGCCGGTTTTACTCGTCGGAGATATCGATCGCGGTGGGGTGATTGCACAGATCGTCGGGACGCAAGCGGTGTTGGACCAAAATGACCTCAATCAGATCGTGGGGTTCGCTGTAAACCGGTTTCGAGGGGACGTGCGCTTGTTTGATGAAGGCGTCGTAGATATTGAGCAGCGCACGGGCTGGCCATCACTGGGTGTCGTCCCTTGGTTTCAGGACGCGTGGCAATTGCCAGCCGAAGACGTGCTGGACATCGCTTCGCGCCCCGGTGGTTCTTTCAAGGTGGCTGTTCCCAAACTCGCCCGAATTGCCAATTTTGATGACCTGGATCCCCTTGCCGCAGAACCTGACGTCACCGTGGACATCATCGAACCGGGTCGCGCGTTGCCCGGTGATGCGGATCTGGTGTTGTTACCAGGCAGCAAGGCGACTATCGACGATCTGCTTTTCTTGCGCGCGCAGGGATGGGACGTCGACATTGCAGCCCATGTGCGACGCGGTGGGTTGCTTTTTGGATTGTGCGGTGGGTTTCAGATCCTGGGCAAAACGATCAGTGACCCAGATGGAATCGAAGGCCCACCGCGCCAAGTCGACGGTCTTGGCTATTTAGACGTCCACACAACGCTGGCCCCTCACAAAGAGCTTGCAAATCGACGCGCTCAGTGTGTGCACAGTAAAGCAGATGTAACTGGATACGAAATTCACATGGGACGCACCGAAGGGGCGGACATGTCACGCCCATGGTTCGCGATAGATGGCCAACCCGAAGGTGCGCAAACAGACAACGGACAAGTCCGAGGAACTTACCTACACGGAATATTTGGCAGCGATTCATTCCGTGCCACGATCCTGAAGGAAACGGGGCATTCCCCGCAGATCCAATACGATGCTTTGGTGGACAAAACGTTGGATGCGCTCGCATCGCATTTGGAAGCACATTTGGACATCGACCAGCTCTTGAAACTCACCAGGACGGTAGAGTGATCACTCCAGATCCTTGACCGCCAAAGCGCGTTGAATTTCGCGACGCACAAGTTTGCGCACATTGCGGGTGATGCGTTCGCCCAAAACGCCTTGGAGTTCTTCGCGGACGATGTCGGCGACAAGCGCGCGCAACGCCGCTTCGTCTAGGGTCGCCTCGGCAAACGCTTCATCTTCTAGGGCGTCTGCAGCGAGCTCTTCTACACTTTCTTCAACGATCTGTTCCGCGTGTATCGTCACATCGTCTTCGTTGAGGACGTCATCAGCACTATGGGCGTCTTCTTCGGTTTCTTCCCAATCCAATGCCTCAACTTCAGTGCCAGCATAATCGTCAAGACCCGTCCCGTCGGGTTCCCACTGATCTTCAGTGCGCCCAATAACCTCTTCAAGCGCCGCAATCTTTTCACCCAAGGGACGGACATCTTGGTCGAGACGGTCTTCCACGACACTGGTCCGCACCGTCGCGAACTCGGCAGCTTGGTAGAGGGTCGCGTCCGGGTTCAACCACGGCGCATCGGGGTTCACATCTTCGCCGGTCTCTTCCAGGTCTTGCGTATCCTGATCAGACAAGTCGGTTGTCAACTCATCGTTTTCAGTTGGAGCTGTCTCCGCCTCAATGACGGAGAAGTCATCATGAGGCTCGTCTCTACCATGGGTCGGAAGCGGATAGTGATCCGCAGTCTGATCGGGCGACGGAGCCTTCTTGGCACTGTCGCTTGGATCCTCTTCTTCAACTGGGGTAGATTGGGCCGCTTCCAGTACGAACGGTTCAATTACCGCCTGCTTGGCGTCCGCGACCTCGTCGATCGGGGGTTCCGGTTCCGGAACTCGGAGCGCTTCAGTCAAAACAAGCCGGTCAGGCGCAGGTTTAGATTGAACATCCTCACGAGGCACTGCCTGACGATGATCATCTGAGACCAATCGTCTGATCGAAGACAGTACATCTTCAATCTCGGCAGTTTTCACCGGTTCGGACATCTCTTGCGCCTACCACTCTTTCCTCGGGCACAAGTTTAGCCCGCACCGGGGATTCTCACAACAGATACTGAAAACTGTTATTGTTTCCCTAGTGATTTCAGGACACGATCCAGACGTCGACCCTGTTCGCTTAGGTATGCAGGCGCATTTTCAACCTGATTGTAATAAGCTGCGGGATCATAGATCTGCACGCCTAAACCCAGGTTGGCTGCTGTCAATGCGCCCTGCGCGGACAAGATCTGATAGGCGGCAACATAGAGTTCTGTTTGTGCGGCAATACGCGATGCCTGCGCATCCAAAAGCTGTTGTTCCGCATCCAACACATCAAGCGTTGTCCGCGCACCCAATGCGGCTTCTTCCCGGATGCCTCGGAACGCCACATCTGCGGCGCGGACTTGCCGATCAGTCGCTTGAATGTTGGCCTGAGCGACACGGAACCGCACCATTGCTGTTGATACGCCTTGGGCAATAATTTCCTGAGTATTCAGCAAACTTGCGCGTGACGCGTCCCGCTGGGCCATGGCTTGACGAATACCTGCTGCAAGGCGCCCACCTTGATAGATCGGTTGGTTGTAGTTGATACCGACCGACGAGGTGTCGCCATCCGACACATCGTTTCGGGATTCTGTAACCGAAATGTCACCAGTCAAACGCACCGTTGGACCTAACGCGGCCTCTTGCGACATGACGGTCAGGTCAGCCGCAGCCACCTGGTGCTGTGCCTGAATGATATCGGGGTGATTGCGCAACGCCACAGCTTTGCCTGCATCGATCGACGCGGGACGCGCCGGCAAACGAGGTGGAGGCGCCAAGAAGCCCGGTTCACGCCCGACGACAGTCAGATACTCTTGATTAGCATTGACCAAATCGCCTTGGGCAGTCGCAAGGTTACTGCGCGCAGCTTCCTGGGCGGACTCAGCCAGAGCTACGTCAGTCCGGGTCACTTCACCCACTTCGAAACGGTCTTGCGCGGCCCGCAATTCCTCTGTCAGAAGCCGAAGATTGTTTTGCCGCAACTCAACGAATTCCTGTGCGCGAATGACGTTCATGTATGCAGTAACAGCGCGCAGCAATACCTGCTGTTCGATGGACAAAAGTGATGCGCGCGTAGCCAGAACAAGCTCACGTGCCGCTTGTGTGTTCAGTCGAGAGCGTCCGTTGTCATAAAGCAGCATAGATGCGCTGAGCGACAAGGTGCTTGTCGACAAGGTGCGGTCAACCGTCGTCACGCCAGCGGATTCCGTCTTGGTGGAGCTGCGCGACACCGATCCGATGAAGTCCAACACAGGCCGCAATGCAGAAAGCGCAATCGCAACATCTTCGTCAGCTGCGCGCAACAACGCGCGGTTCTGTGAGAGCAGATCGGACGTATCGTACGCACCTATCAGTGCGTCCGCCAGGTTGTCTGCTTTAACCGATAACGGCATAGACACGCTGACCGCGACGGCCAGCACCCACGTCTTCGCCTTTACTCCCCAACCCACTTGGCGCATTTCCATACCAACACCTCAGTTCTTTTGTTCTGTGGGCTTAGAGCGAAAACTCCTCTTTCCGCTCAAAGCCTGGCAAAATCGGAGCGCCCCCATTGAACGCAAAGCGCCAACTTATGACGCCGTCAATCTTTCGGCCGATCTTAACCGTTCCAAACGCGCCGTCCATAAAAAGACACGCAATGCGCCCATCTTCTTTAAGCTGCCCATCGATCTCCTTGGGCAATTCTTCAATTCCGCCTTGGACGATGATCGTGTCATACGGGCCATGTTCTGTGTCACCGGACGACAGTTCCCCCTGTTGAACGATCACGTTGTCTGCGCCAATCTCAGAGAGTTGAGTTTGTGCTTCGGCGGCCAGTTCCGCGTCTTCTTCCAGTAGCACAACGGCCTGTGCCATCCGCGAGATCAGTGCCGAGGAATACCCAAAGCCGCCACCGATATCCAAAACCAGCTCATCGCCCTCGAATTCAAGCGCATCAAGCATCTTGGCCAAGATACGTGGATCTAGGACAACGCGCCGGTCCGCAAGCGGCACGTGTTCGCCTGCATAGGCCGCTTCGCGTGCCGCGTCCGGCACAAACACTTCACGTGGGACGCTTAACATAGCGTCAATAATTGGAAATTTTGTAACGTCAGACGGACGCACTTGAGTGTCGACCATCATTCTGCGGCGCATGGCGTAGTCAGGCATGACTAAACTCGTTCGTTCAATTTGCTAAACCCGGTGTGCCATAACAATTCAGCCCCGGCAACGGCTGCACACAAGAAAAGCACCCTCTGATGCCTTGCAGCACTGCGACAGATCAGCTAAGCGACGTCTCACACCACAAAAGGCGAGTTGGCGGAGTGGTGACGCAGCGGATTGCAAATCCGTGTACACCGG
>CAYODE010000054.1:0-20334 GCA_964402685.1 uncultured Aestuariivita sp. | reverse complement strand
TTCAGGTCATCCACCAGATTATTCAACACCAGAAAGTCACCGACCGACGAACAATCCGGAACTGTCAGCGTCAGGTATTGCGTATGCAACTCACCATTGGATCTGACTTCAATGGATTGCGCTTCGATGTCCTGCCCGCAGTTTTCCGCTGTCACTTCGGCTTCGACGCTGAGTTCAACATCTCCACCACGTGTGGCAGCACCCGTTGGAAACGTATAAACCTCAGCGATTTTCGGAGCAAAAACGTCGTCTTCGCCCAGACGTGTAATGAACCCGCCGTCTCCAAGAGCTGCTGCCGTAACTTCACGTGCTGCCCCAGACCAGACATGGCCATCACTGCCATAATCTGCACCATATTCGCGCGCGTGCAGTCCAAACCCGGTGGAGCCTGACCATTGAAGAACCACGCGATCATAAAACATCAAAGAAGCGACTTCTGTGGTTGCAACCGTGCCCTCGCCATTGGCGAATTCAACAATTAGAACGGCCGCTTCCGAAAGAGCGGGCACAATTTTTGTCATCGAACCAGTATCATCGGTCACTGCAGTGAACATCATTCCGTTGTGATGAACCACGGCACGTTCATTCGGCAGACACGGCGCAGTCACGTCCAAACGCACCATCGCACCCGCTTCAACGATTGCCGATGCCTTAACGGTGCAAGTAGCTCTTGGCTTCTCCGCATCCGTCGGAAAGAAAGCTAAGTCGTCCTCTGACAAGACCGCGACTTCGATCCCTGATCCGACTTCTACGTCTACATCAGGATCTACAATTGCCACATCCTCTGGCAGCAGGCTTTCCATGTGCATTGGCAGTGCAGGAGCGCTGAGAGGTTTGAAATCCGCCCGTGCGACCGGTTGGGTTTCGACAGGGCTTTCAGAAGCGTCTTGAGACGCAGTCTGCATAAAAAATCCAATTCCGATAGCACACACCAAAGTGCCACCGATGGTCACGGTACGTGTTCTGTTCATTGCTCGTTACCCAATAATGCGTCTTATAGACGTCTGATTACCGGGATTGTGGCGAACAATCGGGGCATTGCTGTGGCCCCCGTCGGGAACCATCATGGCAAAATGCGGGCGCCTTTAGATCAGGCGCCCGTGGCAATGTTTGAATTTTTTCCCGGATCCACAGGGGCATTTTTCGTTCCGACCGGGATTTCCCCAAGTGGTCGGATCATCTTCTACAAATCCAGGGGCTGGCTCACCTGCAGGCACTTCTAGCGCCTCTTCGGGTTCAACAGCCGGCGCACTCATACTTGCTTGTTGCGCCGCCATCTGCACCATGAGTTCGCGTTGCTGTTCTTCAGTCAAGGGCTGGATCCGCGCGAGATCTCGGGTCACGTCATGGCGCAGACCGTCCAGCAGACCTTCGAACAATTGGAAGGACTCGTTTTTGTATTCGTTCAACGGGTCACGTTGCGCGTAGCCACGGAATCCAACGACCGACCGCAAATGTTCCAGTGTCAAAAGATGTTCGCGCCACTTTGTATCGATCGTATTCAGCAAGATCTGTTTTTCGATATTGCGCATGTTTTCAGGGCCAAAATCGACAGCCTTTTTCGCCATCATCTCGTCGCTGGCTTTCGCCAAACGTTCGATCATGTGTTCGTCGTCTTCGCCTTCTTCATTGGCCCATTCGACAACTGGCACATCCAAACCCAGCTGCTCCTTTACTGCCTCTTGCAGGCCTTCCGTGTCCCACTGATCTGCATAGGTGTTTGGAGGTAGGTACGTCGCGACCAGATCATCAATCACCTGATGGCGCATATCGGTGGAGATCTCGGCCACGTCTTCCGCAGCCATAATCTCGCGTCGTTGGCCAAAAATCAGCTTCCGCTGATCATTCATTACGTCGTCGAACTTGAGGATCTGCTTTCGCATGTCAAAGTTGCGGCCTTCGACCTTGGCCTGGGCGCGTTCCAGCGACTTGTTCACCCATGGGTGAATGATCGCCTCGCCTTCTTTCATGCCAAGTGTTTTCAGCACTTTGTCCAAGCGTTCGGACCCAAAGATCCGCATCAAATCATCTTCCAGGGATAGATAGAAAGACGTACGACCCGGGTCACCCTGGCGGCCGGAACGACCGCGCAACTGGTTGTCGATCCGGCGGCTTTCATGACGCTCTGACGCCAGAACATAAAGGCCACCCGCCTCCAGAACCTTTTGCTTTTCTTCGGCGTGCCGCGCCTCTTCCTCGGTTCGAAGCTGTTCTGGGTCGGCATCCGGGTTTTCCGCCAGCGCTTGCAACACTTTCATCTCGACATTGCCGCCAAGCTGAATGTCCGTACCGCGACCTGCCATGTTGGTGGCGATCGTCACGGCACCCAATTTGCCAGCTTCTGCGATGATCTGCGCCTCTTGCTCATGCTGCCTGGCATTGAGCACGTTATGTTCAATGCCTTCTTGAGTAAGCAGTTGGCTCAACTGCTCTGATTTCTCGATGGACGTGGTGCCGACCAAAACCGGCTGACCCTTTTCGTTGGCCTTTTTGATCTGTTCGATCATCGCGTTGTACTTTTCGCGCACAGAACTGTAGACCTTGTCGTCTTCGTCTACGCGGGCGATCGGTCTGTGGGTCGGCACTTCGACCACACCCAAGCCATAGATTTCGGCAAACTCTTCAGCTTCAGTCGCCGCGGTCCCGGTCATACCTGCCAGTTTGTCGTACAGTCGGAAGTAATTCTGGAAAGTCACGCTGGCCAAAGTCACGTTTTCCGGCTGAATGCCTACTCCTTCCTTGGCTTCAATCGCTTGGTGCAAACCATCAGACAATCGACGGCCCGGCATCATGCGACCGGTAAATTCGTCGATCAGAATCACATTCCCATCACGAACGATGTAGTCTTTGTCTTTCTGAAACAGCTTTTGCGCGCGCAACGCCTGGTTCACATGGTGAACGATTGTGGTGCTTTCAGGGTCATACAAGGATTGACCATCTTCCAGCAGACCCGCTTCGATCAGTTGCGTTTCAAGGAATTCGTTGCCGTCGTCGGTGAAGTTCACCGCGCGTTGTTTTTCGTCTATCTCGTAATGCTCGTCCTGAATGTTCGGGATGAGGTCATTCACGCTCACATAAAGTTCGCTGCGGTCCTGTGAGGGCCCCGAGATAATCAGCGGCGTCCGTGCTTCGTCGATCAAGATGGAGTCGACCTCATCAACGATCGCAAACGCGTGGTGCTTCTGGAACAATTGGTCCAGGTCCGACTTCATGTTATCGCGCAGATAGTCAAACCCAAACTCGTTATTCGTGCCATAAACGATGTCACTGGAATACGCGTCGAGCTTTTCCTCATTGGGCATGTTTGAATAAATGCAGCCGGTTTTCATACCGAGGGCAGTATAAACCTTACCCATCCAATCGCTGTCGCGTTGGGCCAGATATTCATTGACCGTCACGATGTGCACACTTTTCCCGGACAGGGCATTCAGATAGGCGGGAAACGTGGCGACGAGGGTCTTACCCTCACCGGTCTTCATCTCTGCGATATTGCCTTCATGCAGGAAAATACCGCCCATCAATTGCGTATCAAATGCACGCAAACCCAAAGTTCGGCGCGCGGCCTCCCGGCAATTGGCAAAGGCTTCGGGCAGCAAGTCATCAAGGCTTTCGCCAGCAGCAAAGCGGTCGCGGAATTCCTGCGTCTTGGTGATCAGCGCGTCATCACTCAAACCTTCGAACTCAGGCTCAAGTGCATTTATGCTTTCGACCACGGGTCGTGTCGCCTTGATCTTGCGATCATTGGGGGTGCCAAACACCTTTTTGGCGAGTGTTCCGAATCCCAGCATGCTCTCTCCGACGGATCTGACTTTTTCGTGCTCGGGGCCATCTTGCCGCCCCCGCACGCAGCCCGTAGATACGAAGGTAGAAAAAGGCCTTGCCCAAGCCTGAAAGCGATGTAAGGGCCGGGCGAAACAGTGTCAACGCCGTGCCCCGTCGCGGCCTGCAAACAGGAGCTTTCTTATGCGTAAAGGTGTCACTTTCCTGACAACTGTGGTTTTGGCGGGTGCATTATCCCTGCCAGTGAAAGCTCAGGACACCCCATCGCCAGATCTGGTCGTGGCGACCGTGAACGGCACCGAGATCACGCTGGGACACGTCATCGTGGCCTTTTCGACTTTGCCTGCGCAGTATCAGCAATTGGACCCCGGTGTCCTTTTGCCAGGAATCATCGATCAGCTTGTGCGACAGGCCGCCCTCGCCCAGTCTTTCGACGGCGAGCCTAGCCTTGCCGCGCGCCTTGCTCTTGAAAACGAGGAGCGCTCGTTGATCGCAGGCGAAGCCGTTGAACTGGTGATGTTAGGCGCCGCAACCGACGCGGAAGTCCAAGAAAGCTATGATGCCCTTTATGGAAGTGGTTCAGCCGGTGAGGAGTACAACGCCTCTCACATTCTGGTAGAGACAGAGGAAGAAGCGCAAACCATTGTCGAAGAGTTGGCGGGTGGCGCGGATTTTGCAACTTTGGCACAAGAAAAATCGACGGGACCCAGCGGGCCAAGCGGCGGAGAGCTTGGTTGGTTTGGCGCAGGTCGCATGGTGCCTGACTTTGAAGCCGCTGTGATTGCCTTAGAAGTGGGCGAAGTCTCTCAACCTGTGCAAACGCAGTTTGGCTGGCATGTCATCGTTCTAAACGATACGCGCGCCATCGAAGCACCCGCTTTGGAAGATGTCCGAGAGGAAATCACTCTTGAGATTCAGCAGCAAGCGGTGAGCAATCACATCGAGCAGCTTGTTGCGGATGCAGATGTTGTGCGCCCGGACCTAAGCGACCTAGATCCAACATCCATCTCGAATCTCGAACTTTTGAGACCCTAAAGTGACATCACAGATTTCCCCGCTGGCACCGGATCGGTTTCCAGATCTACCCGTGATTGATGGCGTAAGCTTCGCCGCAACAGCGGCCGGCGTGCGTTATCAGGGGCGAACGGATGTGATGCTGGCCATGCTGCGGCCCGGCACCTCTGTCGCTGGCGTTTTTACGACATCTTCGACCCGCGCGGCCCCTGTTTTGGACTGTCAGGACAAATTAGGCGGTGATCCGTCTGATGGCGCAGCCATCCTTGTGAACTCCGGCAACGCGAATGCGTTCACGGGTCATCATGGGCAAACCAGCGTTGCAGAGATTGTCGCGGCGGTATCCCGCACGACGGGCATCCCGATGCACCGTGTTTTCACGTCTTCGACCGGTGTAATCGGTGAGCCGCTTGCCCACGATCGAATTAATTCCAAATTGGATGAACTCTCCGACGCGCAAGACCCGACCAAGATCGAGGACGCGGCGCGCGCGATCATGACAACAGATACTTTCCCAAAGGGCTGCGCAGCTCAAATTGAGGTTGATGGAACACCCGTGTCGATCGCTGGGATTGCAAAAGGCAGTGGGATGATCGCGCCGGATATGGCGACGATGCTGGTCTACATCTTTACGGATGCAAAAATCGGACAAAGCGATTTACAGTCTCTGGTCAGCCAATTGAATTCAAAGACCTTCAATTGCATTACCGTTGATAGCGACACATCAACCTCTGACACCCTTTTGGCCTGCGCCACGGGCGCCTCAGAAGTTGATGTCACCGAAAACCCAAACTTCGAAGCTGCGCTGCACAAGGTGATGCGCAACCTTGCCCATCAAGTCGTGCGCGATGGTGAAGGCGCCACCAAGTTCGTCGAAATCGCCGTAACAGGAGCCATGACGGACGCAGAGGCGCACATTCATGGAATGGCTATTGCGAATTCGCCTTTAGTGAAAACAGCCATTGCAGGTGAAGACCCGAACTGGGGACGGATCGTGATGGCCATTGGAAAGTCTGGCGCAACGGCCGATCGCGACACATTAAGCATCTCTTTTGGTGATGTTCTTGTTGCCGAAAAGGGATGGGTAAGCCCGACGTACCGGGAAGAAGACGGCGCACAGCAAATGTTGGGAGATTCAATCCAGATCCACGTCGATTTGGGTTTGAAGGATGGCGAAGCTACGGTGTGGACCTGCGATCTGACCCACAGGTATATCGAAATTAATGCGGATTATCGCTCCTGATGAAAACAGTTCTTGTTTCTGCCGTTGCTTTGATCGACGTCGACGGACGGGTGCTTTTGGCACAACGGCCCGAGGGGAAATCCATGGCTGGTCTGTGGGAGTTCCCTGGTGGCAAAGTTGAACAAGGCGAGACGCCCGAAGTGGCGTTGATACGAGAACTGGATGAAGAGTTAGGTATCAATACATGGGCGTCCTGCCTCGCCCCGCTGACCTTTGCCAGTCACAGCTATACCGATTTCCATCTTTTGATGCCCCTTTTTGCCTGCCGGAAATGGGAGGGTACGCCGACCTCGCGCGAAGGACAGACGCTGAAATGGGTGCGAGCAACCGATCTACGGAACTACCCAATGCCGGCTGCTGATATCCCTCTGATCCCGATCTTGCGCGACTGGCTTTGAGCAATTTGTGCTGAGTTAGTAAGCTATTGGTCAAAATATGTGCCAAAATCCCGTTTTGGAGATTTGTAAACAAAGGCTTTCTTTCTTTTTGATTGACGCTACTTCCTGTACAGTCCGCGCAAAATCACATGTCATTGGGGATAGATATGTTGAAGACGATCACTGTGGGGTCCTGCGTTTCCGTGCAAGGCACCTATGTAAAAACGCTCCCAAATGGCAAAATTGCCATTCGGGACGGGGATACGTTGTATACGGGCTACCCTGTCGCCAAAGCAGCCTAATCTCACCTCGGCATCAAAAAAGGGGCAGCGTTCAGCTGCCCCTTTTTGCTTGTTTATAAAGAACCTGTGATTAATCCAGTGTACGCGACACCTCTTCGCGTTCGAAGATCTCGATCACATCGCCTTCGCGAATGTCCTCGTAATTCTCGAATGCCATACCGCATTCCTGGCCGGACTGTACCTCGGCCACCTCGTCTTTGAAGCGTTTCAATGTTTTCAGTGTGCCCTCGTGAATCACTACGTCGTCACGCAGCAGACGCACGCCGGCCGACCGGCGGGCAACGCCTTCGGTCACCAGACAGCCGGCAACGCGGCCCACGCCCGAAACCTTGAAGACCTCTTTGATAGAGGCGTAGCCGATGAAGTTCTCGCGTACTTCCGCGCTCAGCAAACCAGAGGCTGCCGCTTTTACATCGTCAACCAGGTCATAGATGACGGAATAATACCGGATCTCGACGCCCTTTTGGTTGGCAGAGTTCCGAGCCGGCGCATTTGCCCGCACGTTGAACCCGATCACAGGAGCGCCCGAAGCTTCGGCCAGGCCAATATCGGTTTCTGTGATCGCACCAACGCCAGAGTGAAGAACTCGTACGCGCACTTCATCATTGCCGATCTTTTCCATCGCCTGAACGATCGCCTCGGCAGAGCCTTGCACGTCGGCTTTCATCAAGATGGGCAGTTCGGCCACGCTTTCATCGGCCTTTGCCTTGGCCAGAAGCTGATCCAACGTGGTCGCAGCACCAGCAGCAGCACGTTTGTCTTTCGCTGCCTGGCTTCGATATTCGGCAATTTCACGCGCCTGCGCTTCGGTTTCAACAACGTTCAGTACGTCACCCGCTTCCGGAGTACCGTTCAGACCCAAAACCTCGACCGGTACGGACGGACCTGCTGTTTTGACCCGATCACCGTGGTCGTTTTCCATCGCACGGACTTTACCCCATTGCTCACCCACGACGAAAATATCGCCTTGTTTGAGCGTTCCGTTCTGCACAAGAACGGTGGCGACAGGGCCGCGGCCCACATCAAGCTGGGCTTCGATCACGGCGCCTTCAGCTGCGCGATCGGGGTTGGCTTTGAGCTCAAGGATCTCTGCCTGCAACGCAATGGCTTCCAGCAGATCGTCCAAGCCCTGCCCGGAAATCGCCGAGACTTCGACGTCCTGCACTTCACCCGACATCTTTTCAACGATCACTTCGTGCTGAAGTAGGTCAGTGCGAACTTTGTCCGGATCAGCCGCCGGCTTGTCGATCTTGTTGATTGCCACGATCATTGGCACTTCCGCCGCCTTGGCGTGGTTGATCGCTTCAATCGTCTGCGGCATCACTGCATCGTCTGCCGCAACAACCAGCACGACGATATCGGTCACCTGTGCCCCACGCGAACGCATCGACGTGAACGCCGCGTGACCGGGTGTATCGAGGAACGACAAGACTGCGCCATCCTTGGTTTTCACCTGATACGCACCGATGTGCTGAGTAATCCCACCGGCTTCGCCAGCGGTCACATTCGCGTTCCGAATCGCATCGAGAAGCGATGTTTTACCGTGGTCGACGTGACCCATAATGGTGATTACCGGCGGACGAGATTTCAGATCTTCGTCTTTGTCTTCAACCTGCTGAATGACGTCTTCAACATCAGCATCCGAGACGCGCACGACGTTGTGACCAAACTCTTCGATAATAAGTTCCGCGGTGTCGGCATCGATGGTCTGGTTCTGTGTGACCATCATGCCCATTTGCATCAGCGATTTAACAACTTCGCCAACACGTTCTGCCATCCGGTTTGCCAATTCCGACACAACAATCGTTTCCGGAAGCTGGACGTCACGGACAACCTTCTCTCGCTCAACGGAACCACCCATCGCTTTCTGACGGGCGCGTTCTTGCTTGCGCTTCATCGCCGCCATGGAACGTTGACGACCGCCATCGCCACCGGACAGAGCCTGGTTCAACGTCAGCTTACCAGACCGCCGGTTGCCATCGTCGCCACGGCCTTTACCGCCTTTGTTACGATCATCCCGTTCGCGTTCTGTTTTCCGCGGAGCCGGAGCGGGCTTGGCCCGTTGTTCTTTCTCGACAGCAGGCTCAGGCGCGGGGGCAGCAGCCGCTGCACGCGCTTTTTCTTCAGCCTCTTTGCGTGCGCGCTCTTCTTCCTCGGCTTTCGCTTTGGCTTTCTCTTCGCGTTCACGCTCCTCGCGCTCTTTCGCTTCTGCTTCGGCGCGGCGACGGTCACGCTCTTCGGCACGGGCTTTTTCTTCCGCTTCCCGCTTGGCCGTCTCTTCCACTTCGCGCGCTTTGGCTGCCTGAACCGCTTTCAGCCTGCGATCCATTTCCGCATCGGAAATACCGGCAGGCCGTTTCGACGGATCGCCTGATTGCGCAGCACCACCAGCTCCCGCAGCAGGCTTCCCTGCACCGGGCTTAGGCACCACAACGCGTTTGCGCTTGGTTTCGACCACGACATTCTTGGTCCGCCCATGGCTAAAGCTTTGCTTCACGCTGCCAGGACGCGCGCCACCGCGCAAACCCAATGTCTTTTTGCCGTCACTATCGCTCATAAAGCTCTTTTTCCTTCCCGGTGGCCCCTGCCACCGTCGTCCGATTGACGCACGCCTTTAAGTCTTTGGGCTTCCTCTACAACACGTTTCGTGAGTCCACCAGAGGCGAGCGCAGCATGTATCACAGTTTCGCGCCCAAATGCCATGCCAAGCTCATCTGCTGTCATGAATCCGATATATGTCCCAAAGTGTGGAGTGCTTAGTTTCGATTTTCCTCGTTCTGAACCGTCTGAAGCCTGAATAAGAACGTCAGCCTCTTCCTTGGCCAGAATATCTTTAACTTTCTCGTACCCAGCGACCGCTCGACCTGATTTACGCGCCAAGCTGATCAATTCGATAACGCGTCGCGTCAATTGGCGATGCACCTCATCGACCAACGTGTCGGGCACACGCACCTGCGTCTTTAGTCCCCGCGCAAAGAGGTTTTTCTTCATTGCAGCCTCAAGCGCATCGCGCTCTGCTGAGACATAAACGCCCCGACCCGGCAGTTTGGCCAGTACATCCGGAACGACCTGCCCATCCGGGCCTGCCACAAATCGAATTAAGCCAAACTTTGGCTGTACCTCACCTGTGGCAATGCACTTGCGGTCAGGACCGTCGCTGCGGTCGTTATGGGCGCCACCGCGTCCCATGTCGGGCCCTCAGGGGCCTGAGATCAGGCCCCAGCCTCCTCAACGGCGTCTTCACCCTCTTCACCTTCGGCTTCATCGGCCTCCAGATCCGCGGGATCGACCCATCCCAGAAGGATACGCGCTGTCATCACCATGTTTTGCGCTTCTTCCAGGGACACATCAAACGGTTCGAGAATGCCATCATCCTTGATCCGCTCTCCATCGACGGTGGTCCAACCGCCCGCCAGTTCCCAATCGGCACATGTGGCAAAGTCTTCCAATGTTTTCACATCATCCTTTGTCAGTGCCTCTACCATCTGGGGCGTCAGGCCTTCGAATTCAACCAGGCTGTCTTCAGCGCCCAGCGCCCGTGCGTTTTCCAGGGCCGCCTTGTTCTGTGCATCCAAGTAATCGCGGGCGCGCGCCTGAAGCTCTTCGGCGGTGCCTTCATCGACACCGTCAATGACCAACAGTTCGTCCAACTCGACGTAAGCCACCTCTTCAAGGTTCGTGAACCCTTCCGAGACCAGAAGCTGTGCAAAGAACTCGTCCAGATCCAGCGTTTCCATAAAGAGCGCGGTGCGTTCTTCGAATTCCTTCTGACGACGCGCGGATTCTTCTTCCTCGGTCATGATGTCGATATCCAGGCCAGTCAGCTGGGACGCCAGACGCACGTTCTGACCCCGACGGCCAATGGCCAACGACAGCTGCTCTTCAGGAACAACGACTTCTATCTTGCCCGCTTCTTCGTCCAGAACCACCTTCGAAACTTCGGCCGGTTGTAGTGCGTTCACAAGGAATGTGGGCTGGTCTTCATTCCAGGGAATAATATCGATCTTCTCGCCCTGCAGTTCGTTTACAACTGCCTGCACGCGCGACCCACGCATACCGACACAGGCGCCGACGGGGTCAATAGAGCCGTCATAGGAAATCACCGCAATCTTTGCGCGGGATCCAGGATCGCGAGCAACGGCCTTGATATCGATGATGCCGTCATAGATCTCCGGTACTTCCATTTTGAAAAGCTCAGCCATGAACTCCGGCGCGGTTCGGCTCAGAAAGATCTGAGGGCCCCGTGGTTCGCGGCGCACGTCTTTGATGTAAACGCGGATCCGGTCGTTCGGGCGATAGCTTTCGCGACCAATCTTCTCGTTCCGACGCAGGATCGCTTCACCTGCACCGACATCGACGATGACGTTGCCATACTCCTCGCGCTTCACCTGACCATTGATGATGGTGCCAGCGCGATCCTTGAACTCTTCGAACTGACGCTCGCGCTCTGCCTCGCGAACCTTCTGCAAGATCACTTGTTTGGCCGATTGTGCTGCGATCCGGCCCATTTCAACGGGCGGAACCTCTTCGATGAACTGGTCACCAACCGCGGGATCATCCAGGTACTGCTTGGCCTGCTCTACCGTGAACTCAGCCTGGTAGTTCTCCAACTCTTCTTCCTCGACCACGGTGCGAACGCGGGTAAAGGTTGCCTTACCGGTTTTGCGGTCGATGGATACACGAATATCCATCTCGGCCCCGTAGCGGGACTTTGCCGCACGGGCGAGGCTTTCTTCCATCGCTTCGATCACCAGCGCAGGGTCGATCATTTTCTCCCGCGCCACGGCCTCGGCGGTTTGCAACAGCTCAAGCTGGTTGGCAGAGGTAATAGCCATTCTTAGTCCTCCTCAGGCGACGACTCGGTTTCAATGTCGTCAAAAGCATCTTCATTCAGGGTTCCCGCCGCTTTGCGCTGGCGGAGCATTTCTTTGATCAGGTCATCGGTCAGCACCAATTTGGCGTCGCTTAGCCAATCGAACTTCAGTCCAATCGTGCCCTCTTCGACGTTGATCAGAACCTCGTCGTCTTCAATCCCCGCCAATACGCCTTTGAAACGGCGGCGCCCATCTATCAGTTCGGCCGTCTCAAGCTTGGCTTCATAGCCTTCGAACAAATCGAAATCTTTGAGGCGCGTTAGCGGACGATCAATCCCGGGGCTGGACACTTCCAGAGTGTAGGTATCCAGGATCGGATCCTCGACATCCAACACGGCGCTGATCGCGGTGGAGATTTCAGCGCAATCGTCCACTTCAATACCGCCGCCTTCCTTGTCGGCCATGACCTGCAAGGTTGTTGTCTTGCCAGACATCAATCGCACACGCACCAGCTCATACCCCATGTCTTCGATAACAGGGGTAATGATCTCAGCCATACGGCGATCCATTGCAGATTTGGCAATCAGGTCGTTTGACATCAGTCTTTCAGGCACAAAAAAACGGGCGCGCGGCCCGTGCATGTTGTCCGGTGGAGCGTCAGGTTTGGACCCCAGCGCGCCGCTGTTGAAGGGGATATACGCAGGATAAGGTGAGTCTGCAAGACCTCAGGTGGAATTCAAACAATCCACCAACGCTGAGCAATGCGGCCATCATCCAAAGGCGCACGGTTTCCGAGTAGTTTCGGCACGCCAACCCCATCGCGCGCGGCAAGTTCTATCGTCTCAGCATCAGGATGCAGAATCAGGGCAGACGTATCCCCCAACCCATCGGCTTGCGGTAGATCGGCGACATCAACAAATCCATCGCGCAGCGCTTCAGCCCGCACCGCTGGGTCCGAAATGACGGCGATCTCAACTTCATCAAACCAACCGGCGTGTCCGTCCTTGAAATGAGGCTGCACACGGCGACCCAAGAAGTGCCGTTCGGCATGGTAGCGCTGCACTTGATACAAGCCTGTCCCGACCGGCGTGTCGCTATGCATTCCATCTGGCAACATGATCATCTGTGGATCGGCCAACATATACGGGAGCTGTGGGCTTGGCGCATCGAGGCGAAGACGCAAGCGGTGCAGACCGTCCACGTCCAAATCCGCGTTCAACCCGTGCGCCTGTAGTGACCGGACTGCATCATCTGAAGTAAACGAACGATCATCATGGAACCGCGCGTCAGTACGCAACTCTATCAACCATTCGCGGCCAGACGTATCGCTTGTCCAAGACGTCGCCAACTCGCCCCGCAGCAACCCATCAGGTCCAACTTCGGTCAATGTCTCGTAAACGGCACCGCGCATCGCCATATCAAAGCGTGCATCGGCCCGCGGAACGGCCAGCCGCAGTCGCCCGCCTCTGCGTGGCGCGGCATTCAGTGATACGCCAGATGCAGCCAACAAAGCGGCAGCAGCACCCGAGGTAAATAGCGCACGGCGATCGAGGCGAGACATTACAGAACATCCTCCGCGATCTGATCCATTGTGCGCACCAGTTCTGCGCTTATTCCGGGCTCAGACAGCGCGTGCCCTGCGTTTCGGATCATCTTTAACTCGCAGGCTGGCCACAGTTCGGCGAGACGATACGCAGACGTAGGCGGGCATATCATGTCATACCTGCCCTGAACGATGACACCGGGAATGTGTGAGATCCGACCCATATGCGCCAGGATCTGGCCATCAAATTCCAAAAACCCGCCATTGATGAAGTAATGGTTCTCAAGCCGTGCGAAGGCACGGGCGTAGTCCCCGGGGCTCTCGCCGGACGAACCGTTGGAATGTATCGAAGCAAGCGCGTTTTCCCAAGCTGACCAGGCGCGGGCGTAGCGCGTCTCCAAAGACAGATCGCCAGAGAAAAGCCTGCGGTTATACGCGCGGATCAGATCGTCACGTTCATCCTGCGGGATCAAAGACACAAAGCGGGACCATGTCTCGGGCCAGAACTTGCCGGCACCGCCGCCATAGAACCAATCCAGTTCGGCTTTTGTCATCAGGAACACGCCGCGTAGAATCAGCCGTAACACGCGATCCGGATGTTCCTGCGCGTAGACGAGCGAAAGGGTTGCACCCCAGCTGCCGCCAAAAACGCACCACGCATCAATGCCCAGCGCCCGACGGATCGTTTCGATATCGTCGACCAGGTGCCATGTCGTATTGTGCGTCACCGACGCGTGCGGCCGCGATCTTCCGCAACCCCGCTGATCGAACAGAATCACCCGATACACACGTGGATCAAAGTACCGGCGCATTGCAGGGCTGCATCCACCGCCTGGTCCGCCATGCAGCACAATGACCGGTATCCCATTGGGATCACCGCATTGTTCCACATAAATCTGGTGACCATTGCCCACATCCAGCATGCGCTGATCGAAAGGATCGATCGGCGGGTACAGATACTGCACTGCGCGCTTTTGGTCCGAGAATTTGTCCATTACTGACCTATATAGTCCGCGACAGACAAAAGAGCACATGGAGACAGGAATGCAAGCGCAACAATCCACCGTTGACCCCAACGAGATCGCCAAATTCGAGGCGATGGCGGCGGAATGGTGGGATGTGAACGGAAAATTCAAACCGTTGCACATGTTGAACCCCTGCCGGCTGGATTACATCACGACTCAGATCGCAGGCGAATTTGACCGCGATCTATCTAAACCAGATGCGTTCAAAGGCTTGCGAATCCTCGATATCGGCTGCGGCGGAGGTTTGCTGTGCGAGCCGATGGCCCGTCTTGGCGCGACTGTTGTGGGGGCCGATGCCGCAGAACGGAACATCCCGGTGGCGCGGGTTCATGCAGAGCAATCCGGCCTAGACATCGATTATCGACACACCACCGCCGAAGATATGGCCGCAGCTGGTGAACAATTCGACGTTGTCCTGAACATGGAGGTTGTCGAACACGTCGCGGATCCGCTGGGCTATCTGACCGCGTGCCAGCAGCTCTTGAAACCAGGTGGATTGCACATCTGCTCGACCATCAACCGCAATCCGAAAAGCTTTGCGATGGCGATTGTGGGCGCTGAATATGTGATGCGCTGGTTGCCAAAAGGCACCCATGAATGGTCGAAATTCATCACGCCTGATGAATTATTTGATCTGATGTCGAACGCAGGTTTGAACCCGGTCGATCGAAAGGGGTTTGTGTTCAACCCCGTGACCTGGAGCTGGAAGATCTCGGACCGGGATTTGAGCGTCAACTATGTGACGGCTGCGTTGAAACCTGAGGCTTGACTCTACGTTAGTTTTCCAGCGCGGCAATCAGCGCTTGTGCTAACGGCAACGACGAATACCCGTGGCGCGATGGCGTTAAACCCATGCGCACGACAACCAAATCATGTGAGGGAAAGACGCCAATGAATTGTCCGTCGTGACCCTGCAGCCAAACAGCATCTTCAAAAGGTGGCAGATCTCCAGGCGCTTCGAGCCACAAATGCCCGTTGGCATAGATACCTTCCGATGTCTTTACAGGTGCAAACATCCAGTCTGTGAATCCAACAGGCAAAATGCGTTGTCCGTCCCATATGCCTTTCTGAAGCAAAAGTTGACCAAACCGCGCCCAGTCACGCGCTGTTGCGTACATGTAGCTTGATCCGACGAATGTATCGCGCGCATCTGTTTCCATGATGGCGGATGTCATGCCTAACGGCTCAAACAAGGCGCGGCGCGGGTAACTGAGACTGTCCTCGCCGACGGCGTCCTGCCAGACCTTCGAGAGCATCGTGGACGTGCCAGACGAATAATTGAAAACCGTGCCGATCGCAGACTCCATTCCCAAACCTGCGGCAAAGCCTGTCATATCATCGACCAAGTACAGCATGCGGGTCACATCTGACACGTTGCCATACCCTTCATTCCACTGCAGCCCGCTCTCCATTGCCAACATGTCTTCGATCGTAATCTCAGAGCGACCATCTTCGTTCCAGCTTTGATAGGTACTGCCCAGTGTGGTGTTCAGACTCAGGGCCTCCGATCGGATCAGCGTCCCAATCAGACCGGCTGTGACCGTCTTCGTCATCGACCAACCCAAGAGAGGCGTATCAGCGTCGAATCCATCGCCATAGGTTTCACCGATGATGCGGCCCTTGTGAACGACGACGACCGCGCGATGTCCGACACCCAATAACGCATCGTCTGACATGGCTTTCAGAACCTCTGGATTCTGCGACAACGCCACGTCATTGCCATTTGGCCAAAGACCAGGGTGTCGCTCCATTTGTGCAGATAGTGTCGGCGCGCTTAGACGCGCGTCATGCACATTTGTGCAACCCAAACCCGGCCGAAACTGCGAGGTCGCAGGAGCAAAAAATCCGAACAGCCACGCCTGCACAATTTGCCGATCTGCATCAACGTGGATTGAAATCTGCTTTAAAAGTGGATGACCAGGGGCTTGGACATCCACGGCAAGAACATCGTCTGCGTTACGACCTGCGATAAAGACATTCGAACAGACAATCTTGGCCGAGTAGTTGGTGCCAACCCGAAACAGGTCGGGCGGCGCGACGAACAAGTAGCCCGACAAACCAATAACGGTCGCAAACACAAGACCCAGGCCAACTTTAAGTATTTTCAATGCCATAAGCTGGTCTATGCCCCAAAACTCGAGCCGCACTCTTTATCAGTCGTAGGCGACGGAACCACACTTAGCTTCGTCCTGCCACGTTAACGTTGCGTGCCTTCACCGACGTCGCATGGGACGCAGACACTACCGGTCCTTAGTCCTCGCTTTCCAGCTTCCCGCGCAACTCTCGTAAAATTGGCAAAGTAGACCGCACTTTGTCGCTTCCCAATTCCCCCACAACTTCGTTCAACAATGGGGTGATCGACGAGATAGCCTGATCACGTGCGCGACGACCCGCGGGACTGATCGCTACCATTTTGCGGCGCGCATCATCCCAGTCGGGGCGAATATGCACGTAACCCGCCCATTCCAGTTTCGACAGCGTATTGGTCATCGCCCCGCGCGTAACATGAAACGTCTTGGCCAACTGTGCAGGTGATCTTTCCTGACCCGTAAACGCCAAATGGTTCAGCACCGAAAAGTGTGAAATCTCCATGCCTTTGGGCAACACCTTACTCAACCGATTTCGCAGCAGCTGATCGGCGGTTAGGATTTCGCTGAATAATGTAACGGCTAAAGCACCGGTATCTTCGGGCATTTACGGGTCTTCAAATGGTCTCACATGGCTGAGCGACGGCACTTTGCGCCGCGCATCATCCACCTTCCTATCATCCCATTCGAAAAAGTGAATGCCACGCTCTGTCCCACCATCAACCAACACGTCCCCCCACGGAGATATCGCCAGTGAATGCCCATAGGTTTTGCGTTGCTTGCCGCGGGTCGTGGGATGCGTGCCGGTTTGCGCAGGCGCCAGTACATAACACCCTGTCTCAATAGCGCGCGCGCGAAGCAGAGATTCCCAATGAGCTTCGCCTGTAACCGGTGAAAAAGCGGACGGGATAGTTATGATCCGAGCACCCGCCTGCGCAAGGGTTTGATACAGATGCGGGAACCGGATGTCATAGCAGATGGTCATTCCAACCGGCCCAAAATCCGTCTGCGCAATGACCGCCCGATCACCGGGACGGTACCCGGCAGACTCGCGATAGGTCTCCTGCTCATTCACTTGGACATCGAACATGTGGATTTTGTCGTATGTCGCGGCAATGTCACCGGACGGATCAATCATAAAGGACCGGTTGGCGAACCGGCCATCGGGATCGTCTGTCTTGAGCGCGAGTGAACCAATTAAAAGCCATATGTTCAGGTCCGCGGCTTGGGCGCGCAGCGCGGCAAGTGTCTGATCGTCATCTTGAGTTTGCAAAACTTCGGTCTGCCGAGTTCGGCTGGAAGATACGCAATTTGTGACTTCCGGTGTCAGAACAAAGCGCGCGCCACCCGAAGCCGCGCGTGCGATGTAGTCTTTGGTCTGGATCAGATTTACCGCGGGATCATCGCCCGAGGTCAGCTGAACCAATGCACCCCGCATCAGGCAGCCAGTATTCCGTCAAGCTTCCCGGCGCGCTCCAGGGCATAAAGATCATCGCAACCACCGACATGGGTGTCGCCAACAAAGATCTGGGGCACCGTGCGCCCACCATTGGCACGTTGTATCATCTCAGGCTTGCGTTCCGGATCTGCCCACACGTCGATCTCAGAAAAGCTAATGCCCTTCTGCGACAACAGTCTTTTTGCTGCATGGCAAAAGCCACAAAGCGGAGATGTGTAAATTTCAACCGTCTTCATCTGAGGAGCCTCATAGGTTCACGTCTGTTGTCCGGCATTTAGGTGTCTTTTGCAACGCGTGCCAGTGAAAGCACGAAAACGTCACTACAGCCGGCCGCATAGCAGCTATGCGCTGCAGCCGTGAATGTAGCACCCGATGTCATAACGTCATCGACCAGAAGAACGGGTCGGTCTTTGATCACAGCATGACGCTTTGCGGACACATACATCGAGCCATCCAAAACCTTAAATCGGTCGGCAGCGGCCTTGCGATCCAACGCGGCGGTGCGTTTATGGCGTACAAGCAATTCTGGATGCATCTCGTGACCAGTGCGGCGTGCCAAAGCCGATGCCAAGACAGCGGATTGATTAAATGTCCTTTTGAACAAGCGCGTCCAATGCAATGGCACAGGGGCAATGACGATATTGGGCCGCAGCACATCCTGTGCGGCTCTCTCTAGCCAACTGGCTGCCGTGCGCGCCACCTCTAGCCTTCCACTGTGTTTCAGGGCCAACACCATGCGCCGCGCATTGTCTTGATAAAGCAGAGCTGCGCGCCCTGCAGCCCAAGGGCGCGGCGTCTGCATGCAGTCATCGCACAAGATGGCCTGATCTTGTGCGGACCCTGGCAAAGGCACGCCACAGTGATCGCATACAAGACCGCTAATGAACGGTGTGTTAAGCCAACAAGCCCCGCAGAGTTGAAAATCTGTGTCCACAAGAGTGCCGCATCCAACGCAGCGTGGAGGAAAGACCATGTGTAACGCTGTTTGAAACTTGGCCCTCATCTGACTAATTTGACCTCATGTCTGAAACGCCCAACCTGATTGATCGCGCGGCTTTGAAACAGCGGCGCGCCCGTGCCCAAACGCGAGACCTCTTCCTTCACCAAGCCGCTTTAGAGGACGTTCAGGATCGGCTGATGATGGTTAACAAGCCGTTTACCGACATCGCCATTGTCACACCGTTTCCAGAAATCTGGTCTGTGGCCTTCCCAGACGCCATTGTTGTTCCCGATGCGGAAACACTGGGTCTGGATGTGGCCGCTTTTGATCTCGTGATCCACGCCATGGCTTTGCACTGGTCCAACGATCCAGTGGGGCAATTGATTCAATGCCGCCGCGCCCTTCGTCCAGATGGACTTTGCCTTGCACTTTCTTTGGGCGGTCAAACCTTAACTGAGTTACGAGCAGCCCTGTCCCAAGCCGAAATCGCTCAGACGGGCGGGTTGTCACCACGCGTACTGCCCATGCCAGAAATCCGGGATCTGGGTGCCTTGTTGCAGCGCGCGGGCTTCGCGCTGCCCGTCGCTGACAATAGCGTCCTGCAAGCGGAATATCGGGATATGTTTCATCTGATGCATGATCTGCGGTCGATGGGGGAAACGAATGTGCTGCAAGCGCGTCTTCGTCACCCAACGCGACGCAGCATTTTCGCTCAGGCGGCAGCGCTCTACGCAACGCATTATTCAAACGACGCTGACAAGGTGACCGCGAGCTTTGAAATCATCACATTGACTGGATGGGCGCCCGCCGACAGCCAACCCAAACCCTTGCGCCCGGGCTCGGCACAAGCGCGGCTTGCCGATGCGCTCAACACCGACGAAACCAAGTTGTCGGATTGACCAACGGCCAAAAGCGTTTATCTGGACGGTCAAGCAACTTAATCGGAAGCCAAAATGTTGGATACGACAAAGAAAGCGGTTTGCCCTGTGCACGCACCCGAGGACCATCCGCCTGTCCCGGCTGCGAAGATCGGCATTTTGCTTGCCAACCTCGGGACGCCGGACAACTACGACTATTGGTCTATGCGCCGATATCTGAACGAGTTTCTATCAGATAAGCGTGTCATCGATTACTCCGCCTGGATATGGCAACCCTTGCTACAGTTGGTCATTCTAACCAAGCGGCCCTTCAGCTCGGGTGCAGCGTATAAGTCCATCTGGAATGAAGCTGAGGGTGAAAGCCCCTTGATGACCATCACAAAACAGCAGGCATCCAAGATCAAACAAACCATGCATGATCGTCATGGCGATCAGGTCATGGTCGATTTTTGTATGCGGTACGGCAACCCGTCGACCAAATCCAAAGTTCGCGAGATGGTTGAAGCTGGGTGCACCAAGATTCTGTTCTTTCCGCTCTATCCACATTACGCTGGCGCCACGTCTGCAACGGCAAACGATCAGTTTTTCCGCGCTTTGATGGAAGAAAAATGGCAACCGACGACACGGACGGTTGAACCTTATTTTGAACATCCACTGTATATTGAGGCATTGGCTCAATCGGTCGAACGCGCATACGCCGATCTAGAGACTAGACCAGATGTCTTGGTGTGTTCTTATCATGGGGTACCAAAACGATATCTGATGGAAGGTGATCCCTATCATTGCCAGTGCCAAAAAACGACACGCCTCTTGAAAGAGCGGCTCGGCTGGGATGACACCGATATCACAACCACGTTTCAGTCACGGTTTGG
>CAYODE010000053.1:0-20390 GCA_964402685.1 uncultured Aestuariivita sp. | reverse complement strand
CCCCGGACGAAATGTTGCTGCTGGTCCTGCGCGACACGCTGAAACTGAAAGGCACGAAGTATGGCTGCGGTGCAGCGATGTGCGGGGCTTGTACTGTACATGTAGACGGCGTCGCGATGTTTTCCTGCCAGATGTCTGTTGGCGATGTGGAAGGGGCCGAAGTGACCACCATCGAAGGGTTATCCGAAGATGGCGCGCACCCTGTCCAAAAGGCATGGATCGAAGAGCAGGTCGCCCAATGCGGCTATTGCCAGTCCGGCCAGATCATGCGTGCTGCCGCGCTGCTGTCTGACAATCCGAACCCCACACGGGAAGAGATCGTGGATGAGATGAGCGCAAATCTGTGTCGCTGCGGCACATATAACCGGATTTTCAAAGCGGTCGAACGCGCCGCGCAGGAGGTGTGAGATGGCTTTCGACATGAAGCGACGTGCCTTCCTTCAAGGTGCCGCCGGCCTGACCTTTTTCATGGGTGCAGGTGGCCTGACATCCGTTCGGTCCGAATCCGCAACCGGTTCTCTGGACGTCAACCATTGGCTCACCATTCGTGCTGACGGCAGCATCTCCATCGTCTTCCCATCAACGGAAATGGGGCAAAGCAGCTATTCGACCCTGCCACAAATCCTGGCGGAAGAGCTGGATGCAGATTGGGACGATGTGGACATCGAACAGCTGAACGCCGATGACCGCCGTTTTGGCAACCAGCTGTTCGGCGGGGTTTTGTACACGGCAGGCAGCACCGGCACTCAGTTCTATTTTGACCCGATGCGCAAAGCCGGGGCGCAAGCGCGCAACGTGCTGTTGCAGATTGCTGCTCGGGAATGGGGCGTCGACAAAACCACACTGCGCACAGAACCCAGCGTCGTTGTAGGACCGAACGGTCAGCGCGCAGCCTATGGCGCGTTGGCAGCATTGGGTTTGGACGGTGTAAAGGTGCCGGACGCGGAAACTGTGGCCCTGAAAGATCGTTCGGATTTTCGGATCATCGGTCATGACATTCCGCGCCGGGATGTGCCGGCCAAAAGCACCGGCCAAGCTGTCTATGCAATCGATGTGGATTTGCCGAATATGGCGTATGGTGCCGTCCTGCGCGCACCGGTGGAAGACGAAGTGCCGGTGAGCGTCGATGATAGCGCCGCGCGTGCGGTTCCCGGTGTGATAGACGTGGTCACGGTGCCGGACGGCATTGCGGTTGTCGCAGAAAGCCTGTGGGCGGCACTTGGCGCGCGTGGCCAGTTGGACGTGGAGTGGTCCCAGACCTCCCCGTTCCGCCAGTCGAACAGCGCGGAAACGCTCGCCCAATATGCCAAAGCCGCCTCGACCCCTGGCGGGGAAGGCGCCGTTTGGTCGGAACGCGGTGATGCGCCTGCGGCGATAGCCGCCGCAGATCGTCAGTTCAGCCAGCTGTATCTGTCCGATTATGCCTATCACGGGCAGATCGAACCAATGGCTGCAGTAGCCGACGTGGATCCCGACGGCCAGGGGGCAGAGGTCTGGGCCGGCACGCAAACCCAATCCTGGACGGCACGTACAGTGGCGCAAACGCTGGACATCCCGGTTGAAAACGTACGGCTGAACATGATGACGATGGGCGGGGGATTTGGGCGTCGAACCGCGCTGATGCAGAACTATGTGCGGGATGCCGTTCTCTGCTCACAGACTGTGGGTCGTCCTGTCAAAGTCATCTGGCCGCGTGAAGACGATGTGAAGCAAGGAACCTTCCGTCCTGCTGCGGCGCAAATGATCGAAGCAGGCCTGACCGCCGACGGAAAGCTGGATGGTTGGTATCACAAGGTCGCAACGCCCTCAGTCATTGGGTTTTTCAATCCACTCCGCTGGGACGTCGCGCGCCCGAATGACGTGATCTCCATGCGTGGTGCGGAAAGCAAGTTCTACGGTATCCGAGATTTCCGCGCGGATCACATGATTATGGAGCGGCACGCGCGACTAGCCCCCTATCGCGGTATCGGCGCATCCTACACCGCTTTTGCGGCCGAGTGTTTCATGGATGAACTGGCCGAACAGGCTGGCCGCGACCCCTTGGACTTCCGTTTGGATCTGGTTGCGGACAACCCACGCGGAAGACACCTCTTGGAGAAAGTTGCAGAGATGTCGGATTGGCGAAACCGTGGCGATCGTGCGCTGGGACTGTCCTTTGCTGGCTACAGCTCGTCCATGGCAGCGGGTGTTGCCGAAGTAGAGGTCGATCCAGATTGGGGAGAAATCCACGTCAAAAAGATCTGGGCGGCTGTCGATGCCGGGCTGATCGTGACACCAGACAACGCGCACAACCAGATCGAAGGCGGGATCATCTTTGGCATCTCTATGGCGCTGAGCGAAAAGATCGATATCGAAAACGGAGAGGTCGTGCAGGAGAATTTCTACGACTACGAAATCACCCGTGCGCATCAAGTGCCAGAGATCGATATCTACATCGCCGACGTCGACGCACCGCCCTTAGGCGTTGGAGAAGTTGGCACCCCAATGGTCCCGTCGGCTATTGCAAACGCGTTCTACGCAGCGAAAGGAAAGCGCCTGCGCCATATGCCCTTTACGCCGGATCGCATTTCACAGGCCATAGATACCTAAGCCGTTGCTCGCCGGCCCCAAGCCGGCGAGCACAGGCCTAAGCCGCTATGTTTTTAGCCGCCAGGACGTCAGCAACGGTTGCGCCCATCGAGGATGGGTTCGGCGCAACCGTGATACCAACCTCTTGTAATATCTCAACCTTCTCCTGCGCACTTTCGCCAAATGCTGAAATGATCGCTCCGGCATGACCCATCTGCCGGCCTTTCGGCGCAGACAAACCGGCGACAAAGGCTACGACGGGTTTGGTCATGTACTTGCTCACATACGCGGCAGCCTCTGCTTCCTGCGGGCCACCGATCTCACCAATCATCATCACGGCATCCGTTTCGGGATCCGCTTCAAACAACTCAAGAATATCTCGAAAGCTCGACCCGTTGATTGGATCCCCGCCAATACCCACAGAGGTCGATACACCAATGCCCAGCGCTTGCATCTGGCTTGCCGCCTCATATCCCAGCGTACCTGATCGGCCGACGATGCCCACGCGACCGGGTGTGTAAATATGGGGCGGCATAATCCCCATGAAACCCCGACCGGGAGAGATGACACCGGCGCAATTGGGACCAATCAATCGCATCTTTTTCTCTCGCGGGAACCGCCGCAAGAAACGTTTGACGCGCATCATGTCTTGCGCCGGGATCCCGTCAGTGACGCAGACACAGGTTTTGATCCCGACGTCAGCGGCTTCCATCATGGCATCGGCGGCAAAAGGTGGCGGCACAAACAGCAAGCTGGCGTCTGCACCGGTAGCTTCGACCGCCTCGCGCACGGTGTTGAACACAGGACGGTTCAATACCGACGAGCCGCCTTTTCCGGGCGTGACGCCGCCCACCACCTTGGTGCCCGCTTCGATCATTTCCTGGGTGTGAAACTGGCCGATCCGGCCCGAGATGCCCTGCACGATAACTTTCGTGGTTTCGTTGATGAGAATGGCCATGACGTTATCCTTATGCAGCTTTGGGCTGAGGGCGGGCAGCGACCGCGGCGTCCGCCGCTTCGGCCAGCGTATCGGTCGCTGTGATGGAAAGACCCGAGGCTTCAAGTATCTCGCGACCTTCCTTCACGTTGGTGCCTGCCAGCCGGACGACAACGGGAATTGTGAGACCGACCTCTTTGTATGCTTGGACAACTCCCTTTGCGATCCAGTCGCAGCGGTTAATGCCCGCAAAAATATTCACAAGGATCACGCTGACGTTCTGATCCGACAGCACGGTACGGAAAGCTTGGCACACTCTGTCAGGGCTCGCACCGCCACCGATATCGAGGAAGTTGGCCGGTTCTCCACCTGATAGCTTGATCATATCCATGGTGGCCATGGCGAGACCTGCACCGTTAATGATACAACCGATATCCCCCTCAAGTCCGACATAGGCCAACCCGTTGTCCGCAGCCATGGCCTCCCGCGGATCTTCTTGACTGGGATCGCGCAGGGCTGCCACCTCGGGCCGGCGATAAAGCGCGTTGGTGTCAAAGGACATCTTGGCATCCAAAGCCACCAATTCGCCGGATGTAGTCACAACCAGTGGATTGATCTCGACCATGGTGGCGTCCATTTCGCTATACGCACGATGGCAGGCCTTAAGAACCTTAACCATTTGTGTAATCTGCCCGCCGGTCAGCCCAAGTTTGAAGGCCAGTTCTCGTGCCTGGTAATCAACGAGGCCAACTGCGGGGTCGATCACCATACGAACAAGCGCGTCCGGCTTCTTTTGCGCCAAGTCCTCGATCTCCATGCCACCTTCCTGGGAGGCTACAATCATGATGCGCTCAGACTTACGGTCGAGAACAAACCCAAGGTAGAGCTCACGCGCAATATCAGATGCGTCTTCGACCCAAAGACGATAAACATCTTTGCCGCGCGCACCGGTTTGTTTCGTGCAGAGTGTCTTGCCAAAAAGAGTCTCAGCATAGGCATGCACCTCTTCAACCGACGTACAGAATTTCACGCCACCGACTTCGCCACGACCACCCGAGTGGATCTGCGCCTTGACCACATATGGCGGCTCACCCAACTCGCGAGCTCGGAATGCGGCCTGTTCGGGTGACCAGGCCAGTCCACCGCGCGGCACCGGAACGCCGAACTTGGACAGAATTTCTTTGGCTTGATACTCGTGAATATCCATCGGCTCTCTCCTCTATGGACTGCGCCGCCCGCAACCCTTGGGTCAGACTTTGGCCGCGATCGCCTCGGCAACGTCGATTACGTTGCGCGCCATTTTCTCGCTCGCGGCATCGATCATCTTGCCGTCCAGGGACGCGGCACCCTTCCCTGCCGCTTCCGCGGTTTTGAGCTCTTCGATGATGCGATGGGCTTTCGACACTTCTGCCTCAGGCGGGCTGAAGACGTCGTTGGCATAAGCCACCTGATTTGGATGGATAGCCCATTTCCCTTCACAGCCCAGCGCGGCCGCCCGCTTAGCCCCAGCTTTAAAGCCTTCAGGATCGCTGAAATCGCCAAACGGCCCATCAATGGCGCGCAACCCATAGGCACGGCACGCAATCACCATTCGGGTGATCGACGCATGCCACTGATCCCCCGGATAATCGGGGTTCAGGCCGCCGATATTCGTGGTGCGAGCGCGCATCGAGGCGGCATAGTCTGCCACACCGAAATGCAGCGCTTCTAGACGGCCACCAAATTGCGCAATGGCTTCAACATTGGCCATGCCTAGGGCGGTTTCGATCAGGGCTTCCAAACCGACACGCCTTTGCAAGCCGCAGGCCTGTTCGATCTGGTTGACCATCGCTTCGACCATGTAGAGATCGGACGGAACACCGACTTTGGGCACGAGAAGCGTGTGCACACGGTCTCCTGCCTGCTCCATCACATCAACCACATCGCGGTACATGTAATGAGTGTCGAGACCATTGATCCGCACCGACACGGTCTTACCCTTTGCGGCCCAATCAATATCGTTCAGTGCCTGAACGGCGTTCTTTCGCGCTTGTTCCTTTTCTGGAGGCGCGACAGCATCTTCGAGATCCAGAAAAACAAAATCCGCGTCGCCGTCGGCCGCCTTGTCAATCATCGTTGGGTTCGACGCAGGCACTGCCAGTTCAGATCGTTGAAGACGCTGTTTGCGCAACGGATGCAGCGTGTGAGACATCAGTTCTCTCCTTTATAGATTATTCAGCAGCGACGCGGATGGCAGACCTTTGATGGTCGCCATAGGCGAACCATGCTTGAGCCGCCCCAACCCCCGACCCGAGATGAATATGTGCACCGGCTCTTGCCAGCGACATTTCGGCAATAGACAGCGCAGTCAGACACATGCCTTCGTTCATGTCGCCCAAATGACCAATCCGGAAAACTTTACCAGCAAGACGCGCCAGGCCCGAGCCGAAGGACGTATTGAAGTCTTCATAGGCAATGCGCAAAACATCCCGCGCATCAATCTCTTGTGGAACGCGAATGGCCGAAACAGTGTCGGAGTAAAGCGTGTGGTGTTCGGCCACCAAATCCACACCCCAGGCCGCGATTCCGCGACGCACACCTTCGGCCAGGTGATGATGACGCGCGATAACATCGTCCAATCCCTCGTCACGCAGGATGCGATCCAGAGACTTGCGCAGCCCGTGAAAAAGCTGGGTCGCGGGGGTGTATGGGAAATACCCATCCTTGTTCAAAGCGACCATATCGGAAAACTCGAAATACGCCCGGCGCATGGTTGAAGCCTTGCTCGCCTCCATCGCCTTTTCACTGACACCGAGGATTCCCAACCCGGCTGGCAACATCAGACCTTTCTGAGAACCCGTCACCGCAAGATCGACACCCCATTCGTCCATGCGGAAATCGATCGAGCCGATCGACGAAACCCCGTCGACGAACAAGAGCGCATCATGAAAGCACTCATCCAAAGCCCGGCGGACCGCCGCGATGTCAGACGTGACCCCAGTGGCGGTTTCATTGTGGGTCACAAAGACAGCTTTGATCTCATCATTGCGGTCGTTGCCAAGACGGCGTGCGTATTCTTTAACGGGGACGCCTGCACCCCACGGCACATCGATCACCTCGACATCAAGGCCCAGGCGTTCCGCCATTTCCACCCAAAGGTGAGAGAACTGACCAAAGCGGCTCATAAGAACCTTGTCACCGGGGTTCAGCGTGTTTGTGATCGCGGCTTCCCACGCCGCTGTCCCAGATCCGGGATAAATCATGACCGTACCGGTGTCCGTTCGGAAAACCTGCTTCAGATCTTCGAACAGGCTTAACGTCAGATCCCCAAAATCCGGTGCGCGCATGTCCTGCATCGGTACATTCATCGATTGACGGACGACCTCCGGCACATTGGTGGGACCGGGGATGAAAAGGTGATTTAGGCCAGTGCGCATTTCCAAATTCCTTCGTTGGTTTTCTGCACACTGCACAACGACATCGGATTCGCTAAATCCTTCCGGGTCCTGCTGTGAACGCAAAATTACACAACCGCAGAATTTGTAAATTTGTCAAATTTGCATTATAGGGGTTGAATGAAAGTCTTCATTGGACCCCGCTTGCGCCGCCTGCGCAAAGAGAATGGACAAACCCAAGGCCAAATGGGCAGCGCCTTGGGCATCAGCACGTCCTACGTGAATCTTTTGGAAAAAAACGAGCGCTCCGTGTCGGTTCCTGTGCTTCTGAAATTGCTGGAAGTCTATGGTGTTGACTGGCGTGATATTGCCGAGGATGAGGATGCCACGGTGTTGGCCGATCTCCGAGCGACGCTGCAAGACCCCCTCTTCGAAGATGAAAAACCAGATCTTCCGCAACTGCGTTCCGCACTGTCACACAGTCCGGACTTGGCCGCGGCCTTTTTGCGTTTGCACCGGGCTTATATGGCAACGACGGATCAATTGATGTCGGTAGCGGAAGCACGTGATCCCGGTGTGGCGCGGCCGGGCGTCTCACCCGAAGCCGCTGTTCACACCTTTTTCAGACGTCGCAAGAACCACTTTCCGGAATTAGAGAGCCGGGCAGAGGCCTTTTGGGGAGATCAGAAGATCGAACCGGATGACGTCTATATCGCGCTCAAAACCAGATTGCTTGATCGGTTTGGCATTTCGGTCCGAGTGGTCCCGGTCGAAGATTTGCTTGGCGCGCTGCGCGATTATGACGAAGACCAACGCCGTGTCACATTAAGCCAAGCTCTAGATCACCCAAACAGGGTGTTTCAACTCGTTCATATCTGCGCCCTGATCGAACAGAAAGATGCGCTTGATGCGCTTCTAAAGGACTCCGGTGTTGAGGATGCGCGTGGGCAAACCCGTTGCCGGGTCGAGCTCGCCAATTACTTCGCAGCGGCCGTGCTTATGCCCTATGGCCGCTTTCTGGCTGAATCCACGGCAAGCAAGTACGACTTTGCGCATCTGGCCGCGCGCTTTGGTGTCAGTTTTGAACAGGCCTGCCACCGCGCGACGACACTGCAGCGATCGGGCGCGCGTGGAGTACCCTTCTTTTTCATGCGCATCGACAAGGCGGGCAACGTAACCAAGCGCTTCAACGCGACGGATTTCCATCTAGCAGAGTATGGAGGAGCCTGTCCCAGGTTGGATATTCACACGTCTTTTCGCACACCTGGGCATATCAATACGCAATTCGTCGAAATGCCGGATGCGAGCCGGTTTTTTGTGTTCTCCCGCACGGTCGATCGCCCCATTGTCACCCGCCATGCGCAAGATCTGCGACTTGCTGTGGCGATTGGGTGTTCGGTCGAGCATATAGGCGCTATCGGATATGCCGAAGGTCAGGCGATGACGGACGAGCGGATCACACAAATCGGGATCAATTGCCGGGTTTGTCCACGCCAGAACTGCGATCAACGCGCTCATGACGCCGTTGTTTTGACCGGCCCGCTGGACGCGCGGCGGCGCGGAGCGACACGGTATGGCCATTGACACACAAGTCGGTGGTTTCTTTTTGCGTTACGCAGCTGCGTGACTGCACATCCTCGGGCCATGAGAGAGTTTTTTTGAGCGACGCCCGCAGTGTGACAGTGCGATTTCGAGTGCATTCCAAAGCAAAGACCGGAACCTTAGAAAACTTTGCCAAATTATTCCCAAAAATCGCCCAAAATTGGTCGTTCCTGTCCGCAATGATCCAACCCACGAGGCAATTCCACATGCAAGATCTGACCAACAAGCCCAACGCAAACGTCAGCGCCCAACAAGTTCCGGCCCTGGTGTGGCAGAAGTATTGGGCGGGCTCAGACCGTGCAAAGCACGGGGGTGGCAGCTTTCTGGTCATTTCCCATGGAACGTCTTGGACAGCGCGTTTCGACCGGAATGGCAAAACTGAGTGGACGCACTCGGTTGCTTTCAAAACTGTGGATGAGGCGAAAGCAGCGTGCGAACGACGCCGGTTTGTGGCTGATTGAATTGGGCGATCTATCGTCCTTAGATCACTTCGGCCTTCCAGCTTATCGACTTGCGGCACCTATCCACAGTTAGAAGCTGCGTGCTGTTGACCAAAGCAAACACGCTCGTCGCATTGACGCAGCGACGACGTGTGTGCTCGCGCAACAGGTCTTCAGACAAATGCAACAATTAAGATACTTCGACTTTTTTGTCGGGACCAAACGTGGCAGAACGCGCGCCAGACTTAAGGAATTTAAGATGAAGAAGCTGTCCGCCCGCCTCTCTAATGAGTTGATCGAATGCGGTAATCTGCCGATCTCTGCCGAAGGCCTTGCAAAACTACGTCCGGATATTGCGTGCGATGTGACCGAAGCGCGATCAATGCTTGGAGCTGAGATCAAACCTGCCCAACCAGATAATCCTAACAATCAGATCGCGGACAAAGACTATGACTTTCTGGTCGCGCGCTTCATCGCGGGACTGCAGGAGACAGAGCAACAGCACTTGTTCATGATGGAAGCATCAGCTGGTGAAAGCCAAGGCGACCGGATCAAACGATGGGCAAAACGACCCGTTTCCTACGGCTCGTTTGTGCAGATACAAAAGCACTTGCGAAACGCTTGGGGCGACGTGCAAAACCTTGAGATCGAGCGCATCAGACTACAGCTGAACGATCAGACGTGACCTGGATTGTTTCACTCTAGGTGAAGATCGAAACTTAGGTGACCAGCTGCCAAGCGGATTCCATCAGTTGCTCGTTTTGCCGGTATCAAGCTGTTCGATAGCGTTCAGCGAGGCCGCGAATGAATCGATGAACGACCCTCCGCTGGGCTCATGAGCTAGCGGGTCAAATGTGACGTTCTCGACCCCGAGTGTGGCAGTGGCCTCAAGAGCTGCCGCGTCGGGTTCTGCTTCCCACATCAGAATTGAGGCTCCGGTATCGTCAATTAACGCTCGTAGATCGTCCAGCTCTTCGGCGGTCGGAGTGGCGCCGGCCTCCCATTCGAGCGAGGCAACACTAATGCCAAAACGGCGGGCAAGATACTGATACCTCGGATGGGTCGCGATGACAGCAACACCATCTACGGCGGCAAAGACCTCACGCCCCCTTTCCTCCAGCTCTTGCAGATCGACCCTCAATTCGGTCAAGCGCGCTTTGACGTCCGCTTCAGAAGCGAGACCGCGCGCGGTGATCGCCGAGGCGACGGCATCAGCCTGAGCGATCGCAAGCATCGGGTCGAGCCACAGGTATGACGCGAGCCCTTCATGCGAATGCTCATTCCCGTCGCCGTGGCTATGGGTAATGCTTTCGGTCACGATGAACTGGTCTTCAATCCCAGATGAGGTATTCACAATGCGCGATCTGGGCAGTGACACCCGATCGACCCACGTTGCGAACCCAGCCCCGTTCAGCAAGATCAGGTCAGCCGACTGAACCAAACTGATATCAGCAATACCAGGTCGCCAGAAGGATGGATCGACATCCTGCGGAACCGGGAAAATCACCTCTGCGTCTTCGCCCAAAAGGCGTTCGGCAAAATACTGCAACGCATAGTTCACAGCGACGACACGAGGACGCTCTTGCGCCGCGGCACTTGAGGCAGCGGAGGCCAAAAGAGCAGCCGCTGCCAGGTTTTTCAGAGCGTGAATCACCGTTAGCTCCTGCAGTTCCGCGCGATATCCTCAGGGGTTACGATCCAATAGTTTTCGTGACCGTTGGTATCAACCTCGATCAGAAGACCCTGAGAATGATCGACGCTATCTAACGGCACACTCACCGTTCCATCGCTTTCGAGCTGCAGCGTTGTCAGCAGCGCGTTCTGACCATCTAGCACCCGTACATCGCCCTTTTGGGCGACCCTGCCGCTGGTGAATTTCGCCTCTACAAGCACAGTCTCACAATCGACTGACGCAAACACGATCAACTGATGGGCGCTCGCCCCGATAACCGAGACAAGCAAGGCAGCAACGGATGCCAGAAGACGGATCACTGACCTGTCCATTCTTCAAAATGCACCCAGATCACGGCGCCCAGCTCGACATCCTTATCCTCACCATCCTGCGGGAGGGTATAGTCGGCAGTATTCAGCGCAGCGAACCCCCACCAACCATTGGACGGGGGTGCATAGGTGAACACGCCAAATGCATCTGCTTTGACGGTCTGGGTGATCATCAGTTCATCCGGAACCGTGGCATTCAAGCCATCATTCAGAAACTCGACCTCAACCTCAGCATAAGGAACAGGTTCCCCGTCCATCTTGACGATGCCTTGGAAAACGTTGTGCTCCCACAACCCAAAGGGTTTCGACAAGGGCACGATCTCGGTTTTCAGACCAAGCTCAGTGTCCCATCCTTCGTCATCCCCGTACGCGGTCACGTAGGTCTTTGTATAGTGGATGATAAAGGCGTCTTCGGCCGGCTCCCAATAGGGCTGCGGTTCCATCGCGAAAATGTAGGTGCCAGGACGATCAAGCGCATAGTCGAGCGTATAGCCCTGATCATCCATCACAGTCGCGTCCTGTAAGTCGCCCAACAGATCGGTGGTAATACCTTCATGCGTCACGGAAAACGACGCCGGTTTGTCCAGCATCATCCCG
The DNA here is from genome assembly GCA_964402685.1 of uncultured Aestuariivita sp. Classification (GTDB taxonomy): domain Bacteria; phylum Pseudomonadota; class Alphaproteobacteria; order Rhodobacterales; family Rhodobacteraceae; genus Aestuariivita. The sequence goes on along the minus strand of CAYODE010000053.1, from coordinate 8,871 downwards.
TCCAGTTCAAACGGATGCGAGAACGACATCGTCAGCGATACGCTGCGGCCGTCTTCCTGGCTGATCATCGGATCGTTGGGAATGATCATACCGTAATGCGCCATCGCAGGCGCTGTTGCCATAAGGCTGGCGATTGATGCGGTAACTAAAAGGCGTTTCATTATAACTCCTAAAACCTATGAACCCAGAGCCAGCAACCAGCCAACCCATTGCTCGGCGTTTCGTGACACGACTGCCGCACCGATCGCGGCAATTCCTCCGGATACTAACATTAGGGCGACTGTCTCTGCCGCCAAGAGGCGCAAAACCATTCCGCGACGCGCACCGAGTTTTACTGCCGTAGACAACTCGCCTGCGCGCAAGCGGTAGCTCAGGAAAACAGCCAACCCGATAGCTGCAACAGCGGCGGCGGCGATGATCAAAGTGACCACATCCAGCAAGGATTTGATCCGGAAGATGCGGTCAACCAATCCCTGGATCACGCTTGCCGGTTCGACCAGCTGGGCCGGGTTTTCTGCGTCGAGGTACCGCCCCTTCAGAATAGTCCCTGAGCGTGTGTCATTTGGCACAATGATCGCTGCCGAAACCGGATATCCGTCCTGAGAGCCATGGAAGTGAAACGTCTCAAGGTTTTCAGGCGTAATGCGTTGATACTGCACCACCGCCGCATTCGCGAGCGCGGCAGACCCTGCTGCAACCTCGGCCGCGGTGACAACATCTTCATGCCCGTGACCAATGCCCTGAATGACCCATGCGGTTTTCAGATCGACAAAGACAGCCGCATCATCGGGCGTATTGGTGCGCTCAAGCACCCCCACGATGGGCATTTCCAACGGATAGACGCCATCAAGATCAAAGAGGTTCTCCGGCGCCGACACCAGAGTGTCCCCCACCCCTTTGTCAAGTATCTCGGCTACGTCCGCACCGACCACGGCATCGCCAAGAAGCGACAAGCCGCGCCCCGCGGAGACGGTCAGATCCCGAAAGTCGAAATAATCCAGTGTTGTTCCGACGATACGGAACCCACCAGAGGAAAAGGCAGTGTGAACAGGGATCGGCACGGCAAGATTGCTGTCCCAGATCGCCTCGACTTCGCGCATCGGCATCGGAACGGGCCGTTCCTCTGAGAAGTAGAGGGCTGCCATCGTCAGATCCAGTTGCGAACCACGGCTGCCCAAGATCAGCGGCGTCGTATTCCCACGTGCCACCAAAGCGCGCTCGCTGGTCGATAGTAAGATTTGCGTCGCGACCGGCACAAACATGATCAAGGCGGCAACAAGGACTAGGACAATACTGCGCGCCCAATGATAGCGGAGATAAGCAAAGGCGAGAAACAGGGCGTTCATACCGTCGCACCTGTCCGATACTCGGCAAAATCAATGACACGTTCGAAGCGCGGCAAGAGCTCGTGATCATGGGTGACAGCCAAGACCGCGGCACCTGCCTTGGACGCCTGATCAAACAGCAGTTCCAGGATGCGCACCTTGCTTTCGGGGTCGAGGTTGCCAGTCGCTTCGTCAGATAGGATCAGCTTCGGTTGCGTCACCAGCGCCCGGCATATCGCCACGCGTTGCTGCTCACCTTGGCTCAAGGCCGTTGGATGACGGTCAAGCTTATCCCCGATCCCGCAGGCATCGGCTAAAGCTTTGGCCCGCTCGTGGACCTCGGCGTCCAATGTCAAAGCAGGAGTGATGCGATAGGGGTAAAGGATGTTCTGCCGCGCGGACAGGTAATCCATCAACGCAAAGTCCTGAAACACAAATCCTATATGCGTCGCCCGGAAGCGTCGCCGTTCAGCGTCCGACAGCTTGGCAACGTCCGTTCCCACAATGTCGATCTGTCCACCATGCGGTGTCAGAATACCCGCGATCAGATTCAACAGTGTGGTCTTGCCACTGCCACTTGGCCCGACGATGGCCAGCCGTTCCCGCGAGCCGACGGACAATTTCGGAACATTAAGCTGAAAGGCATGCGCACCATAGCCGAAGGTCAACGCGTCGATGGTGACCATCAGTTGTCCTCCGGCGCCAAAAAGGTCTCGCCCGCCGCGTCTCGATCCACTTCCAGAAGTTCGAACTCGGTAATGCGCCAGGCACCTTCAACCGGTGCAATTTTGAAATCGGCTTTATAAGTGTTGCCGCGCACGTGAAGGTGTTCGGCATGCCCAACGGTCCCGATCACCTGCCAAGACGCGCCGACCTCAAGTGTCGCGGCGTCGCGCGCCACATCTGCATTCACCAAGTTGATTTCGTGAATGGTTTGGTCGGCTTCATCGAGACCGCCACCCGCCATCGCACCAATGCGCTCGAGATACAAATACTCCAGCGCCTCTCCATGCGTGACAGTCGCCAGCGTGTCATAGATGTCGGCCTCTTCCGTCTTTCCGAACGCCTCATAAATTACAAGCAAGAGCGCCGGAGTAACTTGAAAGAACGCCTGGTGCGCAGCGTCTACCGTCATGCTCATTTGACCTGGAACGGAAAACGCAGCGGTCTGTGACACGCGTGGGGTTGAGCCGGAGGATAACCAATACACCCCGCCGAACACAGATAAGCCAAGGGCAAACATGGCCACCAAACCCAGATTCTTTTGCATTTACCTGCCCATAATACTTTTGGCCGCGCGCCCAGTCGCGGACTGATAGCATCATATAGCTGGACTTTCTGCAAAGCCTAATGATCAGTTCAAGATTGCTCTTTCCGCCATTACACTTACGGCAGGTGCAGGCCATGATCCGGCATCCGGCGACAGGAGTTATCTTGCGTTACCACCTCGTAACTAAAGGACACGCTTGTTGAGCGTTCAACCTTCGCCGCACGTGTCAGCGCTTCGCCCGGTGGCTTCACAAAATCTGAAGACCCCCCTCGCCCCGGCAGACGTCAGAGATCAAAAATATCCATGATGTTCTCAAACACGCTCTCGCGCTTCCGGCGCTGCGGGCGTTGCTGACGGGTCTGGCGCGGTTCCTGGTACGCCGGCTCTTCGTAATAAGTTTCGTCATCGGCAGTGTGGTGCGCACCACCGTCCTGCAGCGCCTCTTCCCGGATCATCATGATGATCTTTTCAAGCTCACCCTTGTCTAACCAGATACCGCCCGAGGTTTGGCAGATATCAATCTTGACGCCGTAGCGTTCGATTTCCCGCATAGGTGAGCCGTCAATGGGAGAGCTGATAAGGGGCATTATGTCTGTCCTCTACTGCATAAAACTCAGAACCAAGCGCGGCTCCACGGCTGCGATATGAGAACGGAATCTGACGATTACAAGAGCACAAATGCGTCAAGTGAAGCGACCTGACGAAGCCGTCTGGCGTCATTAGTATGACCTGTGAAAGAATGACCCGTGAATAGGGTCGAAACCTAGAATGTTGAGCATTTCGCAACACCACAAGCGTACAAACGCGTAATCTACACCTGCTTGAGCGAGGCGTCCTGTGCGACCAGAATACGTGTGCCGGCGGCCTGGCAAATCGACTTGGTTTGTTCTGGCGGATCTTGATCCGTCAGGAACATATTGACCGACGCAATGGACGCGATTTTTGCTGGCGCCTTGCGATCGAACTTCGAGGCGTCTGCGACCAGAAACACATTCTCGCTTCTGTTAATGATCTCCTTACTGACTCCAACTTCCAAAAAGTCGAAATCCAGGATCTCTCCATCCTCGCGCAACGCGGAACAGCCGATAATCGCGTAATCAAATCGGAACTGGTCAATGGTCTGCTTGGCCAGATCGCCGATGAGACCGCCGTCGGACCGTCTCAGGTTACCGCCAGTCACAATCACCTCGACGGCTTCGTTGCCAGAGAGGATAACCGCGATGTTGATATTGTTCGTAACAACAATCAAACCCTCATGTCGCAACAGCTCGGCCGCTACGGCTTCGGTCGTTGTGCCGATGTTAAGAAAGATGGTGCAATCGTTCGGAATTTGCGCCGCGCATGCTCGGGCAATATCAACCTTGGCGCTTTGGTTCAGTTCACGCCGTTCACTGTATCCGATGTTTGTTGTCTTCGACGGAAGTATGGCGCCTCCATGCACCCGTTCCAGCTGTCCGGACTCTGCCAGTTCAGTAAGATCTCGCCGGATGGTTTGCGGGGTAACTCCGAAATGCTCGACCAACCCGTCGACCGTCACCAACCCTTCACGGCGCGCGATGCTAACGATTTCCGGCTTCCGCAATGTTTGAACCATTTCTGATCCCTCATTTTCGTTTGCAGCGCCAGAATGTGCGTTTCCGCTCGAATCGGACATATTTGGCTCTGATTGAACCATACATCAGGAAATATCGTGACCTAAGTCGAAAAGAATGGGCGGTTGATCACCAAATTTCACAGTTGTTTTCAAGTGATTGACACAAAACGATCATAAACGAAAAAATTTATCTTCCATTTTTGCGCGTTTGTTGCCAGTAATTTGTGACGGCCTTGTGGGCCGTTAGGGAGGAAGTCAATGAAGCCGAGGTTCGACCTGCTGGTAATCGGCGGGGGGATCAATGGATGTGGCATCGCGCGCGATGCGGCCGGACGCGGATTGTCCGTCGCGCTGGCGGAGATGAATGACATTGGCTCTGCAACCTCTTCTGCGTCGACCAAGCTATTTCACGGCGGCCTTAGATATCTCGAATATTTTGAATTCCGGCTGGTGCGAGAGTCACTGATCGAACGCGAAACGCTCCTTAAGGCGATGCCGCATATCTCATGGCCCATGCGATTTGTGCTGCCCTACCACAAAAGCATGACGTTCGACTCGACGACACCGACAACGAAGCTGCTGGGCACGGTCATGCCATGGCTCAAAGGCGGCAGACCGGCTTGGCTCATTCGGTTGGGTCTGTTCCTCTACGACAATTTGGGCGGCCGAAAACTGCTACCGGGCACTTCAAGCCTTAGCTTGCGCAACACGCCCGAAGGCGCCCCGCTGAATACAAAATTCGAACGGGCGTTTGAATACTCTGATTGTTGGGTCGAGGATTCGCGGCTGGTTGTTTTGAACGCACGCGACGCCGAAGCACGCGGCGCAACAATCTTGCCACGGGAAAAGGTCGTATCAGCCGATGTGGTGGATGGTATATGGCATGTGGTGCTTGAAAACGCATCAACAGGAACCACACAAACACTGACCGCTAAAATGGTGGTAAACGCCGCCGGCCCTTGGGTCGGGGATGTCTTGCGTCATGCCCTGAAAAGCAATGCACAAAGCGGCGTACGCCTAGTTCGCGGCAGCCACATTGTGACAAGACGGCTGTTTGACCACGACAAATGCTATTTCTTCCAGGGCACCGATGGCCGCATCATCTTTGCCATTCCTTATGAGACGGACTTCACATTGATTGGCACAACTGATGCTGATCACGAAGACGCCGGGACACAACCTGTGTGCACGCCCGAGGAAGAGAGATATCTCATTGATTTCATAAACGAATACCTCGCCAACCCAATCAGCGACGCAGATGTTGTTTGGACTTTTTCAGGCGTGCGTCCGCTTTATGATGACGGTGCAAGCAGCGCGACGGCGGCGACACGCGACTATGTGCTTGAGCTTGAAACAAGCCGCGGCGCCCCAGCGCTGAACGTCTATGGCGGCAAGATAACCACCTACAGGCGGCTGGCAGAAAGCGCATTGGATAAGATAAAGACGGTATTCCCAGATCTGCCTACGTCATGGACGGCCGGCGTGGCACTTCCGGGCGGCGACTTTCCGGTGTCTGGTGTCGCTTCGCTAATCGAGACGCTTCGGATCGAGTTCCCTTTCCTGACCGAACGATGGGCTGCACGGCTTGTGCGCGCCTATGGCACTGATGCCAGGGATATGCTGGCCCAAGCGAAAACCGCGGACGATCTGGGAGAGGACTTTGGTGCCACCCTAACCGAGCGCGAAGTGCTTTGGCTGATGCACCACGAATACGCGCAGAACGCAGAGGATGTTTTGTGGCGACGCAGCAAACTTGGTCTGCGCATCACCAAATCCCAAGTCGATCGATTGGACGCCTGGATGAAAAAGACACTGCAATCCGTGCAAGACACGGCAGCGGAATAAAGGACTGCGACATGACACTCGAACTCAAAAACGTGTCCAAGGTCGTCAATGGCGTGACGCATATCTACCCAACCGATTTAACCCTCCAGAAGGGCACGATGAACGTGCTTTTGGGCCCGACTTCGTCCGGCAAGACGTCGTTGATGCGGCTGATGGCGGGTCTCGACAAGCCGACCGAAGGACGCGTCTTTTGGCAGGGTCAGGACGTTACCGATCAACGCGTGCAGGACCGGCAGGTCGCGATGGTCTACCAACAGTTCATCAACTACCCGAACATGACCGCCTACGACAACATAGCCTCCCCGATGCGTTTGCTGGGCAAGTCCAAAGCCGAGATCGACGCGGCCGTGCGCAAGGCCGCCGACTTAATGCAGCTCTCGGAATTTCTGGACCGCAAACCGCTGGAACTCTCAGGTGGACAACAACAGCGCTGTGCTTTGGCCCGCGCGTTGGTCAAGGACGCTGGGCTGGTCCTCTTGGATGAGCCACTAGCTAACCTCGACTACAAACTGCGCGAAGAGCTGCGCGTCGAGATCCCCAAAATCTTTGAAGAAGCGGGATCGATCTTTGTCTACGCCACGACCGAACCTGAAGAAGCGTTGCTTCTGGGCGGCTCCACCGCCACACTGTGGGAAGGGCGCGTGACGCAGTTCGGACCAACGCCCACCGTCTATCGTCAGCCTGTTGATGCCACGACAGCCCGCGTGTTCAGTGACCCGCCGATGAATTTCCTACGTGTCAGTAAGACCGGCACAAAGATTATGTTTGGCGACGGTCAAAGCGCGCCCGTCATGGGTGCAATGGAACAGCTAGAAGACGGGCGTTATCTTGCCGGCTTCCGTCCCAATCACGTGGAAATCGAACCACACGGTGCGGGATCCATGGTGTTCGAAACGAAACTCGTCGTGACCGAACTGACTGGATCGGAAACTTTCATCCACCTCGATCATCACGACGAGCGTTGGGTGGGCTTAATCCACGGCGTACATAACCTGGAGCTTGGATCGTTGATGAACGTCTATCTCGATCCACGCCATGTCTACATCTTTGGCGAAAACGGTGAACTGGTTGCGCCCGCGTCCTATGCGATGGCGGCCTGAGGGAGGAGAATATGGCAAAAATCACGCTCGATAACCTTGCGCATTCTTACTACCCGAACCCGACCTCGGAAGACGATTATGCGCTCAAAGAACTGGACCACGTTTGGGCGGATGGCGAAGCCTACGCGCTTCTCGGTGCGTCCGGCTGCGGGAAGTCCACTCTCTTGAACATCATTTCCGGTCTTCTGCACCCCAGTCAGGGCCGGATCCTGTTCGATGATGTGGATGTCACCAACGCCACCACTGCAGATCGCAACATCGCGCAGGTCTTTCAGTTCCCTGTTGTCTACGACACGATGAGCGTACGTGATAACCTGGCCTTCCCGCTCAAGAACCGCGGCGCCAGCCCACAATACATCGCCGAACGCGTGCAGCAGATTGGGCAAATGATCGGGATGGAGGCTGAGCTTGACCGCCGCGCCCGCGGTCTGACCGCCGATGCCAAGCAAAAGATCTCCCTTGGTCGCGGCATGGTCCGGGAGGACGTGAACGCCCTGTTATTCGACGAACCACTGACAGTGATCGACCCCCATATGAAGTGGGAACTGCGCACACAGCTGAAATCCCTGCACCACGAATTTGGTCACACGATGATTTACGTCACCCATGACCAAACCGAGGCGCTGACTTTCGCCGACAAGGTGGTCGTCATGTATGACGGGCGCGTGGTGCAGATCGGCACCCCGCAAGAACTGTTCGAGCGGCCAGAACACACCTTTGTCGGTTACTTCATCGGCTCGCCGGGTATGAACGTTATTCCTGCGGCGGTCGATGGCATGACGGCCAGCGTGCATGGCGCGACTATCAAATTGAACCAATCGTTTGACACGCTGAACGGCAAGGTCGAGCTGGGCGTGCGCCCAGAATTCGTAAAACTGACAGACGGCGAAGGCCTTCCAGTCAAAGTGCGCCGCGTCGAGGATGTCGGACGACACAAGATCATCCGCGCGGATCTTTTTGGCAGCGATATCAACATCGTGGCGAGTGAAGACGCGTCCATTTCGCCCGACATGGCGCGTGTCTCCTTCGATCCTGCACACGTCAATGTTTACGTCGATGACTGGCGTAAAGAAGGGAAGGTCGCGTGATGGAAAAGACCGTCAATCATAAGGCGTGGTTCCTCGTCCTACCGGTACTGGTGCTTGTTGCCTTCTCGGCCGTGATCCCGTTGATGACCGTGGTGAATTACTCCGTTCAGGACACATTCGGGAACAACCAGTTCTTCTGGGCTGGCATCGAATGGTTCCGGGAGATGCTGCGTGATGACCGGATGTGGGATGCGCTGGGGCGTCAACTGATGTTCTCGGCGATTATCCTGGCGATCGAAATCCCGTTGGGCGTCTTTATCGCCCTGAACATGCCCAAGCGCGGGTTTTGGGTCAGCTTTTGCCTGGTTGTCATGTCCCTGCCACTGCTGATCCCATGGAACGTGGTCGGCACGATCTGGCAAATCTTTGGCCGTGTGGATATCGGGCTTTTGGGTCATACGCTGGCCGGTCTGGGCATTGATTACAACTATACAAGCGATCCCTTCGCAGCCTGGGTGACGATCATCGTCATGGATGTCTGGCACTGGACGTCGCTTGTCGCCCTTCTGGCCTATGCCGGTCTCAAATCCATTCCCGACGCCTACTATCAAGCCGCAAAGATTGATCAGGCCAGTCGTTGGAACGTGTTCCGTTATATCGAACTGCCCAAGATGATGGGTGTTCTGATGATCGCGATCCTGCTGCGCTT
>CAYODE010000052.1:0-20638 GCA_964402685.1 uncultured Aestuariivita sp. | reverse complement strand
TATCTGGGCGAAACCGCCCGCGATTACGTAGATATCGAGAAGCGCTGATCCGCGCTATTTGGTTTTAAGTAAGGCCCCGTCACGACCATCGGCGGGGCTTTTTTTGTGCTTGGCAAAACGCGATGCTCTAAGCAGGCGGTACGGCCGCCAATGACTGTTTTGAGCCCAACCAGTGAATTCGAGTTTTGTGCTGCGTGCGCACACAGCGCAGAAATCGCTGCAACTGCGTCAATCTCGATGCTGCTATGCGGTGGGAACAGCTGCCATTCATGCAAGCCGCAGCGGACACCACGCACTCAACGATCTAGTTGCGGACAAAGCCGTCAACAGGCCAATGTCTCCTTTGAAAATCTGGGATCCCGTAGGGGGTTTCACCGCAGTTCAGGTCGACCGTAACAAAGTAAGGATGCATAAAATAGACGGGCTGTGGCACCAGTTCAGACTGTTGAAATAGGTCAAGATTCTGGGACCATCTACTGAATGACACGCAGCCCAAGTTTGTAACCCGAGGATTCAAAATGGGGCGGTGCGATCCGCATGATACAAATACTTGGTGGCCGTCACTGTTCGAAAATAGGCAAAGGGTAACTTTAGCATCTAAAAGTTCTTCGACGCGATCGAAAGTCTAGATAGTGAGAGCCAAAAATCCCGTTGAATGTGACCGTTCGTTCTGCGAGCTTTGTCGAGCTACCATCTACTAGCTTACATGCAAAATCCTGTCCCTCCGAACCGCCGGAGTATTGGTTTGTTTGCATCGCCCAATTGGAGCTGACCGCCGATCGCATGTCTTGAATGGCAACTAAACATGTTGGGAAACGCCAATGTTCTCAATGGCTCAGACACCTTGCCCGGCTTCTGATCGCAAGACATTCAACCGAAATATTCAAAACCTGAATTTGCGGATCGTCAACGTGCCCGGCTCGAACGAATGAAGGAACGTGTCAACCATATAGCGAAGTACGAACCTGCTGTGCAGGCTTTCGTTGAAGGGACATTCGATGGCGACCGCGTTTTGGATGCCAGAGAGCGACCAGTTCAGGATCTCCCTCTTGCTGGATTGTTGCTCGGTGTGAAGGACATCATCAATGTTGATCAATTTCCCACACGATGTGGCTCGGAATTGCCAGCCCGCCTGTTTGAAGGGCCACAGGCAAGTTGTGTAACACGTCTCCTCAATGCCGGCGCCATCATGGCGGGAAAAACCGTTACAGCCGAGTTTGCAGTGTCGGATCCCGGTCCAACGAGAAATCCCCGCAACTTGCATCACACGCCTGGCGGATCTTCCAGCGGATCTGCGGCCGCGGTTGCAGCAGGCTTCTGTGATATCGCGCTTGGAACGCAAACATCCGGTTCTGTCATACGGCCAGCAGGCTATTGCGGAACCTTTGGATATAAACCCACTTTTGGCCGGGTCGCGCTGGATGGTGTATTACCGTACTCAAAATCCATGGACCATATCGGGTTGTTTGCAAAAGACCTGCCCACACTTGCTGTGTCCATGCCGGTTTTAGTTACCGATTGGCTAAACACCGGGGACGATCCGGCGAAAACGCCGATCATCGGTGTGCCAGTGGGGTCTTATCTCGATCTAGCAAAACCACATATTCGAGCGCAGTTCGAAGCGCACACACGCTTGCTCGAATGCGCGGGCTGCGAACTTAAACCGATCACCTTGTGCGAAGACATTGCCATCCACAATGACGCCCATGATTTGATCGCCAATGCAGAACTATACCAAGTGCATAAGGTCTGGTTCGACGACTATCGGGACGCCTACAAACCGAAGTCCCTTGCAATGTTGGAATTCGGCCAAAACGTGTCCGAGAAAACGCTATCTGACAGCCTTAAACAGGCAAAAAGAGTGCAGCTCTGGATGCAGCAACTGATGACGGAGCACGCTATTGATGCATGGATCGCACCAGTTGCACCTGATCTGGCTCCGGAAGGCATCACTACGACGGGTGATTTTCGCATGAATGCGATCTGGAGCTATACCGGCCTGCCTGTCATCACTTTCCCAACCGGAACAAATGACCAAAACTTGCCTTACTCGGTTCAGATTGCAGGGCGTTTTGGGCAGGACGAGGCGCTGTTTAACATCTCGCGATATTTGCACCAAATAATTGGAGTTGGCGAACTGTCTCTGGACTGGAGCACCGGCGTCTCGGAACTACGAAAATAGGTCCCGGACATTGGGCAGCAGTTCAATGTTCAGAATATTGTCGTAAAGAACAGAAGCCGAAATATTGCAATCGCTGTATTCGGCGCAGGCATTGAATTTCTTCCGTAGCATCTCATCAGACATCGGCCTCAATGCAGAACCTACCGGCGAACCGACGAAACTGCATTTGTGATCCCCACGCAGGGTCGTCAATTCAACATATCCCCATTCCGGGCAGATCGAGTGTGAGTTTCTGTACTGCTCAGGGACATCACCAACAGTGACGGCAATCCTCTTCAAGAGCCTTTCGATTGGTGCGCTCGACAGCACTTCGTCATTCAGATGCCCAAGGGTGATATCTCCATGCACGACAATTGCAGCAATCGCAAAGTGCAAACTGAATTGCGCTTCAGCGGCGGTTCGGGGGGTGGGGTAGGTCAGATTGGATGCCACAACCGGCGGCACTGTACAGGCGATCGAGGCCACATCATGCGCCTGCAATCCCTCTGCTTCTATGATTTCTTTGATTGCATCGGCAGAAGCATGGCTGGCGTAGCAAACCGGATACTTCTTCAAATCAACACCTGGGTCGGAAATGCCGAATTCCACTCCCAGTTTCTCGATTTCTACGGGATCGAACACACCATCATTAAGGACTTGGGCGAAACCAGATCGATCTTCGAATACATTGGCTGGCCCGGTTGCGCCCTGTATCGCCGCAATGGCAGCGGTAACACCGCTTTCGGAAGCTCGGCCACAATAGTAGTGCTTTGCAGCAGTACCGCGTACGGCTCGTATGGCACCAGCACCAGCGGTGGCGAGAGCAAGCGCATGAGTCGTTTTCTCGCGCTCCAGGCCCGCGACTTTGGCGACGCCTGCTGCACTGCCGATGGCCCCGAGGGCAGAGGTTGTCCACCAGCCCTTATCGTAGATTGAATTGGACAGCGCTTTGGCTACCGCAAATTCGATCTCTAATCCTGCAATGAACCCAAGCAGAAGATCGGCCCCACTTGCACCGTGCTTTTGCGCCATTGCCAGGACAGCCGGGAAAACAACCGCTGACGCATGCACAATACCGGCATAGCAATTATCGTCAAAATCGAGAGCGTGAGCAGCCGATCCATTTGCAAACGCAGCTCCAGGCGCATTCAGCCTGTTTGGCGTCCCCACAATGTCGCAATCGCCCTCCCCGTAAGTCGCGACAGCTGTCTGCAAAAGCAATTTTGCAGATTCTGTATTCGCTCCTGCTAAAGTCACGCCACAAACATCGATCAGGCAGCGTTTTGCCTGACTCAGGACATCGTGCGGGATGTCCTCAAGCCGCAGAGACACCACCGCATCTGCAAGACTATGTGTTGCGTGCCTAATTTCTTTCAAACCAGTTCTCTCACTATGTTTCCAATGCCTCACACCAGTGAGTGTGAGGCCGGTCCAACGAATGTTGCCTGCTATTTCTTGTCGAAATATCCGGCCCTGACAGCGGTACCGATCAGATTGCAAATAAACCTTCCGGCGGTAATGGCGGTGATCCCATTCACATCGCGACTGGGAGTAATCTCGACGATATCCATACCGACGACATTGCCTTTTTTGACCAAGCCCTGAATCAGGGTCCGCATTTGGGAATAGTTTACACCGCCTGGGGCGGGGCCCGCGACCGCCGGCATGATTGTGGGATCGACGCCGTCGGCATCAATTGTCAGATAGTAGTCTCCGCCATCTGGAATGCGATCCAAAATGGCTTTCATTCCATGTTCCTGCAACTCAATGTCAGAGATCAGATTTGACCCGTACGCCAGCGCGGCTTCAACTTCTTCCGGCCGTCCGCTGCCCGCGGAACGCAATCCGATTTGGTAAATATCTTCAATGTGCTCCATTTCGGATGCCCTACGGATGACACTGGACAAGCCGTAGCTCACGCCATGGAAAACGTCCCGCCAGTCGACATGGGCGTCGACCTGAACCAATGTGATCGGCCCGCGCCCTTCGAATGCCCGAAAAACCGGAATGGGAATAGCGTGATCGCCACCGAGGATAATCGGCAATGCACCGGAGGCGAGGATTTTGCGCACCGCCTGTTCCGATCGGCCATGGTTGCCAGCTACGTCCTTGGCTTCGGCAACGACGTCTCCACAATCGACAACTTTAATGTCGCGCCCGTCAAGCAGGGTACCGCCAATATCGAAATCATAACGATCAAGCCCACGAAGGGCGCGCTCGCAATACCGCCGGATATGCGTTGGGGCATTCGACTGATCATTGCTTGCTTCGCCCATCGAATAAGGATCGCCAAAGGGGATCCCCAGTATCGCAATGTCGGCGTCCAGGTTGTCCAGATCAGTAACAATTGGAAAATCGTGGAAGCTCTGGAATTCCCGTTTGGGAGGAGCTGTGAGGTCCGATGTCATGAACTATTTCTCCTTGTGCGCATTGAAGCGGCGGGCAATGGCGACAAATTGGGCGCCCAGCGTTTGACCGCAGAATTTTCTGAAGCGGTTGAAATAGAACTCATGTACTTGAGTCCATTGTCGGATGGCCTGCATTATCCAAATTGGGTTTGAAGGCGGTGATGTTAAGTTTTTCCAGGAAAAGCTTAAGGCGCTCGGTCTTCGGGGTTTGAAGGATTACGTAAGGTGCGCCCTCTTCGACAATTCTCCCTTCCTCCATGAACACAACGCGGTCGGCCACGCTGGAGGCAAAGCCCAGTTCATGGGTCACGATGATCATCGTCATCCCTTTTTCGGCAAGACGCTTCAGGACATTCAATACGCCGGACACCAACTCGGGATCCAAAGCTGAGGTTGGTTCGTCCATCAGCACCAGGACCGGATCCATCGCCAGAACCCGCGCGATGGCAAGCCGCTGCTTTTGCCCTCCGGAAAGATTGTCAGGCCATTCTGACCTCTTGTCGTCCAGCCCTACTTCTACCAGCGCGGCGAGCGCTTGTTTTTCGGCCTCGCCACGGCGGCGCTTGGCGACAACCATCTGTGGGCAAACAACGTTTTCGAGGACACTCAGATGAGGCCAGACGTTAAAATTCTGAAACACCATTCCAACACGCGCGCGTAGTGCATTGAGGTCCTTTGTTTGCGTCGAAACCGACCGCGCGTCAGGCACGCCACCGACCAGTTCGCCTGCCAAGCGCACCTCGCCCCCATCGGCTGGTGTCAGCCAGTTGGCGGTCCGCAGCAATGTGCTTTTGCCACACCCGCTGGGGCCGATGATGCAGATAACTTCCCCTTGGGAAACGCTCAACGAAACGTCATGCAATACGGTCATGCCACCGAATGATTTTCGTATTTCGGTCATTTCAAGAAAGTTGTCTTTCGTTTCAGGGTCCGCTGCCATGTCTTCATCCCTCCTTCACGGCAGGAGCTGCGCGCACGACCTTGGCTCGGGAATCGCTGTTCGTTCGTCTCGAAACTTTCCGTTCAACCCGGCGCATGATGATCGCCAAGGTTTCGTTCAGCGCCCAGTACAAAAGCGCGACCATGATAAACGCCTCAAACGGGCGAAATGTCTCGCCCTGAACGGTGATCGCCGCCATCGTCAGTTCGCCGACGGTAATCGTGGACAAGATTGCAGATTCTTTGACCAGCGAGAGTGTCTGATTGGTCATCGCAGGCAGTATGATTGGCAGCGTTTGAGGCAAGACGATGTAGCGCATCGCCTGCCAGTCCGACATTCCCGTGGCTCGTGCACTTTCTAGTTGTCCCTTGGCAACGGCGTCTATCCCGCCGCGAATGACTTCGGCAAAATAAGCACTCCCAAAGGCGGCCAATGCTACCACACCGACATACTCCGCCGGCAGGTGCAGCCCATAAAATGGCAGCACATAGAAAAACATGAAGACCTGGATGATAAACGGCGTATTGCGAAAAACCTCAATGAAACTCGTGGCAAAGAATCGTATGATTGCCAGTCTCGAGCGTCGGCCAAGAGCCAGAACCAACCCGAATGGCATACCCAGAATGATCGCGCCGACCACGATTTTTATGGTCATCCAGAAGCCGAGGAGGAGCTGCGGGCCGTGACTTGTAACGATTGACAGATCGATGCTCATGGTCGTCTATGCCCGCTTGACTTCAAATTTGGATTCAAGCAACGACGCGCTACGACTGACGGCAAAACACATCAGAAAATACATGACGAAGGCCCCGGTAAGGACTTCCACCGGGTGGTAGTTATTGCTGTATATTTGTTGTGAAACGCGCATAAGTTCCACAACGGTGATGGTGGAGAGCAGTGCGGTGGCCTTTAGTACCTGAGTGAACTCATTCACCAAAGGTGGAATTGAAGCCATAAACGTTTGCGGCAAAACCACCTTTACCCAAAGAGCAAATCCCGAGAGACCTAGCGAACGGGCGGCTTCGAACTGGCCTTTCGGCACAGATGCCAATCCGCCGCGAAGGATCTCAATCACGAACGCTGCGCTGTTAAGTGTCAGCGCGAGAACACCCGCCGACATAGGGCCGATATTGAGGCCAACAATCGGAAGCACATAGAAAACAAGGAATATCTGTACTAGAAGCGGTGTTCCACGGATGAAACTGATGTAGATGGCTACCGAATAAGCAAGAATTCGGGACTTTGAAGCGGTGCGTACGACCGTAACAATCGTCGCCATTACAACGCTGAAAGCAAACCCGAGCAGCGCCAAATTGAGCGTCACAAGCGAGCCTTCAAAAAGTCGCGGCAAAGCATCGAAAGTGTAGCTGATGTCGAATTTCACCGTGTTCAGTCCTGAAATATGCCCATCCGACGACGTCCGCCCATCTGTCGGGGGTTTGTTCCGAGTTTTCACAGCCCTGGCTCAACTGGCCGGGGCTGTGCGCTTTCACTCTAAACTCAAAGAGCACCCTCAGGCAGATAGCCATCAGTGGGAATTTCCATCCGGAAGCCAAACCACTTGTCCTGCAGTTCGTCGATTTTCCCGCTGTCGCGCATCTTGAGTATTTGCTCGCTCAGGTAGTCACGCAGATCGGTATCTTCCGGGCGCGTGACCCAGCCGAAGTAGCTGGTATCAGTTATTGGGCCGACCAATTCGAACATATCTGGCTGATTTTTGATGATAACCGCCAGGTTCGGCAGGTTCTGGACGGCCGCGTCCAGCGTGCCATTTGCCAGTGCAAGGGTAACTTCAGGGTAGCTGGTAAAGAGCTTCAGTTCACCAAAACCGTCTAGGCCTCTAGCAATCATGTCATCCTGAAATGCTCGGGATGCGGATTCATTCCCGGAAGCAAGTTGTGTTCCGACAACCTTACCTGCCATGTCATCCACGGTCATGATCGAGGTATCGCCCTTGCGTTTCACGACCCAGGTCGTGCCTTCGGCGATTGGCACGGTGAAAGCATATTGCATGGCTCTATCAGGTTTGATCGTGACGCTGGTCGCAACAAAATCGAATTTTCCCGCCAGTACACCCGGGAGAATGCCCTGCCACGGCAGGTCCAACTGGTTCAGCTCAACGCCAAGGTCCGCGATGACAATATCTAGAATGTCTTTGCCATAGCCAACGATCTTACCGTCCTCCACGTACTCAAACGGCGGGAAGGCGGCTTCGGTACCAACCGTGACCTGTCCGGTTCGCTTTATCTTTTCAAACGTGGTTTCGGCGGATGCTGCGTTGGCTACAGAACTTGCTGCCAAGACGGTAACAGTCAGCAATGCGAACTTTCGAATTTTTCCAACGATTGGTCTCATCTCTTGCTCCTTGTAGTTTCGGAATTTCTCTTCAGCTCTACGGCGTCGGCAACTCTTGAACAGCCACGGTTGCGGCTGTTTAGTCGGGAAGCGGCACAAGAATGGTGCGGTAGACGCCGGCTTTTCTTAAACCAATATCGCCTCGAAACAGCATATAAATAATCGCCAAAGCATCTAATAATTAGATACAAGGAAGACAGAGCAACTCAGGTAAGGGCCAAGTCAGCGGTGAACAAACTCAGAAATCTCAAATCGATACAAGTCTTTGATGTGGTGTCGCGCCTCAAGAGTATCACCCTTGCCGCGCAAACCCTGAACATCAGCCAGAGCTCCGTGAGCTATCACATCAAGAAACTGGAGGATGATCTGCAGGTTCACCTGTTTGTCAGAAACCGGGAGGGTTTGACGCCGACTTCGCAAGGCAAAATCCTGGCATCGCACGTGGAAAGCGGCCTCGGGTCGATTCAGGTCGGCCTGGATCAGATTTCGGGACAGAACGAAGCCGTACGCGTTGCGATTTTGCCAATGTTTGCCAGCCGCTGGCTATCACCCAGACTGGGAGGTTTCTGGGATACTCACCCGGACATTCAATTATCCTTTCGAAACCACAACAACACTTTCGCTGAAAAAGAACGCCCAGGAGATTTTGCCGATTTGGGCATCCTTTGGGGGCTTGGAGACTGGAAAGACTTTCAGTCCATACGCTTATGGTCCGAGAAAATGGTGGTTGTATGCAGCCCTGGATACTTGCGTGAAAACCCGATCACTTTAGCCGCAGAATTGAAAAATCGTGCGTTGCTGCATGTCGACGATGAATCCAGGTGGCAGGAATGGTTCGCCAACAATCAGCTGGAATACTCGCCTTCCCAAGCACAGCTGATACCGCAAGAGCCACATTTCCAGCTGAGCTCGACGATCAACGGTCTGGGTGTCGCTCTGTTCCCCCAAAGCATGATTCAAGGCGAGCTTGAAACCGGCGTGTTGGTAAATCCATTTGGGCGCACATTCGATACGTCGTTTGCTTACTATTTGGGTATGCCGAATGGAGTTTCCTTATCTCGCTCGGCGATCGTGTTTAAGAACTGGGTTTTGTCACAAGGCCGCGGCTAGAGTTCGGCTTGAATTTGACCAAGTCTCCACCGATGAGTGGATGACAACTCAGTCGGCACCGTTCCTGTCTGACCTGGCTGCGGCGAAGGTGAGGTTTCGGTTCGGGCAAAATCGATCCCCGCGAACGACCGCAATGACGACATGCGTCGCGCTGCAACAAAAGATGTGCCGCGCGGGCGAAGGAATGCTGCGTCAGCAAAGCGCGAAAATCGGATGACGGCTTTGTCCCGCAAAGCGGTTGTTCCCAAGAACGTATCGAATGTCCGGAACGAGCCAAAACTTAACGATGTTGCAACTTTCGCGAAAAACAGCGTCTCGTTAATTGTGGAGTGACGCAGATCGCGTGCGCCCAATTTGTCATTCACATTTCGAATAAGAGATAGTCAAAATCGCCGGCTACCGCTTAAGGCCGGTATGGGCGATCTATGGGTCAGACAGCGAGCGCGGCAAGAAGTTCTTTCCCGACAACACCGCCTTTTAGTCAGCAAACCTTTCACGGCTTTGGGCAGTTCAGCCTGGGCCCGGAAGCTATAAAGGAGCCCAAAATGGCTGAGACATTCACAATCAAAGTTTTCTTCCGTGGCGACTGGTGCCCTTGGTGCAACGGATATCTGCGTGACTTCAACGGCCATCTCGACACGATCCGTGGCCTTGGCGGTACGGTGGTTGGGATCACCTCCCAGATCGGCAACCAGTCCAAGGAAAACAACGGTCTTGATTTCGACATTCAGGTCGATGCCGAGAACGTCGAAGCCAAGAAATACGACATCTTCATCACTCCGAAGGCGGAAACACCCTTGGCGGATGTCGATGGCATGTATGAGCATGGTATGGTGCAGCCCGGCGTGGTGGTCGAAGATACAGACGGTAATATCCTTTGCCGTTGGGCCATCGTTCCAAGCGAAATGAATTTCGGCGGCGCAACCGACCGGCCTTTGGTCGCAGACATCGTTGGCGCGCTGGAACACATCATCACTCAAGGTTCCACCCCTGGCGATTTTGGCTCCACCGACATGACCTATCTGGAACAAAGCCACCCCGACCAGCACAAGATGGTCATGGATTACCTGGCAAGCCTCAAATGACCCGACCCGGCACTACTTGGTAGTCCGACCTCAACTGGCCAAAAAGAACGCATCGGCATCGCCGGTGCGCTCTTCTCGTTTCAACGTTTTCGATTTGTATAGCCCCTAGCCCACTGTCTGAGCCAGAACCCGGCTGATGACATTGAAACTCTCACCCGATTGTTCGCGCCAGGTGTTAAAGGCTGCTTGCACATCAGCCATGGCACGCTTGGAAGTGGGGGCCTTGTTAACGATACCTTCAGCAACAAGACGGGAAACGACATCCCGTGTGAGGATGAAACTGTCCTTTCCCATGTTGCGCAGGAAGTATTGCCCCGTTGTGCCGCCAAGGCGACTGCCTTCCATTTTCAGCACCTCGATCAGCCCCACGTGATCCGTAGCGGGCCAATCCGCAACGAACTTGCCGAAGCTACCGACCCCAGCCGATCTATCGCCTACGAAAGCTGCGTTGCCTTGCACACTTTGGATCTTCTGACCGTTCCGGACGATCCGTGTGTCTGACATCAGCTTATCGATCCAGGCGTCGTCCATCATTGCGCAACGCGAAACGGAGAAGCCGTGAAACGCGGCCTCAAACCCATCCCATTTTCGTTCGATAACCTTCCAATTGAAGCCTGCCCGAAACACGCATTTCGTCATCATCGACAGCCAGCGGTCATCAGGAATGGCGGCCAGTTCTTCTATGGGTTTTGGCCGGTCGATGCCATCCAGCACAGCACCAAAGCTGCCTTTCTTCTCCGCCGCCATGACCAATAAATCGTCATATTTTCTCATATGTCCTCTATAAAGGCAGAAGCGCGCACCGCACTAGGCGGAACACGCTTCGGTCGATTTGAGGGCGCTCTGCCCTAACGAAGTCGGTCTACAAAGACGACGGCACCGATTTCGTGAGCGGGGTCACTGATTCCGAACTTTTCAGCCGTGCGGGCTTCACCCCTCATTGCCTCCATGCCACGTATCAAGGCAGCCTTGATCGCGTCATTGGCAGTCGGTTGCCCGGTTCTATGCTGATACTTCCGAACCAGTTTGATCACAGCCTCATCGTCAATCTGAAGTGGCATGTCAGGCTCCTCTCTCTGGGGCAGTGAGGGCCGACAGCGCCTTCACTTTTCCTGGTTCGTTGGCCAGCGCTAAAGGCTAATGCCACCATCTACGTTGATAGCAGAGCCCGTGATGAAGCTCGATTGGTCGCTGGCCAAGAATGCAGCGAGGTTCGCAATCTCTTCCGGCTTGCCGTAGCGTTTCAAGGCGGTCATGCCCGAAACCGGTTCAAAGAACGGTCCAGCAGCTGGGTTCATGTCGGTGTCGATCGGGCCGGGCTGGATGGCGTTCACGAGTATCTGGCGAGACCCCAGATCGCGTGCCCACCCCTTCACGAGCGCGGTGACAGCCGCTTTGGTTGCGCCGTAAGCAGCGAAACCTTCAAACGGCATCCGGTCTGCGTTGAAAGACGAGATAACAATGATCCGCCCGCCTTCAGGGATAAAGGGGACGGCGGCATGTGTGCCGGCATAGACCCCATCGACGTTCACAGCCGTTTGCTGACGATATGCGTCGAAATCAAAGTCAGTGACCGGGCCCGTGCGGAAGACACCAGCGTTGTGAACAAGAATGTCGATCTTGCCGAACGTGTAAGCGGCTTTTTCGACAGCAGTGGTTACGGCGGCAGGGTCAGCGGCGTCCGCTTTGATCGCGACGGCACCGGGTCCAATGGAGGATGCAAAGGCTTCGGCAGCTTCGGTGTTACTGACATAGGTGAACGCGACTTTCGCGCCTTCGGAAGCCAGGCGTTTCACGATTGCGGCTCCGATGCCGCGCGCGCCACCTGTAACTAGGGCAGTTTTGCCAGTCAGATTGTTGGACATGGGAGGTTCCTTTCGGGGGAGAGAAGCACCGCGAAACAAGTCCGCGATGCTTTGCGGGAAGTTTGCTTTGACCGTTATTCAGCAGCCATCGCAGTCACGTTGTTGGGTGTTTCGAAGACGCCCAGGAATGTGTCGGGGTGTGGACGGCGGCGGTAGTTGTCTGTCTCGTCGCCGAAGATCACGTTGCCTTGCTCGTCCAGAGCGATGACAGTCGCCATGACCGTATCGTTCGGGTAGCCGGGCATGCCGGACGGAGCGCCGCCCATATCTTCGATGCCGAGGGCTTTAGCTGCGCGGAGGTCTTCGTCCTGCAGGATTTCGAAGTGTGCAGGCAGGTCCATGTCCTTCGCCAGCTTCGCGGAGTTTTCGAAGCCTTGGTTGGAGATGAATTTCACCTTCACACCGTTTGCAGCCAGACGGTCAGCTTGCGCTTTCACGTCCTTGAGCTGGTTCATGCAGAATGGGCACCAGTTCGCACGGAAGAAGACCAGCAGCGTCTTGTCACCGGTGAATTCCGAAGAAGGCACGGGCGTCTGATCAAGGCGGTGCAGCGGCAGCTCAGGCAGTGCCTGACCTTTCACGATGGCCTTGCTTGGGGTGCGCTTGTAGTTCGAGAAGATGTGGATGTACCACTGCATGGACAGCGCGCCATAGAGGGCCAAGCCCATGGAGGCGTATTCTGCCGTTGTCGATGGACCACCGCGACCGAAGAGTGTGTAGGCGACGAAGGCAACAGCGGCCAAATTGATCAACTGGATCACAGGCAGGTTTTTTGAGGTACGGGAAAGGCCAAGGGCACCGGCCAGAACCATCAGGAAGAACGGCATTGTGAAGGTGGCTAAGAATGTGCCGATCCAGATGGGATCATAACCGGAGTACCAGAACATAACGGCGGAGCCGACGCCTGACAGCATGTTGGTCATGATGTATGGGAGAATGAGTTTGCCTTTCATTGGTCTCGTCCTTTCGAGTTCGCATTGTTGGTCCTGCGGCGGCCTGGCGGCTGGCGTGGTGCAGGGAAGTTTGAATTGGTGAGGTGCGCGGCCCGACGTGCGGGCCGGACGGGAAGCGTTATTCAGCGGCAACAGAGCCAGCGAGGTTGTCGAGAACCGGGAACAGATCGGCAGGCTCAGGACGACGGGTATAGTCGGGGTTCACTTCTGCATAGGCGATGCTGCCATCGGTATCGACGACGTAGCGGGCGGGCATCGGCAGGTTCCACTGACCGTCGCCATGGATGCGCGGCAGGTGAACACCAAAGCCGTCATGCACCGGAATTACGTAGTCTTGCAGCGTCCAGCGGATGCCGAATTTCGCGGCCAGCTCACCATTCTTGTCCGTCAGGATCGGGAAGCTCAGCTCATTGTCTTTCTGGGATTTGCGGCTGTCGGCGGCACCCTGCATCGAGATTGCAACGAGGGTTGCGCCACGGGCGCGGATGTCTTCGGCAACAGCTTCAAGGGCCTTCAGTTCGATGTTGCAGTACGGGCACCACACACCACGATAGAAGGTCAGAACGACCGGGCCTTTGGCCAGCAGGTCTTTCAGAGCAACTTCGTTTCGATCCGAATCCGTCAGAACGAAATCAGGAACAGTGTCGCCCGCCTTGAGAGCGCGCTCGGCCTGGCCGCTGTCGATTAGCTCTTGGGTGGACCGGCCAAAGGCTTCAAATGCGCCTGCAGGGGCCATCGTCTTGAATTGCTCTTTAAAAGCGTCGAGTTGGTCTTGGAGGGTCATGTCGGTTTCCAGTATTGTTTGCGTTCTCGGGTCGGCTCAGGGAGTTAGTTCGCGCCGCCCGTTCTGAATATTGGTCGGTTGGCATACCGGTGGTAGCCAGCCATTTTGCGTATCGGTTATTCAGAAAATGAATGTAGAGACGTCTGTGCCCCGTGCTGGTTCAACCGAGGCACTGATGCGTGATCCGCCAACAAGAAAAAGGCCCCACGAAGGGGCCGTTTCCTGAACCGCTATCACATGGTGGTGGCTGTGCCGCGTTGTTCGGTTGCGAGCGCGGCAGCGCGCTCTTTAAGCGTCGTGGGCCCTCTGGGGTTCGGCCAGTCGGGAGTTGGGCCCGCGCTTATTCAGCAGCAACCGCTTGTTCGGGAGACCACGCAACCGGTTCAAACGCCTTGTCGAGTGGCGGATTGACGATATGCGTGGTGTAGTTTGAAAGCACCTTCAGAGCCGTGCCGGTGATGACTTCCAGAACTGTCTGTTTGGTGTAGCCAGCCGCGATCAACGCATCCACTTGCTCTTCGGTCGCCCATCCGCGGTTTTCGTTGATGATGACGGCGAAGGTGCGCAACGCTTCCAGCTTTGGATCGGCAATGGCCGTACCAGCGCGCAGCGCCTCAATCACGTCAGCGTCCACGCCAGAGATTTTGGCAACGGTCGTGTGCGCGGCCATGCAGTAGGTGCAGCCATTCAGACGGTTGTTCGTCATGAGGATGATTTCACGTTCACTCGGCGTCAGCGAGGTCTTTTCGAAGATCCCCATCATCGTCATGTAGCTTTCCACCAGGGCGGGGGCTTCGGCCATCGTTGCCATCAGATTGGGAACAAAACCCATCTTGCCTTTGATGGTCTTCAGAAGTGGCTGAGAATCTTCGGGTGCGGTCGCTTCGGTGTGCTGAACATAAGGGGTCATCGGTTTGTCCTTTTTTGCGTTGTGTCGTTCGTCTTGCTTGGGAATGTTGCCCATAACCGCATCGAACGGTAGCTTGCCAAAAAGCCTAACTGTTATTCGAAATCTGAATGTCTGATAATTTCTCCACACTCCGTCTTTTCACACGGGTCGCTCGCACTGGCAGTTTCACCGCCGCTGGTCGCGAGACGGGCATGTCGCAACCCTCTGTCTCACGCATCATTTCTAATCTGGAAAAGGACTTGGAGGTGCAGCTTTTTGTGCGATCCACCCACGCAGTTCGACTCACGGAGGCTGGTGAGGAATACCTGACGCGAATTGAACCGATCCTCGCCGACATCGAGGAAGCCAATCATTTCGTGCGCGGCACCGGCGAACTGCGCGGACGCTTGCGCGTCGGTGCGCCAGCCAGCTTCGCACAGCGCGCGATCATCCCCGTCCTGCCATGGTTTCTCGAACAGCACCCCAAGCTGAAGCTCGATCTTGTTCTGACAGACTCGATGCAAGACCTCATTGATGAGGCTATCGACGTGGCGATCCGCTTTGGCCCGCTTGGAGATTCTACGATGGTCGCGCGAAAGATCGGCACCACCAAGCGCATGGTGGTCGCAGCGCCCTCCTATCTCGAAAAGGCAGGATACCCGAAACAGCCAACCGATCTGGTTGAACATCGGATCATCTTGGGCCCGTCAAGCGTCGGCAAAGCCGGGTGGAGCTTCGAAAAGGACGGCAAGGTCCAATCTGTTCGCGTCGAAAGCCAGCTCATGATTTCTGTGAATGAGAGTACAGCGGCGGCTGCCGTCGCAGGCATGGGCGTCATCAGCACAGCCTATTGGAGCTGCAAGGATGAACTTGAGGCAGGCACACTTGTCCAACTTCTGCCCGAATGGACCATCGGGACAGTTGAAGTGAACGCCCTTCTTGCCGGAGGCAGGCATACAAAGCCATCGGCTCGCGCCTTCACCAAGCACCTGCAACAGACCATCACAGAATAGCCAAATGTGGGTCAGCTATGTTGGCTGCGCAGACAAAGCCGCCGTTTGATTTGCCTCCGTCAAGGCCCGCTACTTTGGCGTTAGGCTACGCTTGTCGCGAATTGTTGGTCGCTGCTCCATTGCCTGGGTGACCGGCCATACATCCGTTTGAACTCACGGCTGAATTGAGAAGCGCTTTGGTAGCCTACGTCCCAGGCCGCCTCCGACACAGTCTTGCCCTCGGCGATCTTCATCGCGGCGTTGTTCAGTCGCATGGATTTCACGAACTGGATTGGGGACATTGTCGTGGCCTCCTTGAACCGCCGATGGAACACCGCTCGACTCATACCAACATGTTCGGCCATATCGTCGATGGTGACCTGCTCGTTTAGGTGAGTTGAAAGGTAGTCGATTGTACGCGCGATGTCGTTGCCGACACCAAAGGCGCGTCTTGCAGCGACCCCGGCTTCGCCCATGAGAACAGCGTAGTACAACTCGCGCAGTCGTCCCTGTCCGAGAACGTCGAGATCAAGCGGGTTGTCTAGCAACTCAAGAAGCCGCAACAGTGCATGCGTGAACCCAACATCCCAGGACGCCAGTTCTAGGGCCGAAGGTGCGGTTCCTTGCGGCAGCCTATGGCCTCCCGCGGCGGTTTCAATCTCCATGTTAAGCTCGCGCATTATGCGCGGCTCTAAAGTGATCACGACGCCCAGCAGCGCTTCCGTTTCAGATGCCTGCGGCGCGCCCGCTTCGACCGGTAGAGTCATTGGGCACAATAGGTATTTTTCGCTTCCGTAAATGTGATGCCGTCCGTCCAGCACCGCTTCTTTAGCGCCGCTAAGAATTGCAACGACCGTTGGCTCATAGACCGCTGGGACACAAGGCACTGCCTCGGTCACCCGGAAAAGCTGGACGCCTTTCAACGCGGTATCGAAAAGACCTGCTTGTGGCAGACGGCGCTCGATAAGTTCTTTGATCTGGTCTTTGCTCATGCACTCTAGCTGGCAGAGGACTTTCAGTTTTGCAATAGATTTGAGACGATTGGGCAAGTAATCGATAGAATATCGCCTGTTTCTATATCCTGCCGGGTTCTACCTGTGCTTTCAGACAATGAAACCGCAAACCGCCAGTTTGGGCTGGCAGGAGACAGAACATGGCAGACACGACATTCGGACCCAAAGGCTGGACAACCGAGAGCCTCGGTGACCAGTCAGGCAAGACCTACATCATCACCGGCGCCAACGCTGGCGCAGGCATTCAAGCCGCGCGTATCTTGCGGAAGAAGAACGCCAAGGTGGTAATGCTGAACCGCTCGGCCGAGAGATCCGAGGCGGCAATCGCGGAGTTGAAACAGGAATTTGGAGCGAAAGCCGATGTGAGCTACATCAGCATGGACCTGTCCGTTCTGAACAGCGTGCGCGAGGCTGCCGAAGAAGTCCTTAAAACCGTGCCGCGGATTGACGCAATGATCAACAACGCGGCCATCGCGCAGGTTCCGACGCGCAAACTGACTGTCGATGGGTTCGAAAGCCAGCTTGGCACGAACCACTACGGACATTTTCTGCTCAATGGCCTGCTCTTTGACCGCATCGCGGAAAGCAAAGGCCGGATCGTGGTAGTCGCCAACCTCGGCTACAACATGGGCCTCAAGACCATCAAGTTCGACGACATGAACTGGGATGAGGGCTACGGCGCGAACACCGCCTATTCACAGAGCAAGCTAGCGCAGATGATGTTTGCTTACGAGCTGCAGGACCGTTTGGCCGATGCGCGGCGCAAAGATGTAGAGATTCTCGTCTGCCATCCGGGCTCGTCAGCCACATCGCTGATTACGACAAGCGGCAGCTGGTTCATGCGAGCCATGTTTCACATTATGACCAAGACTCCTTTGGTCCAGACCGCTGAGCAAGGCTCCTACCCGGAGGTCATGTGCGCGACGGAAGACGGCTTGGAGCAACGCGTACTCTATGGTCCCACCGGCCGCCTGGAAGTCGTAGGACCAGTCGGCAAGGGCACACTGAATGCTCACGCCTACGACAAGGCCGTAATGACACGGCTTTGGGATGAGTCTGAAAAAGCCGTCGGGTTCGAATGGAAACTCTGACCAATGGATAGAAATCGGCTGCCAGCGTAACGGTCTCGAAAGCGGATATTTGTGCGCTTCGCGGCATCATGGCCGGTTGCGCTAAAAAGCTGCCAACTTCTGTACGACAGAAAACATAGCGCAGTACTTCTTCACTTTATCTAACTGAACACAATCAGCGCCGCCCTATCGGACGGCGCTTCTTGGATCGCATAGATCGAGGGAGGAGCTTCTATGCGTGTGCTTTTTTCGATGACAAGGCGACACGAACGTCATTGAGGTCGAAGAGCAGGGAGATACTGTTGGCGATCAGAAGGACGACGAGGAAGATCTGATAGATGTCAGAGCCTTCGGGACGGGCAAAGGCCAGCATCGCAACCAGCGGCACCCATGGCAGGACGTGTCCGGCAGCAACGATCTTTTCAAAGCCAGCGTTGAGGACCACCAGCGCCACGGTCAGAACCATACCGCCGATTGCCAGGGCTGCGATCAGCCCGCCGTTTGGCTGGTTGAGGAAGAACAGAGTTGCGAGGTTGATCGGGCCAAGGATGAAGTTCATCCAGATTTTCACCCATGTGGGCAGGCCGTCATAGGATTGCATGATGCGCGCAACGCGAACGGTGTTGTGTGTGATAGAGGCCATGATGTTTTCCTACTTTGTTGTCTCTTTCGTTTCAGTTGCAGCCAGTCAGGAACCTTCAGGTTGGGGTTTCAGTTGATCCCGTCTGCGCTTGGATCAGACATCTCTCATTCGCGGATTTTCGGTAGCCATTCCGTTCATCTAACGGTTATTCAAAGAATGAATGGACAGGTCTTTCGAGGGTGCCCGGCTATCAAATCTTCCTGCCAAGAGTTGAAGTTGTAAGCTCGTCGGGAGCGAACTTTCAGCGTCGGAAGCAGAACGGTCGCGTGGTCCCGCAGACTTGTCGCCTGGCTAGCATCTGGCCTTTCTGCAAGTCGGTTTGGAGCCCAATCTGCAAGATGCCGCGCTCTGAACGAATGTCCGCTCGCTTGATTGCGATAGATGACTTAATGACCACTGGATTTCACCGCCTTGTTCGCAAAAGCATATGCCAGTATTCTCAGCCGAAAGCGGATTTCGACCGTAGCGAGCAGTGGGGCCATGGGAAACGCGACATTCATCGTGAGACGATTATTTGTTATGCTGACCTGTGCGGCATTGGTCGTCTGGTCAGTGACGCCGTCGTTCACCCATGCGCCCATGGTGTTTGAAACCATCCAGGACCATATGCAGATGGTCGAGGACCACGGGCATTCACATGGGTTCGCGGAAGACTTGTATTGGGCGATGCACGGGCACAGCCATGATGTGCCTGACCACGATCACAATCATGCGTTTCTAACGCTCACCCGAAGCTCAGAACCCTTTGCACAGCTCAGCGAGCATCGATCGAGCGGCGCGTCCACAAACGGTCCGTCCCGGCAATTCCGTATAGACCGACCTCCGCGCGCATGATCGGCACGGCTCAGGCCGCACGTAACTGATCATTCTAAATACTATGCGGAGTAATTCCATGAAGACCCTCGCGGAGGACGTTTGGCGTATGCCATTGCGTTTGGCGTTCCTCATCTCATCGGCGCTTGCCATCACAACAAGTGCCGCCCTTGCCCACGACGTTACGCCTGGTGACGCTGGCTACATCCAAGAGATTTGGGGGGTGCACATCGTCCCTTTCATCTACCTCGGCGCGAAACACATGATCACCGGATATGACCATATCCTGTTCCTGCTGGGCGTCGTTTTCTTCCTTTACCACATGAAGGACGTGGCGATTTACGTCAGTCTGTTTGCCATCGGCCATTCGGTCACGATGCTTTTAGGCGTCTGGTTCGGCTGGGGTATCAACGCGTACATCATCGATGCGATCATCGGCTTATCAGTGGTCTACAAAGCGGTCGACAACCTTGGACTGTTCCAAAGGTGGCTGGGCTTCCAGCCCAATACAAAATGGGCCACACTGATCTTCGGTCTGTTCCACGGCACAGGGCTTGCGACCAAAATCCTCGAATATGAGATCGCAGAGGACGGCCTCTTGGCCAACCTTCTCGCCTTCAATGTGGGGGTCGAAGTCGGTCAGCTACTGGCGCTCTTCGTCATCCTGATCGTCATGGGATACTGGCGACGCAGCCCGAATTTCATGCAACAGGCGACCTACGCCAACTGGTTCATGGTCGTTCTCGGTGTCATGCTGACCTACGTTCAGGTCACAGGGTACTTGGCCAGCGCATAAGGAATAAGAACATGCATAATGCACCAAAACCCAAACTCGAAGACCTGCCGACCAAAGCACAGCTTCGCCGGTCCTCCATCATCGCGGGCATCGGAGCCGTCTTCATCGGCGTGGCTGTCTACATGCCCGCCGAACTGGGCCAAGACCCGACCGGCATCGGTACGATCCTCGGCCTGACTGAGATGGGCGAGATCAAGCAAGAGCTAAAGGCGGAAGCGGCGGCCGATGCTTTGTTGCACGGCGAGGAACGGTCCTCCCTGATGCACGACATCTTTGGTTTTTTTGCATCGACCGCTCATGCCCAAGAAGCGTGGCAGGACACTATCACGTTCACCCTTGAGCCAGGTGAGTTTACCGAGATCAAAGCTACAATGGAGGAAGGCGCAACGCTCTTCTATTCGTGGACCGCAGAGGGTGGCCGGGTCAACTTCGACCTCCACGCACATGCTAGTGGTGAGAACGTCACCTACGAAAAGGGTCGCGGAAAGACTGAAGGCGAAGGCAGCTTTGAGACGCCTTTCGCTGGAGATCATGGATGGTTCTGGCGTAATCGGGACGACGAAGCTGTAACCGTCACGCTTCAATTGAGAGGCGACTACGACACCATCGTCAGGAACGAGTAGTCCAAACAAGAGGGCGCGTCTCGATCTATGGGTGCGCCCTCAAAACCGCCATTGGCGCAAGTGCAGCGAAATGGTGTTTTGTCCCGCTTAGCCGACCTACCCTAAAACCACCGGCAGTTGGCTTCACCGCCCCTCGAA
>CAYODE010000051.1:18429-20657 GCA_964402685.1 uncultured Aestuariivita sp. | reverse complement strand
CCGGTTCATGGCGCGATCAGGTGGCGTACCACCGGCCCGGTTTCGCGCCTGTCAAACGCGCGCACTTTTTCTTGGATATCTTTGTCTTGGTTCGAAACGCGTTCGTGTTGTTGAAGATGCTCTTCCCACGACGATACGAGGAAGGCTTCGATCCATATTTCAGGGTCCTCGGCGCTTTGGAAGATGCGCCATTCGAACGCGCCGTCGCGCCACCGCTCGCCGGACCAGTCATAGATGGCGGCCAGAAAGGCCTCCCGGTCATCGGGTCTGATGCGGTATTCAACCTCGACCATCACCGGACCACGGCTGTCCAAGCTGCTGTCGTCCAAGGCCACATCAGGGGCTGGCCAATGCATGGATGGGGTGAGATCCAATCCCTCTCCCTGACCCAGTTTGAAATGGCGCGTCAGCAGAAGGCCCATCACAAGACCCCCGGCGGATATCAGAAGCGTGGTTGAGGTTGAGGTCGCCGTCGCCACCTGACCCCAAAGTGCGGCCCCTACAGCCATCGATCCGAAGAAGACCATTAGGTTGATGGAAAGGCCGCGCGCGCGGACCCAGTTCGGCAAGGCTGTCTGGGCCGAGACGTTGAATGTAGTGAGAACGGCGATCCAGCTAAATCCGCCCAAAAGCGCCGCGGCACTCGCAATGATCGGATTCCAAGCCGTTGCCAGCAAGGCCATGGCTATTGCCGTGCCGATCGTGCCGCTGGCGGCAACCATGCTGGCATCAAGTTTGGCCCGAAACTTTGGCAAGGTCAGCGCCCCGATCACGGCGCCGGTTCCGATGAGGGTCAATAGAATGCCGTATAGTGTGGCTCCCCCACCTTCGATGTTTCGCGCCACAAGGGGCAGTAGAGCCCAGTAGGCCGATGCAAAGATGAAGAACGCAAATGACCGCACCAAAGTGGCTTTCAAAGCATCGTTGTGCGCGACGTGGCGTACGCCGGTTAGCATCGCATCAAAGACTGGCTGTTTGGTCTTCTTAACCCCGCCATCATACTTCCACATGACAAGGGCTATTATGATCACGATGTGACTGGCCGCGTTCACCGCGAAGGGGGCTGACAGGCTGACGGATGCAATCAGCACCCCAGCCAACGCGGGACCGATCGCACGACTGATATTGATGCCCATGGAGTTCAGCGCGATGGCCGGTTGCAGCGCGTCGCGCGGAACCAGCGCCGGTACGATGGACTGCCACGCGGGGGCCATGAAGGCTGTGGCCGTCCCAATGGCGAGCGTGAACAGGATGAGCAGAACCGGCGTCACCATGTTCAAATGAACAAGGATCGTCAGAACGCTGATGATGACCAGCAGCAAAACATTCACGGTGATCAACATCTTGCGCTTGTCCAAACGGTCCGCCAGCGTGCCCGCATACAGCGCAAACAAAAACACTGGCAGGGTAGTCGCAGCCTGAACCAGCGAGACAACAGCGGGCGACGAGTTGAGAGTGGTCATCAACCAACCGGCGCCGACATCGTGCATCCACGTGCCAACATTCGAAATCAGCGTTGCAATCCACAAAAGCGCAAACGCCCGATGACCAAACGGTGCCCAAGGAGAGGCAGGATTGACCTTGGCGGATTGGGATGCGGTCGCACCTGTATTCGTGCTCGCGCTGTCCACTTTGGCTGTGGTTTCAGGCCTGTCCAACATCTCACTCTCCGATCGAAGGGCGGGGCCTGTTTCAGGCCTCACCTGGGTTTATTCGGCCGCCAGACTTGGCGGGTTCGGTGCAGATGCACCAGGCGCACCAAAGATCGGAACGGGCGACCAGTCCGGCAGTTCGGGCAGCGGCGCAGGCGCATGCCCGGCAAAGCGCGCCTTTGCGTGCACGATCTGGCCACCAGTCAGGGTCAGGTCCGCTTCGATATTGATGATGTCGTGCTCGACCACGGAGAAGTAATCGCGATCGAGCACGGCGATATCGGCCAGTTGCCCAACCTTGATTTGACCCTTCTTGCCCTCGTCGCGGCTGAACCACGCACCAGCTGCCGTCCAATGGCGCAAGGCGTCATGCCGGTCCAACCGGTTGGCCGCGTCCCAGATCAGATCGCCTCCGCGACCCTTGCCCGAGACCGCCCAATGGATCGCCAGCCAGGGGTTGTAGGATGACACACGTGTTGCGTCAGTCCCTGCGGCTAGCGGCACGCCAGAGGCCATCATCTTCTTGACGGGCATGACCTCGCGCAGCGCGTCTTCGCCATACCGGTCGCGATAGGC
>CAYODE010000051.1:0-18329 GCA_964402685.1 uncultured Aestuariivita sp. | reverse complement strand
GCCATTGCCAAACCCGTGGGGTTGCCATGGTCATCGCGTTCCAAACGGCCCGAGACAAAGGGTTCATAAAAATGCTTATCGATGCCAAGGGCGCGTAACGCGGCCTTGTTCAACCAGGCGCGGTCATAGAGGTGCAGAACGTAAACAGGTACGTCAGGTGCGACCGCGTTGATCTCGTCAATTGTTGGCAGGCGTTTTTCGGCGAACTGATCCACAGACCAGCCGCCCACAACGCGGATCCATTGCCCAGCCGGTGTGCGCTGGGCTTGGGCTTTCAACATACGCAGACCGTCGGCCAAGGACGGAACGTGGTCCCACCGAAGTTCCATCGCAAAGTTGTTGCCCTGCCGGATGATATGCGTGTGGCTGTCGATCAGGCCCGGGATGACTCGTTGACCGCCCAAATCAACGCGGTCTGTGTCTGATGCGGCGAGTGCCAGAACGTCCTTATCCGTTCCAACGGCCACAATTCGCTCACCTGC
Source organism: uncultured Aestuariivita sp. (assembly GCA_964402685.1). Classification (GTDB taxonomy): domain Bacteria; phylum Pseudomonadota; class Alphaproteobacteria; order Rhodobacterales; family Rhodobacteraceae; genus Aestuariivita. The sequence continues at coordinate 17,847 of CAYODE010000051.1, read as the reverse complement.
GATGGCAACAGCAGAGGCCTCCGGCATATCGGCGTCCATTGTGGTGATCTTGCCGTTGAAGAGGATTTTGTCAGGGGCAGACATGAGGGCGTCCTTTCGCGATCAAACAAGCGTGTGGCGGTGCCTGCGACGGACACCGAGAGTGAGTGGATATGCACCCGCCCGCCCGTAACGCTTGGGGAGAAAAGGTTAGGGCAAGCGGGTGATAGTTGCCGGATTACTCGGCTGCGATGCCAGCTTCTGAAGCGTGCTCGCCCAGAGCCCATTTCGAGAACCGGACCTGAATACCATAGGGCGAATGCGCTTTGAGGATTTCCATGACACCGTCATAGGTTTCGCTGCGCGCCCAGTCCTGTTGCAGTTCAAAGATGAACTGCAGGGCGTTCATAGGTACGGCACCGGCCTGCACGAGGCGATCCATGGCGCGTTCATGCGCTTCGGGTGTGATGTCGCCACAGGCATCGGCAGGGACGTACACCTCATAGCCCTCACGCAGCAAATCCAACGTCGGGAACATGACGCAGGCTTCGGTCCAAAGCCCGGCCAGAACGATTTTCTTGCGGCCGGTCTTTTCGATCGCCGCGCGGAAATTCGCATCGACCCAGGAGTTGATCGATGTGCGGTCGATGATCTCATGCTCGGGGAAAAGATTGGTCACTTCGGGCATAAAGGGGCCCGAAAAACTGTCTTTAGCGACGGTCGAGATCACGGTGGGCAGGCCGAACAACTCGGCGCCTTTCGCCAGGATCTGAACGTTGTGCATGACTGACAGACGATCATGGCTTTCGACGCCTTGGAACATCGCCGGCTGGAAATCGATCAGCACAAGCGCTGCGTTCTCAGGTGTAATCATTTCGTGTTTGGACATTGGTTTTCTCCGTAGGTTGGATTTGGGGTTAGAGGGTTTCTGATTTCGGGGTATCGATCCGCGGGTGGGTCTCTGACGCCGCACTGGCGTCTGATACTGCAAAGGATTTCAGATGCAGCGCATGCGATACCGCGTCGGTATGTCCGCGCAGCCACTGCACGGCCGCTTCACCGGCCAGCATGCCCAGAAGGCCTAGCAGGGCGATGATCGGCGGTGCCGGGCTGCGGACGGCGATCAAGCCATAGATCACGCCAATTCCAAGGCCCGCGGCCAGGGAGATCAGGTACGGTTGCCAGGTCATGGCATAGCTCCTCTGTTCACAGACCGCCTGTGCGGCTGCGCTGTTTTGGTGGATATGGGATGGCCTCGCTCCGCCCCTGTCCTCGATTACGCCTCAGGTAAGGGGCGATGTCCCATCGACAAACGAAAAGAATTCTCGTTATAGTTTAGCTGAGCTAAACTAACTCTTGGAACGACTCCTTGCCACTGCGCCGGTTGCCTTCTTTGACCGCCCTTCGGGCTTTCGAGGCTGCCGCAAGGTTGCGATCCTTCAAAGCAGCAGCCCAGGAATTGAACGTCACGCCAGGCGCGATCAGCCAACAGATCCGTATGCTGGAAGAAGACCTCGGCGCAGCACTGTTCACGCGTACTGCGCGGCAGGTGACCCTTACCGATATCGGCGAAGCGCTGAGCCCGGATATAACCGACAGCTTTTTGCGCATACGCCAAGCTCTGGATCGGGTGAACAGGAAGGAAAACGCTGGGCTGAAACTGAATGCCAGCGCGGCAATATTGACGAAATTCCTGTTGCCGCGCCTGCCGGGTTTCACGGCGCAACATCCCGAAATCCCGATTCACTTTGAAACGCAGATTACTCTGAACGCCCTCGACGCGGACGGACCGGATGTGGCCATCCGCGTGACGCGCACCCCGCCCGAAGGCGTCTATGTGCGCCATCTGTTCGACGAATGCCTGCTGCCGGTGGCCAGCCCCGAGTTGGTCCGAGGTCGAGGGCTGGACAGCCCTGACTCGGTCATTTCCGCGCCGTTGCTTCCCGATGGCGGTCTGCCGATGTTTGATGGCACGCCCCACTGGGCCGAGTGGTTCGACGCCGCGGGTATCAAACAACCTGACAGTATGGCTATGATGCGCGTCGAAAAGGACGCGGCCGACTATCCGGTAGACATGGCGATTGCGGGTATGGGCGTAATGTTGTGCCGAGCGTCGCTCTGCCATTCCGCCATTCTGACAGGCCAGCTGGTCTGCCCGTTCGGGCCGGTGCTGCAAACGGATGTGGGCGTGTATCTTTTGTCGCGTCATGATAGAAAATCCGAACCCCATGTCAGGGCGTTCATTGAGTGGATCCAAGCTGAAACCAGCGTCTTGCGGACGCTGGCTTCACTACATGGTGCGCCTTAGTCAGTCGCGTCGAACAGTGTTTGAAGCGCCTCGATCTCGGTACGGCGTAGCTCGTGCCCGCCCTCGTGGACTTCGCTGCTGACCTCGGCTCCTGCCTGTGACAGCCAATCGATCAGACGTGCGCTTGTTTGCCATGGCGTGATCGGATCGCGGCGGCCCGCGGTGACCAGAACCTTGCGCCCCGCCAATTCCGCATTGGGTTCGGGTTGCCATGTCACCAGCGGATGCAGCAGACCAACGCGGTCAAACAGATCCGGGCGCTTGAGAAACACCGACGCCAGGATGTTGGCCCCGTTCGAATAGCCGAATGCAAAAACCGGACGGCCCGCATGCTCCGCGCGATGCGCCTCGATAAACGCGATCATCTTTTCGGTTGCCCGTGCCAAATCGTCCATGTCGTACACGCCTTCGCCAGTGCGGCGAAAAAAGCGCGCAGCGCCCATTTCGGACACGTCCCCCCGGGGGGAGATAACGCCGGCCCCGGGAGCAAGTTGCTGTGCGACCTCGAACAGTTGGTGTTCGTCCCCACCAGTGCCGTGAAAGGTGAAAACCAATGGCTGTTCCGCATCTGGCGCGCGATAAAGTGCTGGATACAAGTCCGTCGACATCAGATCCTCCATTAGGCTGCGATGGGTGGGAGCACCGCCTCGATCTGAGCGCGATGCGGTTCGTAGCGGGTCGGTAGTTTCAGCGCCTCACCCAGATGCGCGGTGTCCTCGTCCCGGTCAAAACCCGGTTCGTTGGTTGCAATTTCGAACAGAACGCCGCCGGGGGTACGGAAGTAAATCGCCCAGAAGTAATCGCGATCGATCACAGGGGTGACCTGGTATCCAGTGTCCGTCAGGGCTTGGCGCACGCGCAGCTGGGCTGCCCGGTCTTCGACCGCGAAGGCGATGTGGTGGACAGAACCAGCCCCTTGGTTGGCAACGGGTGCCGCATCAGACAAACGTTCCAGATCGATCGTGTCGGCGGCATTACCCCCTTCGATCACAAATCGGGTGACGTCGCCTTCGGTCTCGGCTTTTTGGTAACCCATGAAACCAAGGAGTTCGCCCGTGGCATCCACGTCGCGCAAACGGAACCGCGCCCCGCGAAACCCAAAGACCCCGGCATCGTCCGAAATGCCATCTGCCTTCCAGGCTGTCCGGTCGCGGGCTTCGCTTTCGACTAGCGCGAAACTGTCGCCGTCGGGTCCGTCAAAACTCAAACGTGCCTCTCCAAAGGCCGTGCTTTCTGAAAGGCCGGTGACGCCCTTGCTGGACAGATGATTGGCCCAAAAGGGCAGACTGCCTGTTGGCACGGCAAATTCTGTTACTCCAACTTCACCGGCGCCGCGACGCCCCTGGGGCATGTGACCAAAAGGGAAATAGGTCATCACCGAACCGGGCGTACCGATTTCGTCCCCATAATAGAGGTGATAGACATCCGGCGCGTCGAAGTTCACGGTCTTCTTTACACGCCGCAGACCCAGCGTATCGGTGAAAAACCTGTTGTTCGTGTTTGCGTCCGCCGCCATCGACGTAACATGGTGAAGTCCTTTGATATCGGTGATCATGATGGCCTCTTTGGTGTGTCATTCGGTTGTGCCAAAGATGCGCTTTCAATTGATAAAGTTAATAGACATGTATATCTGTTTACTATTGACAAAAACGGAATAATTGAGCGGTCATGATTGAGTTAAAGCCTGTTCGGGTGCTGCGTGCCGTATCAGATCTGCAAAGTTTCACGCTCGCCGCGCGGGACCTAGGCCTCGCACCTGCTTCTGTCACACGTATCATTGCGCAATTGGAACAAGACCTGGGTGTGCAGCTTCTGGTACGAACGACCCGGCAAGTCGCTTTGACCAGTGCAGGTGCAACTGTGCTGGCGCGATACCGACCATTATTGGAAGGGTTTGACGACGTCACCCATGATCTCCAACGCGCCATTCGACCGGACAGTGGGCATCTGCGCTTGACCGCGCCTGTCTCGCTTGGGGTGACACTCTTGCCTCAGGTTATCGCTGGCTTCCGGCTTGCCTACCCAAGTATCTCGGTCGAAATTAATTTTACGGACCGGTTGCTCGACGTGATTGAGGATAACTGCGATCTGGCCATTCGTGTCTCTGGACCACCGCGCGACAAGTCCACGATCTGGCGCAAACTCTGCGAGGTGCCTCGCCACGTAATTGCGGCACCAGCGTTATTCGAGCGAATTGCAAAGCCCACGCATCCTGATGACTTGGAGCGAGACTTGTTGATGTCTTATAGCGCCGATGGGGATGCTGAGACGTGGGAGTTTGAACAACAGGGAAGCCGACGTAGTGTCCGGGCGGGGCGCCGCATCATCGCAAATAACGGCGATTACCTGTATGCCTTGGCACAGGCTGCTGAAGGCATTTGCGTGCTGCCAGACTTCATCAACGGTGAGGGGTTGCAAGCCGGCAGTGTCGTAGACATCTTGCCTGACTGGACGGTGACGTCACTTTGGCTCACGTTGTTTTATCCTCCCTACGAACGATTGCCTCCGATCGTCGGCACGTTTGCGGATTATTTCGAAGCGTTCATCGAGGATCATCCCAACTTAGTTACTTAAACGATGCAGCGGCCAAACTCGCATCGTCAGATGTGAGCTCGTTCCGCGCCTTCAAGAACCGGTCCAGCGCCGTGGATTTGGCGCGTCCCAGTCTGAGGTGTGATCTAGTTCACAGACAGAGATTCGCGCATCGAGTAACGTTAATCGTGATTGTTTTTTCGTTCATTTTCCGGCTAACGCAGTTGAATAGGTATGATCGTACGTGGGCTCTCTGACTATCCGGAATGGCTTTCATCGAAGCTGTTTACTGGCAATTTCGGCGCCGTATCTTTGGCGTATCGCCTTCCGGCGGCAATTTATTACAAAGACAAGGTTTACCTGGTAAAAGAACGCGCTCAGTTGGTGCGCGTTTTGGCAACCTTCCAAGCGGTTGTCTCCCATTACCAACTCGCTGGCGTGACAACGAAAGTTCTAAACGCTCCGGATTGGACATCAAAACGGTTTGACGTCCTTGTCGAACAAACCTTTCAATTTGAACTTGGGGAGAGCGAAAAAAAGAGCCGCATGCGGTTCTTTGTCGAACGGCGCGGACTGCGTCCGGGTATCCATATGGTTCAAGTCGACCGCGTTCCATTCGGAAAACAAGTCATCAAGCAAAGAGCGCTTAGAAGTTTAGAAGTCGAAGTACCAGCAGGGTATCGGCCGGCGGCATTCATTCCAGACGCGCGCGCCTTTTAATCTGAAACCGTGTCATTTCCCTCTGGGAATTCTAGCTCACCTTATTGTCGGCAAGGCTGTCGTGTGGAACCCTTACCAAGGCACGGTTATGGTCTTCGTTATCCAGAATGACGTACAGACAGGAAACAATCTTCCAACGGTCAGCGCTGCGAACAAGTGTGGAATGCACAGGGTAAGCTGGGCGTTTTAGATCCCCGCCCTCGTGGATTTCACTACAAAGATGCACAGACCGAATAGTATCGTCGTCGACAAAATCCGCGTAGATCACGGTGCGGACAAAATCCTCAACTGCGGTGTTTTTGAGGTGTCTTATGACGGCTTCAAAGACTTCGGAAAATTCGTCGTCTGTTCGTACGAAACGATGGCCTTCGACTGTCTCAAGTCTGAGGGGCAATTCGAAGTGAGATTTGAAAGCGGCGAAGTCCTTTGCGAGTAAAGCGGCGCCCGTTAATTGGAGCAGCTCCTCTGCAATCGTGTCGGCAAGGCGATCGCTTTCCATCTTGTTTTTGTCCCCACCGGAGCGCTTGGTTTTCTTGCTGGCACATAAGGTGTCCCCGCAATTTTCTTGCGTGTCTAGGGCTTTGAGCGCTTTGAGTACGGATCCAGGCAAATTTTCGTACAAATCGTGAACAAATTCACTTAACTCTTTGGAATTAAGCAATTTATAGTAACGCCTGCACGACGTGCTGCAACCTAAGGGTTGGCCGATTTGGGTGCTGCAAAAGAGATTCGGTGTCGAACAGTAGGGTTTGTGATCCTGATTGCCACGATTTGTACTCTACCATACTGCGCTAAATCCATTCTGACAGTGACACAGAAGTGGCGGGAGTTGGAACGGGTGATTGATGCATTGAACCGGTCTCAACTGATCGAAACCGGGTCCGAATTGACCAGCCAAATGCTTGCCATCAGCCGCCGATCATCGTTGGTCCCTCCCTCAATTGACCTGAATGAGGCGATTGTAAGTTTTGCCGACATGGATGTTCGCGTTTTGCATGTCTCCATCAAATTGGAGGTCAAATCGACGTCTCGTCCCAGGTCGAAAGGGGGACTACAGTGAGTTTGACTTTGTCGTAATCAGGCAAGGCGCTTCATCGTTGAAGATAACCAACACTTTCGGGCCTTTTGGGCAGAAAGCTCTCGGGCAGTGGTTTTGACATTGTTGCGTTCAAAAACGCTGACAAAGCTGCCCGTGCGATTGAGCAAGGAGAATACCCGGACGTATTGGTGAACGATATGGTGATGCCGGGAAAACGACAGGGAAACGATCCAGCTGACTTCGCGCGTGTTCACCGGTCAGATTTGCCCATAGGTGTCATGTCTGGATATGCGACGTCGGACTACGGACAAGCGACGAAAATTTTCAGGAGAATGTCTTCGTTCAAAAACGTTTGCGTTTTGAAGAGCTTGTGTCGGTCATGCGGTGATTGCCGGACACAGAGCTTAAGGAGAAGAGAGAGATGCTGAGCTGTGGATCGGCGTGTTCGCGATGCGTGTCGGAGACTTGAGCGGCTGAAATTTTTCTTGGCTCAGTTCAGTCGGTTGGGTTTTCAATCTTGTTACAGGACTAGACGACACTTGCGGAGGTGTGAATAGATGGACCTGGTTGATGGGATTGGGTGATTTTGCGTGATGTGTTTTGGTTCTTCGCAAAAACCACTGCATGTATTGTTGGTTGACGACAACGATGACTTTAGGCGGCTCACAACAACGCAGCTTGAGAAGCTGGGTTGCACGGTTCACGCTGTGTCGACATCGAGCGATTTCCTTTCTGCGCTCATGAGTGGTTCGGAACGAATTGATCTTTCGATAGTGGATATTCGTTTGCCGGGTATGAACGGGGATCAGATGGTCAGTTGGCTGCGAAACAGCGAAACGGATAGTATTCGCAACATGCCCGTCTTGTTTGTGACCGGACATGCGGACGAAGTGCATTATCTCGCCCGAGCCCAGAGTTTCACGTCTGTGTTGTTAAAACCGTACAGCTTTGAAACCCTTAGAAACGCGATCACGGCTTTGGTCTCGGACACTGAAGATCTCTGAAACAAGCTGCTACAGAGGACCATTTCGAGGGCCTTAAGATCGGTGGAAGCCGCAACAAGATTACGGTGTTGATTAATGGAAGCGCTGTCCGCGAGTTAGGTTCGCGATTGCCGTCCTAAGTTGTGCAATCGTAAATGGTTTCGGCAAAACACTCAGCGTGGGCCCGTCCTGAAAGATGTCTTCGGGAATATCTTGGGGGCGGCCGGTGATGATCAAAACCGGCATCATCTGCACCGTTTTGGACTCGCTTTCCCGAAGCCAAGAAATCAATACATCACCGTTCATACCGGGAAGATGAATATCGACAATCACAAGATCGATAGATGCAGATTTATCGAAAAAAGCGGTCATGAACTCCGTCGCGTTTGAAGTGAGAGTGACATCGCATCCAAGCTGCGACAGTTGCCTCTCCAAGGTGCGAAGCAACACCGGATCGTCTTCAAGCACCAAGATTTTGGTGTTCAATAACTCATACATGCCGCATGCCTCCGAGGGCAAAACGTGTTCAAAAAAACTGGTCAGCGCACCACCAGACGTCTAATCATACGTTCAAATTACTCTTTCTAATAGTCAGCCGTCGTGCGTGTCTCAACAAGATCGAATGTCTTCCGCAAGAGTATGTAAGAAGCCGGCTCTGCATAGGATCGCAGAACCGGCTTCTCCTGCGGATCAGTTACGGCCCGCCATCACCCCGCCGTCGACGTCGTGGACTGCACCGGTGGTCCAGCCAGCGGCATCAGACAGTAGGAAACAGATGTGTTCTGCAACATCCTCAGGGCGGCCAACCCGGCCCGAGGGGTGGAATGCGTCGAAGCCATCCGTAAGCGTGTCTTCGATTTTGTCAGGGTCGATGAAAGCACCGTAGATCGGCGTGACGACAACAGCCGGGGACACCGCGTTCACACGAATGTTGTGCTCGGCCAGTTCCATTGCAAGGTGTTGGGTTAACGCGTGAAGTCCTGCTTTGGCCATAGAATAGGCGGAAGACGGCGTTGCCTTAATCGCCTGTTTTGCCCACATCGATCCGATATTGACGATCGCTCCCCCCCCATGTGCGGCCATGTTTCGGGCCACGGCTTGCGTAACAAAAAAGGTGCCGCGGTTCAGGTCATGGTAGGCATCATAATCTGATGTCTCATGTTCGAGGAAAGGTTTTGGGAAGAATGTTCCGGCCGCATTGACCAGTTCGACTATGTGACGCTTGTCTGCACCGATTTTCTCAACAAGCGTGTTGGCACCTGCTGATGTTGAAACATCCGCGCGAATGGTTTCGACCGTTCCTCCAATTGCCTCGATCGACTTTTTGGCCGCTGTGAGTTTGTTCGCATCACGACCGACAAGGATTACCGTCCGGCCCTGTGACGCCAGTTTTGTGGCTGTTGCCAGACCCATTCCCGTCGAGCCACCGACGATCAAGCTTACTTTGTCAGACATTTCGATCTCCTTTATGTAGTCATCTACCTATCGATAGGTAGACAATTAGGATACGTATGCCTGACACACAACTCACTATCTAGTGATAGGTAGAATTTTGTGAGGGCGGCATCGGTACGACACGGGCGCACCAAATTCTCGACTTTGCCGATAGCCCAAACGCGCTTTCGCCGAGAATGTTCATTGCCATGCTACAAGGCACCATGGTTCTTGAATTGTGCACCGAGGTAGCGCAGCTCTTGATGAAACTTGCGATTACCTTGCGAAAGGTCCTTAGAGGAGGCCTGCCGCCCTAAGCGATTTTGTCGACGCTAGGTGTTAGGTATTCCGATGGCCCACCGCTTCCGTCCGCGACTAGCCAAGCGCGCTTGCCGATTTCGCTAGAGCTTCAATGTCTGACCAGCGTTGGTTCTGAAGTAATTTGTCGGGCGAAACCCAGCTGCCACCAACACAAGTCACGTTGTCCAGTGACAGATACGCTTCAGCATTGTCGGTGTTGATCCCGCCGGTGGGGCAGAAGGAGATCTGTGGCAGGGGAGCGCCAATGGATTGCAAGGCGCGTGTTCCACCAGAGGCTTCGGCAGGGAAGAATTTTTGCATATCGTAGCCGCGTTCCCAAAGCCGCATGGCCTCAGAGGCTGTCGCTGCACCAGGCAACAGGGGCAGGTCCTGTTCTTCGCAAGCCGTCAACAGTTTGTCTGTTGCCCCGGGCGAGACACCGAAGACTGCGCCAGCCGCTTTCGCCGCGCGCACGTCTTCGGGTGTGACCAGCGTGCCCGCACCTACAATCGCGCCAGAGATTTCGGACATCGCGCGGATCGCGTCGAGCGCTGCGGGGGTGCGCAGCGTCACTTCCAAAGCAGGCAGCCCGCCGGCTACAAGAGCCTTGCCCAATGGAACAGCGTGACGCGTGTCTTTGATCACGATGACCGGCATGACGGGCGCACGCGCACAGATCTCACGGGTGCGGCGGCTTGCATCTTGAGGGGAGAGCGTCATTGCCTAATCTCCAAAAATCGTTGCGCCAGTGTCGGCAGAACAAACGGTGTTGCGGAACACGGAGAACAGCTCGCGCCCGGTGCCATGTTGATTGCGCGACAGGTCCGTTTCCGCGTATGGGCGATCCAGTACCCCTGGTGTGAGGATATCCAGAACGCCTGCCTCTGCGTCTACACGCACCAGATCACCATCTTGCAACTGCGCGATCGGACCGCCGTCCACGGCCTCGGGGCAGACGTGAATTGCCGCCGGAACCTTTCCGGATGCGCCTGACATGCGGCCGTCCGTGACAAGGGCCACTTTTTGACCGCGGCCTTGCAGGATCGACAACAGCGGTGTCAGGCTGTGCAGCTCGGGCATCCCGTTCGCTTTGGGGCCTTGGAAGCGTACAACCACGACAACGTCGCCAGTCAGTTCGCCAGCCTTAAAGGCTGCTTTGACCTCGTCCTGGTCTGAAAAAACGCGGGCAGGGGCCTCGACCACGCGATGCTCTGGCACCACGGCTGAAATTTTCATCACGGCGGTTCCTAACGCTCCGGTCAGACGCGACAGCCCGCCGGTGGACTGAAACGGATCAGATGCCGGGCGAAGAATTTTGTCATTGAGAGACGTTCTACTTCCGTCCTTCCAGATCAAACCATCGTCGTTGAGGCGCGGTTCTTGCGTATAGCGATGCAGGCCGGGTCCAGCGACAGTTTGAGTGTCTGGATGCAAAAGCCCTTCTGACAGCAGATCGCCAATCATAAAACTGAGCCCACCTGCAGCGTGGAAGTGGTTCACATCTGCCAAACCGTTGGGATACACGCGCGCCATCAAAGGCGTGACAGCGGACAAGTCTGCAAAATCCTCCCAATCCAGAACGATCCCGCCCGCACGCGCCATTGCTACGAGGTGGATTAAAAGGTTGGTCGACCCACCGGTTGCGTTCAGTCCGACGATGCCATTCACAAAGGCTTTCTCGTCCAGAATATTACAGGCTGGGGTGTAGTCGTTGCCCAACGCACTCAAAGCCAGCGCGCGGCGTGCGCCCTCTGAAGTAAGCGCCTCTCGAAGCGGTGTGTTGGGGGTGACAAAACTGGCCCCGGGCAGGTGAAGCCCCATGAATTCCATCAGCATCTGATTGGTGTTCGCCGTCCCGTAAAACGTGCAGGTGCCTGGTCCGTGATAAGCCGCCATTTCTGCGGCCATCAACGCGTCGCGCCCCACTTCGCCGGCGGCGAATTGCTGGCGCACTTTGGCCTTTTCGTCGTTGGGCAAACCGCTGGTCATTGGGCCCGCTGGCATGAAGACGATTGGCAAATGGCCAAAGGTTTGTGCAGCGATCACCAAGCCGGGCACGATCTTGTCACAAACGCCAAGGAAGACGGCCGCATCAAAGGTGTTGTGGCTGAGCGCCACTGCTGCGGCGAGCGCAATGACGTCCCGGGAGAAGAGTGACAGCTCCATCCCAGCTTCGCCCTGAGTGACCCCGTCGCACATAGCCGGAACGCCACCCGCGACCTGCGCCGTGCCACCAATGGCGCGGACAGCATCGCGGATAACTTGCGGATATGTTTCAAACGGCTGATGCGCCGACAGCATGTCGTTATACGCGGTGACGATGCCCAAATTGCCCGCCGTGGTTTCAGCAAGCCTGTCCTTGTCAGGGCCCGATGCGGCATAGGCATGCGCTTGTCCGCTGCACGACAGATGTGCACGCGCAGGCCCCTTGGATGTGGCGTCCGTCATGCGCTCAAGATATTGGTCACGGCTCGGCTTGCTGCGGGCGATGATACGATCAGTCACACGCGCTACGGTCGGGTTCAATGTCATATCGTCTGTTCCTTTCTCATCATCCGCGCGGCGCTATCCAATCTCGCGCCACCGTCGTCCGTCGCGATGCAAAAGCATCAGAGCGTCTTCCGGACCGGAACTACCGGGGTCATATTGCTGCGGCGAGGCCCGCGTGTCTGTCCATCCCTTGATGATTGGATCAGCCCAAGCCCAAGCGGCCTCGACCTCGTCCCCGCGCATAAAGAGGGTCTGGTCGCCCCTGATTACATCCATGATGAGACGCTCGTAGGCATCTTGGGGCTCCGCGCCTTCGCCCAAGGCGTCAGAAAATGTCATATCTAGCGACACCTCAGCCAAGCGAAATCCGCCAGGTCCGGGCTCTTTGATGGTGTTGCGCAACGTGATGCCTTCGTCCGGCTGCAGGCGAATGATCAGCGCGTTACCCCGGCGGTTGTCCATCTGTGGGAAAATCATATGCGGAGGATCGCGGAAAACAATCGCGATCTCTGATGTGCGCTGCCGCAATTTTTTACCGGTGCGCAGGTAAAACGGTGTGCCGGACCACCGCCAGTTGCCCACAGTCACCTTCATCGCGACAAAGCTTTCCGTTGTAGTCTCAGGGTGCTTGGCATGGTCACGGTAGCTATCGTTGCCTTCGGCAGTGCCGCGATACTGACCGCGCACGATGTCTGAGGGTGGCACCGGGTCAAGCGCTTCGATGACCTTCACCTTTTCATCGCGCACAGCGTTTGGCGTGAATTTCGAAGGTGGTTCCATCGCCGTCAAACACAGCAATTGCATCAGGTGGTTTTGCACCATGTCCCGCATTGCGCCGGAGCGGTCATAGTATTCGCCCCGTCCTTCGACGCCCAAGCTTTCGGCGACTGTGATCTGAACATGATCGACATGCGTTGTGTTCCAAAGCGGCTCCCACAGTGAGTTCGCGAAACGCAAGGCCATCAGGTTCTGAACGGTTTCCTTACCTAAGTAGTGGTCGATGCGGTAAATCTGATGTTCAGCAAAACTCTCACGCAGGTCTGCATTCAATGCCTGCGCACTATCCAAGTCATGGCCGAATGGCTTTTCCACTACGATGCGGCTATCCGCTGTGGCAATGCCGTGTGTGCTCAACCCCCGCGCAATGGGGCTGAAGAGTGAGGGGGACACCGAAAGGTAAAATGCCCGTGTGACACCGGTTCTTAGAGCAGACACAAGCTCGCTCCAGCCGCCTTCTCCTGTAGCGTCAACGGCGATGTAATCCAATGTTTCCAGGAACTCCTGAACGACCGGTTTGTTGTCAGACGCCTGGGCTGCGAATTCCATTAGACTTTCGGTCACCATTTTACGGAATCCATCCGCGCCCATGTCCGTTCGAGCCGCCCCGATGATACGTGCATCTCTTGGCATTTGACCGACGAGGAAGCGGTGGAACAAGCCCGGCAGGATTTTGCGACGGGCCAAATCTCCGGTCACTCCGAAAATGACTAGGTCAAAGGGATCGACAGGAATAACGCGTGAGACCATGATTTAACCAGCCAAAGATAGGGGATCGTGCAAAGCTAGCAGAGCGCCCGAGATGTTATCAGACCGATGCATCGATGTTTTCAAAAGCATCTGCTTTTCTCCGTTCTGGCTTGTCCATACATCAGTTTCAGAGGCTTTGGTAGCGCTAACATATGTTTGCGACGTCGTTGTGACGGTGTTTCGTTGGTACACTTAACTTAGTTCTTGGGCCCAAGGGGGATTTGCACCTGGGCGTGAAACTGTAATCGCGGCAGTTCTTGCAGCGAATGTCAGGGCGGTGGTCAATCGGTCTGCTTTCATTGAATCCAGCGCCGTTTTCGTCAGATCACCCGTTGAAGCCAGATCAGCCAAAAGCCCGGCGTTGAACGTGTCACCGGCGCCCACTGTATCTGCAATTTCGACCGATTGCGCGTCTATCGTTACTTCGGTGCCGTTTGCGAGGTACCCGGTGGCGCCGCGCTCTCCGCAAGTCACGACAACAAGGGCTGGGCCCATGTCCAACAACAAACGGGCCTTGTTTGCGAGGGGCTGCGAACCTTGTAGAATCCATCCCAAGTCTTCGTCCGACACTTTAATGATCGTCGACATTGCGATCATGCTTTTTAAACGCCCGCGATACGCCGCTTCGTTTTCGATAAATTTTGGTCGGATATTGGGGTCAAGCATGACCACGCGCGATGCGCGCTCTTTCTCGAGGAGAGCCGCGTAAGTGGTCGCACAGGGCTCACATGCAAGGCTGATCCCACCAAAAAACAGTGTCGAGATTTCCGCTGGTAACGCGGGTATGTCCTCTGACTGCAGCATGCGACCGGCGGAGTTTTCGTCGTAGAACAGATAGCTGGCTTGCCCGTCCACCAGTTTCACGAAGGCCAGCGTTGTGGGGCGATCCGACAGAATGACATTTGCTGTGTCGACATGGCTTTGCTCCAACGCGCTAAGCAATTGTTGGCCAAACATGTCGGTTGACAGGCCGGTCAGGAGTCCAACAGCAGCTCCCAAGCGCCCTAAAGCGATGGATGTGTTGAACACGGACCCACCCGGATGTGGCACAAAACCCTGTGCGCCATCCGTCGTGGGCATTTGGATCATGTCGATCAATGCCTCGCCACAGCACAGGATCATGCGGCCTCCAAATAAGACTGGATGGCTGCTTCGACGCCATCGCTGTAGATCCGTTTCAACTGGTTTTCGAACGGCTCAGAAAAGCCTGGATGATCCCGAAGGTCTCCGTAGACATGGGCGAGATGCAACCAGCATGTCGGCTGCGAAACAGCGGCAAGAGCTGTTTTGTTGAGATCCTGCCACTCGGGGTCATTGGCCGCAATGTCTGAGCCGTCTTCCCGCTTTCCTGCACAATAGCGCGCCCAGAGGGCTGAAACGAGTGCCAGCCCCTCGACGGATTTACCTGCGTTCAGACTGTCGCGCACCGATGGCAGCAGGAAGCCCGGTTGCCTGCTTGATCCATCGAATGCGACCCGACGCGTTGTGTCGGCGATCTCGGGGTTGGAAAAGCGTTGCAGGATTAAGTCCAGATAGGCATCTGGGGTATATCCCGACACCGCGCTGACATGTGGCGCAACCTCGTTTTCGACGACGCGCCGCAGGAGCTCGCGGATTTTTGGGTGAGCCATAGTTTCGGCGATCGTGTCCAGTCCAAGCAACTCTCCGGCGGCCGCGATGATCTGATGTCCGCCGTTTAAGATGCGAATTTTCATCAATTCAAAATCATGCACCCGGTCAGAGAAGGTAACGCCGACCTCTTCTAGGGCAGGGCGACCCGCGCAAAACGCGTCCTCGATCACCCATTGACGAAAGGTTTCATGCGTCACGGGTGCGGCGTCGGCGATACCAAATGCAGCTGCTCGGGCGATTTCTTTCGGCCCGGTCGTCGGGACGATGCAATCGACCATCGAATTGGGGAATGTGCAGTGCGTCTCGATCCAATCTGCCAGATTAGGATCCGAAAGGCGCGCCAACGACAGGATAGTGCGTTTTAGCACCGAACCGTTGCCTTGAAGGTTGTCACAACTCAGGCAGGTAAAAGGACCGGTATTGTTTTTGCGGCGTTCTTTCAACGCCGCGATTATAGCACCAAACGCAGTGCGTGGTGTTTCCGGGTGCGCCGCATCGTGTTGCATATCCGGATGTTCGCCATCGAATCCAAAGGTGGCCGGAGCGATATAGTAGCCGCCTTCTGTCACCGTCAGCGAAACGATGCGCGTTGCGGGATCGGCCATCTGGCGGATCAGGTCACTATTGCCGTCTTCAACAGGAAGAAAATCGATCATCGACCCACAGATTTCTGCAGATGACCCAGACGGGTCAAGCGCGATGAGCGTCGACAGACAGTCCTGTTTGAGAAGTTTTTCTCGCTGAAGCCCGTCTGCCGACCGAACGCCTGCTCCGACAATAGCCCAATCATGGTTCAAACCAGCATCAAACAGCCGATGAAGATACCACGCCTGATGCGCCCTATGAAAATTGCCCAAGCCGATATGAACGATACCAGGGCTAAGCGCGCCACGATCATAGCGCGGTACGCGGACTGCGTCGCTCAACCGACCCAAAGCCGCGTTTGACAGTGGGGTCAGCTCATCCATTGCCCACCATCCACATTATAGGTCTGAGCGACGATGTATTCCGCGTCGTCGCTGGCAAGAAAAACAGCCATGCCCGTCAAGTCTTCGGCTGTACCCATCCTGCCAAACGGGACCGCCGCGCCCACTTCTTTCTTCTTTGTTCCGGGTGCCTTGTTTTCATATTTGGCAAAGAACGCATCAACACCATCCCAATGCTCTCCATCGACAACGCCGGGGGAGATCGCGTTCACGTTGATCCCATGTCGGATCAGATCGAGGCCTGCTGATTGCGTCAGGCTGATCACGGCCGCTTTGGTCGCGCAATACACAGCGACCAAAGGTTCGCCGCGTCGCCCGGCTTGGCTTGCCATGTTGATGATCCGACCTTTTATCCCCTTTTCGATCATATGGCGGGCGACGACCTGCAACGTGAAAAGTGTGCCGCCGACATTGATGTCAAAGGCGCGGGCGTAATCATCGCGGGATATTTCAACGATGGGCGCGGCAGTGAAGATAGCAGCGTTGTTGATCAGTATATCAATCTGACCGAACGTCTTTGCCACCTCCGCAACCGCCTGGTCGATGCTGTCCTGCTGGGTCACATCCATCTCTACCGCGATTGCAGCATCGCCAAGTTCAGATGCCGACATCCGTGCGCGATCGATATCGATGTCCGCCAAAGCCACTCTGGCGCCCTCGTCGACATACACCTTGGCAAAGGCCAGCCCGATGCCGCGTGCGGCCCCCGTGATCAACGCCGTTTTGCCTTTCAGACGTGTCATGCGATGCGCAAGCCCGCCGCGTCGAACCGGTGTAAATGCATCGCATCCGGCGTCAGAAAGACTTTCGCGCCATAGTTCAGATCGCGTTCCCCGCTTGCCCGTACGGTCAGCGGTTCAGGGAACGCATCGCATTTCACCCGAAAAAATGTGTCAGACCCCAAATGTTCGGACACGCCCACAACACCGGCCCATGTCCCTTCCTCTTCGGAGATGGAAATGTGTTCTGGTCGGATGCCAATCGTATGCGCGCTGTGCTTTGCGGCCTCTGGCCCCTCAAGAAGGTTCATTTTGGGCGATCCAATGAAACCGGCGACAAACGTGTTTCGCGGCGCACGGTACAGCTCAAGGGGCGATCCAACTTGCTCAATAACCCCTGCTTGAAGCACAACAATCTTGTCGGCCATGGTCATGGCTTCGACCTGATCATGTGTGACGTAAATCATCGTCGTCTCAAGGCGTTTGTGCAGTTCGCCGATTTCAAGACGCATGCCAACGCGCAGCGCGGCATCAAGGTTCGACAGGGGTTCGTCAAACAAAAAGGCCGCAGGTTCGCGCACGATCGCCCGGCCGATAGCGACGCGCTGGCGCTGTCCGCCCGACAGCTGCCCCGGCCGCCGGTCCAAATAGTCTGTCAAGTTCAAGACATCCGCCGCTTGTGTCACGCGTTTCTCTTGCTCTGCCTTGTCCAGTCCTGCCATGCGCAAAGGAAAGGCAATGTTCTTGCGCACGGACATGTGCGGATAAAGCGCGTAGGATTGGAACACCATTGCTAACCCACGCTTAGCCGGGGGCACAGCGGTTGCATCGTTGTCGTTGATACGAATTTGTCCACCGCTCACGTCCTCAAGCCCTGCGATCAAACGCAATAGCGTCGATTTCCCGCAACCTGACGGTCCGACGAAAACGGCGAACTCGCCTTCTTCGATCGTGAGATCCAGCGGTGGAATGACTTCTACTTCGCCAAACCGCTTTGTTACCTTGTCCAGTACGATACGTCCCATGAGTGTCGTCCTTATTTTACCGCGCCGAAGGTCAGGCCGCGGACAAGTTGTTTCTGGCTGAACCAGCCGAGTATGAGAATGGGGGCAATCGCCATGGTCGAAGCCGCGCTGAGCTTGGCATAGAACAAGCCTTCGGGGCTGGAATAGCTGGCGATAAAAGCTGTCAGTGGGGC
>CAYODE010000050.1:0-20689 GCA_964402685.1 uncultured Aestuariivita sp. | reverse complement strand
CGGACTGGTCCGGATAGCGATGCATCAGGTTGGTGAACCACCAGCTGAACCGTTCGGCCTTCCAGACCCGCGCCAAAGCTCGTTCTGAATAGCGGGTAATGCCCTCGTCGTCGTGGTCGTGATAATGCTGCACTAACCCTTGATAGAGGTAATGCACATCGGACGCGGCTGTGTTGAGCCCTTTTGCTCCGGTTGGTGGCACGATATGCGCTGCGTCCCCACAAAGGAACAGGCGACCCCAACGCATTGGCTCGGTTACAAAAGACCGAAGCGGGGCGATTGACTTCTCGATCGAAGGACCTGTCACCAGCGCCTCGGCTTGGGAGGCGGGAATGCGGCGGCGCAGCTCATCCCAGAAGCCGGCATCTGTCCAATCATCCGGGCTGTCAGATAGGGAGCACTGTATGTAGTAACGGCTCAGATTGGCATTGCGCATAGAGCAGAGCGCAAAACCACGATCTGAACTGGCATAGATCAGTTCATCGTTAACGGGCGGTGTTTCACTCAAAATGCCTAGCCATCCGAACGGGTAGACCTTTTCGTATTCCCGTCGAACGTCCAGCGGTATTGTTTGACGGCTAACACCATGAAACCCGTCGCAGCCTGCGATGAAGTCGCAGTCAAGGCGGTGTCCTGTGCCATCAACAGTGTAGGTGATATATGGCGCATCGCCGTCAGTTCCGTGAATGGTCACACCATCGGTATTGTAAATGATCGGTGCACCCGCCTCTTCCCGCGCTTCATAGAGGTCGCGCGTGACTTCTGTCTGGCCATACACAACGACCGACGTGTCGGTGTGTTCTTTGAAGTTAATGCCAAAAAGATCGTCGCCATATGAGATCAACGTACCATCATGGACAAAACACTCGCGATCCATGCGCGCGCCTACGCCGGCCTCATGCATCATCTGAACCATTCCGGTTTCCAGGATGCCTGCTCTAATCCGCCCCAGCACATAGTCTTTGGTTTTCCGTTCCAGGATGACGGTGTCGATGCCTTTGCGATGCAACAGCTGACCCAACAGTAACCCCGAGGGTCCTCCGCCGATTATGGCGACCTGTGTACGCATCAATCCCTCCCAATCGCAGTTGCGTTCGTTACTATTGCTGAATGAAAACGGTATGGAAATTGAAAATTGGATGCGTTTAGATATAAAAAAAAGAAAGTAACGGATACATGGACCGCCGCATAAAGATCAGACACCTGCAGGCTTTTGTCGAAATCAGTCGCCAGAAGTCACTGAAACGGGCGTCTGAAATCCTCAACCTGACGCAGCCGGCGATTTCAAAAACGCTGAAAGAACTGGAAGAGGTCGTCGACATGCCGTTGATGCAGCGGGACCGGGGCGGCGTCAGGATGACCGCTGCAGGGGATGTGTTCCTGCAATCCGCCACTGCGGCTCTTGGCGCGCTTGAGCAAGGTCTGACAGGTTTGACCCGCATGCGTGACGGGGGGCCCGCTCAGATCGCGGTCGGGGCGCTGCCGTCAGTGGCGGCGCGTGTTTTGCCTCTGGCCAGCCAGACATTTGGTGCACTGTTGCCAAACGCCACTCTGAATTTCGAAGAAGGTCCGCATGGGTTCTTAATGGATCGCTTGCGACGGGGTTCACTCGATCTGGTTGTGGGAAGGATGGGGCCCCCGGCATCTATGCATAGGGTCTCGTTTGTTCAGCTTTACAGTGAAACTGTGGCCTTTGTTGTGCGGCCGGATCACCCGCTGGCTTCGCAATCCCGGCTGAACGACATTGTAAACTGGCCGGTGGTATTCCCAACCGAAGGATCGGCAATTCGCCCACTGGTAGATCGGCTGCTGCTTGCTGAAGGCATCGCGCGCATCCCCAATCGCATCGAAACTGTGTCCGGTGCGTTTGGACGTGAATTGGTGCGGTCGAGCGATGCCGTCTGGGTGATCTCAGAAGGCGTGGTTTCTGCGGATTTGGACATGGGACTCCTCAGAAAACTACCTGTCGATGCGCGTCTGACGGCAGGGCCTGTCGGCATCATGACCAGAGCCGAGGAAGAGCCCAAAATGCTGGTCCGACAGTTTAACCAAGCCGTACGCGCGGCAGTCAAAGAGTTGGCATTGTAGGTTTCACCCATAGGTTGTTATCGACGTCGCCGCTGCGTGCTTAGATATCGCTGAAAATGGGTCTTTTTCTGGCATCAAACCACCGCTCTGACATGATTGGTCCCCAATTTGGTCAGATTTATGATCGATCTTGACGTGTGAGAGAGTAGGGAAAACAGGTGCCAAAAATGGCCAATAATGTTCAAAAAAAGACCCGAGTGCTTGCTATCGATGACGAACCCAGCATCCTCGAGCTTTTGAAAACTGCGTTGAACGCGTTGGGCACGTATGACGTGACCACTGCGCTTTCGGTCGATGACGCGATTCAGCTTCTGGAACGGCAAGAAACACCGTTCGATTGCCTGCTTTTGGACATTCAAATGCCGGACGTAAACGGGATCACGTTCTGCAAAGAACTTCGGAAACTTTCGGAGTATCGGAAAACGCCAATCATCATGCTGACCGCGATGTCCGAGCGGGATTACATCGACCGGGCTTTTGCTGCGGGAGCCACGGATTATCTGACCAAACCGTTTGACCTGCTGGAACTGCGGTCGCGCTTGGGCACCGCCGCCATGCTGATTGAAGAGCAAAGTCGTGCAAAATCATCCTTTGAAGAGGCTAAGGCGCTAAAGGATGAATTGGCAACCAATCAACAGTTCAATCTGGAAGACCCGATCGCAATTGACGATGTCGAAAACGTACTGGGCTATGCGGAGTTTGAAAACTACGTGATCCAGCTGTCACAAGGCAAACTGTTCAACTCCTTCGCTACGGCGGTCAAAATCGCGAATGCTGACAAGCTGTATAAGCGAATGTCGTCTTCTGATTTTCGCGCTCTCCTGCAAGACGTGGCAGCCGCGATCTCTCGGGTGGTGCGCAAAGATGGCAACATGGTATGCTATCGCGGCAGCGGCGTTTTTCTGTCGATCAGCCACCGTCGTAACGGACCGCTTCATCCGGGCGTGGAATTACACCTCAATCAAGTTGCAGCCACGATTATGTCACGGCACGCAGAGCGACGGGAAGTAAACCTCGTTGTTGGCGAAGTGGCGTCCATGCGCGCGATTACAAAGTACGGATCTCTTTACGCGCTGAATAAAGCCTTGGAGAACGTCGAAACACGCGTGAGCAGCGAGAAAGAAGTGGTGAGCCTGCCGTCGCATATTGTGATGAACCGGTCCCGTAGCTCGGCGCATGCGCATCTGGAACGGCGCGCCTATGAAACGGTTCTGGATGATCTGCTTCGCGATGAGCCACGCTTGCGCAGCAACGGAACTTGATCTGAGATTTTAGAGTGTTGGGTTGGCCGTTTGGCCATCCAATCTGATCGCGCGTCCGGCCCGAATAATGAACTATTTCGGTAGCGGCCTGCCTTCTTTTACAGCTTCCCGTATCGCGAAGATCTTAAGAGCACACCGGTAAGTCCGGTCTCGCTACTTTGCCACCAAAGTCTATTGGGCAAAGATGTCCTGGAGCACAGGAAGCAGCGCATCAATCCTGCGTTCATCTGCCAGCGCGAGAATGCGGTGCTTGTCGCACACCGCACAGATCAAGTGAGCACCGCTTTCGGCGTCTGACCCAAAGCTCATGCAGCCATCCTTTTTATCCCGACCCATCGAGTGCTGCATGGCCATCACGATGTCTCGCATGTGATCAGCCGCGATGTGGCTCAGCCTTTCTGACAGATCAGGATCGCCGAGGTGCTGTTTTTGCTGACCATGCCCGTCCAAAACCAAACCGGCCAGAGCATGGCGATCCAGTGCGCGCATCACTTTGTCTGTCATGCTTTCTCCGGCCAGCCCTTCCAGATCAAGGCCCAAGGCGGCGGCTAAAGCAACCGCTGAACATCCAACGTCCATGCGGTCTTCGGTTTCGTTCATGCGAAAGCTTTGCAACGTGATTTCCGTCGACCGGAGCAGGGCGCGCTTGAGCTCTGCAGCCAACGCTTTTGCCGCTTCGATTGGATCGTCCGGCTGACCAACAGAGCCACCGCTGCCAGCAACCACCAACCGAAGCAATCTGCGTCCAGCGATTTCCAGTGAGAACCGTTGACCTGCGTTGGTCACAACTTCCACCCGTCGGGGCAGGATGGTTTCATCGATGTCGCGCAGCAGCGCTGTGGTTAACGCACGCGTGTCGCTTTCTGACAGTTTGCGGTGACCCAGGCCGTTCAGGCGCACCCTCTGGCCCAACCGCAGCAATCGAGACAGTGTACGCTTGTTGGGGCCTTGGCCAACCATCGTGGGATATGTTGCAAGGACCGACGTCATTGCAGAGCGGATATCTTGTGCAGAGTTGATCGCCCTGCTGCCACCATTTCACGAACATCCGTATGGTCGGTGAATGTGCAGAAGAGAGCGTCACACGCGTCCAGATGGGAGCGCAAAAACAGACGGATTTCGCCAGAACTGACCGCAACAGCTTGGCTGAGCTTGCTACCACCCAGCACGGACGCGATGGAATTCGACGCGTCACTGTCCAATGAGACTGAAGCTGCCATACAAAGCGCGTCCAACTCTTCCTGCGGGCGTTTTTCGGAGGCGCTAGCACACAAGACGATCCGCGCGGTCAGGTCACCGAATGCCACAAGCGTGCAGCCTGGAAGGGTTGCACGCAGTTTGTCCAGCTCGTCGATGACGCTCATTTCGGCCTCCAAGCCAGTCTGAGCAGGTGGTTCTTACCCATGTCCCACCGCGTTTTTTGGTCCGGATTGCTGTGGCCGTCCTGGCCGTTCTGAGGTCCCGGCGGCTTTGACCCTCGAAGGTTTAACCGGGGCAATCTGCCTGACTTCGGCAGCTGGGGCGGGGTCCGTTTCAACCGGCGCTGCTGCATCAACTTGTGTCAATTGCGCCTCTGGGTTTGTGACAAGCTCCAGAAACGTCTTAAGGAAGGGTTCTGCGCCACTCCGGTCCCATTTGGCGCGGTCCTCACCAGATGACAACGCGTCCAGCAAAGCGACTGGGAAGATAGCGCGAAATCTGTCTTTGGTTTCCGCTTTCACGCGAGCCATAACGCGTTTTCGATCGCGATCCGTCAACAACTTGTCAAAGCGCGTAATCAGCAAAATCGCGTTTTGCTTCAAATGCTCGGGCAGGCCGTCAAATGCCGCAGCTTCGGACTGGCGCCACGCTTGGGTGGCATGGGTGCACCAAATGACAAAATCCGCTTGATTGATCACTTCGCTCCAAACTGTGCTGTCCATATTTGGATCTGAAATCCCAGGCATATCGACCAAATCGCAGATGTGCAGGATATCCGACTGCATCTGGAGTTGGATCAGGCGGGTATCATCCATATCGATCCCGCTCAAACCATCTGTGCCAAGTTCGTGGACATCGCCGAATTTGTCTTCGCGCAGCCCTGTCCCTTCACCGTGTGTGATCCAAACAGGCGGCAGTCGGGTGGCTGTAATTTTAACCGGCAGGGGTTCGGCAGCCAGCAACAGATTTGTGAGCGTGCTTTTCCCCGCGCTAAACTCCCCCATCAACGCGACGCGGGGGCGCTGTGGCGTGTCTTCGTCGGCTTGTGTCTGTTCGGGCAGGTCGGTCATGTGTTTGTCCACTTCGCTTAGGCTGCACACGTTGAAAGAGTACGCATGGTGTCTTCCAACGCCGCGCGGCGGTGGGCCAAATCGTCTGCCGTCAGGGCGGCATCAAACGCGTCTGTGCCGTCTTGGGCTTTGTCCGCCAATTCCAGCAACAGCGCCCTCTGCTCGTCGATGAACTGGGTAAGCGCAGACCCGACCGCACTTTGATAGGCGTCGGCCTGATCATGTTTGAGCTCGGCAAGGATCATGTCTGTCTCGCCCTTGATCATTGACCGGAAGCTTTCGGCGAACGCTTTGTACCCGCGTGTGCGGCGCCACCAGCTGGACCACCAACCGTCTTTGAAATCGAGAGCAATCGTTTGACCCAGCCCCACGGGTGGGGTGACGTCTGGAGCTGTCGGGGCTTCAATGCTGAAACCGTTCACGATGCCGCCGAAAGACTTTCCGTAAAGGTGAGCAATTTCGGTTGCAGCGGCGTCGTACTGACGTTGCGCTGCGTTGCGCGTTTGAGTGCCAAACACAGTGTAGGCAGACCGCAGAAGCATGCGCAGCCCGGTTGGATCATAAGACCATGTTGGGCTTTCGCCGTGCTCTTCGAGGTGCTTGATCAGCGAATGGGTGGCCCGATCGAGGAAGTTACCATGCGCGCGGTCGGAACGGGCATGATACGACTTGAGGATGCTTCCCATCTCGGCCTTGAGACTAGCGTAATGACGCTTGGCGATCATATCAATCTCTGTCGCAATCGCGTTTCGATCCACGAGTGCCGGCATGTCGCCGTCAGAAGACACCGTGATGGCTTCGGATACTTTCAGGCTGCTCGCCAGGTTCATCGCATTACGCGCTGTCTTGGTCAGCAGGTCCTTACCTTGACCGTTCACGACGCGAGTCCCGATGGCCCGGAACAACGCGGGCAAACCGGACAATTCCCAAACCATTTTTGCTGGCGACTGATCTTCGCCGGGCGGGATCATTTGCGAGGCCCAATTCAACAGAGCGTCGGCGCTGTCGGCCGCCATGTTTTCGATGTCGTTGGCTAGGACTTTTCCGGCCCAATACGCACTGCCAAAGACAATCTCGCAGTCTTCGGGTCCGTTCTGTGCCTTCAGAGTGTCGCGAATGCTGGTGCGTATTTCCTCGATCTGTGCGGCAGGGTCGGGTAGTTCATCAATCCGGTTCACGAAAATGATCACGTTACGTGTATTCAAGTTCGAAATGAGCCGGATCACAGCCATATCGACGGAACTCAACGCCTGATGCGCTGAAAGGACCAGGACACACAGCCTACTGTCTCGGATCGCCTGAATTGTCACCTGCTCGCGCATCATGAAGGTGTCATTCACACCGGGGGTGTCTCGAAGGCACAGCGCCACAGGGAGATCAGGAGCCTGCAAGTACAGGTCAGCTGACTTTGTGATATCCGCATAGCGCCCCTGATCAGCTGCGTCAGGGTCATCATCGAACAGATCGCCCAGGCAGATGTAACGTTCGATCAGGTTCTTGTCGAAATAGCCGTATTCGTGGGATTG
The DNA here is from genome assembly GCA_964402685.1 of uncultured Aestuariivita sp. Taxonomy (GTDB): domain Bacteria; phylum Pseudomonadota; class Alphaproteobacteria; order Rhodobacterales; family Rhodobacteraceae; genus Aestuariivita. Next base: position 13,543 of record CAYODE010000050.1, on the reverse strand, counting down.
CCCCAAAAGCAGCTCGAATTTCTTGCCAAGGCGCGCGCGTGACTTTTCGCGCATTTCTTCGATTTGTTCACGAATTTTCTGGATCTCACCAGCGGCACCGGCACGGTCTGCCATTTCACCCAAGCGGCCGCCCTTCTGCATCAGGCGGTCCCACTCATTCGCACCAAAAAACTTAAACTCAGCGCGTGCTGCGCTGTCTGTCTGATGCGGTGTCAGATGCAGGGAGGTGACGACCGAAGTCCATGGGTTCACGTCAGATGGTAACAGATCCGACCAACCCGCCATGGCATTGACCAAGGCAGTTTTACCCGCCTTGACCTGGCCCAAAAGCGTCACGCTGGGCTCAAATCCATGGATGTCTGCGCGCATGCGCATTACCGCACGCTGAAGAGCGTCGTCACCCTGCTCTGCAAGGTCGCTCAAAGCTTTGTCCAGCTGTGCCATTTCCGCCGAAAACCCATCCAGCGGTTCAAGCCCAGCGCGTGTTATGTCCGGGCGGCGCTCGATCCGCAATTCGGCTGTAGGCGTATGATCATTGCCCATTCTCGTTACCCCAACTTACCCCACGCACCGATGGGGTCAGACCCAGCGCAGTGCGCGTGAAAACTTTTTTCTGCGTCAAAACTGGAAGAAAAATGTGGTGAATTTGGGGCGATCATCCGACGATAAAGGACAGTTTGCTTGAAATTAGCCTGCTGTTTTCTCGGCGACCTCTTTCTTGAGCTGTAACAACAGAGTCACGGCATCCGATGCGGCGTCTTCAGATTGTTCAAGTTGCAGTAAAAGCATCATGTCCGCGCTTTCCATGACATCTTCCTGAAGCTCGGCCAAAGCGCTGTCGGCCTTGTCAAAATCCTGCAAAAGGGTGCTGAGTTGGTTGGCCGTATCGAGGCAATGCTTAAGGATCGCGTCTGTGTCTCCCTGAAGGGGTTGGTCAAGGTCGCGGATCAGTTTTTCAGCACGATCCTGCAGGTAATCGAGAGCTTCGACGAACACTTCGCGATTGCGTTGCGCCGCGCCCAACGTCTCAGCACTTTCAGGAATGACCGAGATTTTTCGCGTGCTGGTGGCCTGTTTGCGTTTCGCTTCTCCGCTGCGCTGCTCGATTTGAGAGACGACTGCAGAATACCGGCTCAAAAACAAGAGCGCGTTGTCTGCATCTGCGCGACGACCGGTTTCGACCAGCTTCAACACGGCGTCCTGCAACGCATGTCCGCCACTGGCGCTCCACACTTCGACATCGGTTGTTTCTGAACCATCCCGGGCGGAAATAGCTTGAATGGTCGCAATCGAATAAAGGCTGTGAAATTCCTGTGCGACGATGTCCTCGAGCGACGCAATATGATCGCGCAACACACCCTTCATAAGCAACTGATCTGCCTTGGTGATAACAAGAAAGCTATGATCTTTTAGGGCGTCGCGCGCCGGCGCCCACAGAGTCTGTTCGATCGCATCGAAGCTTTGTGTGCACCAAAGTGCAATATCTGCCCGCTCATAAGCCCAGTTCGCCAGATCGCGTTGGTCTTGTGAGTGCCCGCTCAGAGTGATCTCGGTCAGGTTAAACTTGTTGAGAAGCGGGAGCGGTAATTCAACACGCACCATGACAGTATCTTCGGGCATGGGTGTGTCAGTACCCGCCGTCCATTCCATTATGGTATTGTCGCCACGCGTGATGAAGGTACGTGCTGTCTCGCCATAGACAATTTCGCAGGTGCCCAGTTCCGAGATCTGCGGATAAAGGGCATGACCCAGCAACATGTTTATCAACCTGGATTTACCGCTTTCAGGTTTGCCGAGAAGAACAATTTGAACTGGCGATCGCAAACGGTCCAAAAGACGCGATCCCAGCGCCTTTGCCTCGTTCGGGAAGCGTTCAGAGCCCAGCACCAAGGACAATTGATCCACAACTGCCTCAGTGGCATGTCTTTGGTTCATGCGGATTTCTCCGACGGACGTCTGAAGTGATAGAGCATGGACAATCCATCAAGCGTTTTTCGCGCAAGGACGGTGATTTTGCTGCCCGATGCCGATGTAACTGATGCGGCGATCTGCGGCGGTTCCGATGTCGCTTCATCACCAGGGATCAGCTCAGAGTCGGCAAAAAGTGCACTGATCGTTTCTTCGGCATCCGGCGTGACATGCACGGGAGCCTCCTGAGTTTGTCCTTCGTCCGCTTTGATCACGCATAGGGAAACGTTGTCCTGATGTGGATCACCCAATGCCTCAAGCGCGCCGATCAAGGATCTCGCTACATCCGCACTGCTCTGACTCGCGCCCTCCTGGATCAGGCCTTCAATCTCTGAGTTTTCCAGGAATTGCAGCCCGTCGCTCGCCACAATGACAATATCGCCCGATTTCAAGGTCAATGGTTTCTTGGGGCAATCGATCCGCGCGATCTGATCCCCAATTAGCACAGAGGTGAGACAATGGCGGTCCGGATGGTTTTCGGCGGTTTCGCGATCCATCAGACCTTTTTGAACCAAAAGATCGATTTGTCCGGCAAGCGAGTGATCTTCGTTCAATTGCAGCAGCTCACCTTCGCGAAAGAGGAAAAGGGGCGAGTCTCCGATCGAGATCCAGTAGAGTTTCTCGCCAACCAGAACGGGTGCCACGAGTGTAGCGCCCATACCATGGCTGCCGGGGTGATGCTCGGTATGAATGCGCACGCATTCGTTTGCAGTGGCCGCGGCCTGGGACAAAATGGTGGGAAGGTTTGCTTCAAAGTGTTCGGTTTCGCCGCATTGCAGTTTCAGCTCGCTGAAAACTTCGGTCACGACGATTTTGCTGGCAACATCGCCTGCGGCATGCCCACCCATACCATCCGCTAGTACAGCAAACCCAACCTCACCATCCAGCGGGAAGTCCGCGATAACCGCGTCTTCCTGACTGTCGCGTTGGCCCTGCGATAACGCAGTGGCAACGTCAAAGGCGAGTTTTGGCGTGTCGGTCATGGATCAGAGACCTTCTTCTGCCCATGAAAAGTCGCCATCGCAGAATGCGATGAAGCGCAGGGTTGTTTCGCCAATGCGGATCATCGCACCGGAGGAGATTTCTTCAGTGCTCAGAACAGGGCGATCGTTTAGGCGCACCATGTTTGCCTTTCCGCCATGCCCAAGAAAAAATCCACCTTGTTCAGAATCATAAGCAATCGCGGCGTGATTGGACCGGGAAATGCTGGTGTCACCGAAATCAAGGCGAATGGCCTGATCTTCGCCTCTACCGATCTGTGACACCCCGTCATGCAGTGCGAAGGATGACCCGCGCCCCGGGCCTGTCGTGACCACGAGCCAACCGACGGGGAAGGTGCTTTGCGCAGGTGCCGGTCCGGGCGCAGTGCCGCTAGTGGCGAACGGGTCATGGACTGGCGCTTCGGGCATGCCAAAGCCAAGCAAACGCGTTTTGACCCGGCCCGCGCCGCGTCCGGACCGACCCGATGCGGGTGCCGGAACGGCCACCATGTCTGGAACGCTCGGCGTTTCGGCCGCTGGGATGGATTGCTCGGGCACCTCTGGAATTGTGGCCGACAAATCGACCGGTGGCACAGACGTTTCTCGTGCAGTTTTTGCAGGTTTGACGTCCAGTACCGGTTCGATCTTCGGCGCGGCCTCCGCCATCGGCTCATTTTCTGGCGTTGGCGCAGGATTAACGGCTGCTGGCTTCCGTTCCTCTGAAATGGTGTCTGTAACGGGTTCAATCAGATCCGGAATGTCCTCATCACTGCGATCGTCTTCTTCGGTTTCGAAGATGCCCTTTGCGAGATCATCGAAAAGGTTGCTGTCTTCGTCGAACTCGGCTTGAACCTCATCCTCATCTTCTGACGGATCGGCAAAAGCCAGCGCATCTTCGGATTTCATCGCATCCATCGCTGCGTCGGAGTTTTCACCGAGTAGGCGCTTAAAGACATCGTCGGCCCCCAACATGGTTCCATCGGACAATCGCGTCATCGTCCGGTCCGGCCGACGAGATTCAGATTTTGGGGCTGCAACCGGAGCCGCTTCTGTGTCCGATGCTGTGGGCATCTCCATAGGTTCCGATGGTTTTACATCCGACCGCTCAGCAATGATGTCACGAATAAACTTCATCTTCTTTTCCCAGGATCAATTTGTTGCAGACTGCTTCGGATCGACTTCTTTCGAAACCAGCCGGGATAGCAGGGATCGCATGAACCGTTGACCTTGCTTCGGTCTCTTCGGTTTGACGGTGCGATCCGGGTTGGCTTTGTCTTGTTTGGCCAGTGTGCGATCTTGATCGCGCATCCATTTGTCGACGTTTTTGATCGGATTCCCAAAAATATCGACCGGTACAGCAGGGCGTTCGTCCTGTTTCTTAACCGGAATGACAGGGTTCAGTGGGTTGACCATGTCGGTCATGTTTCGCGACACGCGTTTCAAATCACCGGGTTTGCCCTGTTCGAGATCACGATTGGTATCCTCGACAAGTCGCGACAAAACGCGGGTCATGGGTTCGTCGTCCCGAATGTCTTCGACCGGGTTTTGATCAACACTCATGTCGGGCTCCTGAATTGGGGCGCGGTGTTCGATCACGTCGAGCCACTCTTTTGCCGATTGTGGGCGTCCTTCCGGAAACACGTTCAATGCATGATCGATCATTCCTAGGAAGCTGTCGTCGAAACCTTCAATGCGCCCAACAAGTGGCACGTAGGTGTCTCCAGACTCACTGGCAGTCGCCGCCAAACGTTCTTGGCTGTGCGGCGGAGCCTCTCCGGTAAGCACGTGATAAAACGTGGCACCCAATGCATAAAGATCACTTGCTTCGGTCTGGCTCACTCCGGGAACGTAGAATTCATGCGGTGAGTATCCGTCTTTAACGGCCAGCAGCGCTGACAATGCGCGATGTGCTTTAGTGACGTGCTCTCGCGCCGCCCCAAAGTCGATCAGTGTGAGGTTGTCGTCCCAGTCCAAAAGGAAATTGTCGGGTGAGATGTCGCGATGCAGAATGCCATGATCGTGGATGTAGCGGATTGCGTTGAGCGATTGTTTTAGCAGGCTGCGGATCAAATCTGGCTTCAAACGCTCAGGTTCTTCATCAATCACCATAAGCAGGTCGATGCCGTCCAGGTAATCCAACGCCATGTAAGCGGTGTTGTTCTCTTCAAAGACCTGGTGAACACCTACGATATTTGCATGCTTCAATCGCGACAGCCGGCGGGCTTCGCGCAGGAAGTGACGTGTGATCGACTCGAACTGCTTTGTTTGTTCGCGCGTGCGCGCCACAACCTGACCGTTTTTCCGGTAGCAGATGGAGTTAGGAAAGCACTCTTTGATTACAACGCGTCGTTCCAGGCTGTCGCGAGCCAGATAGGTGATGCCAAAGCCACCGCGCACCAAATAGCGCTCGATCACGTACTGACCGTGCAGCAAAGACGTTCCCGGCAGAAGTTCTTCTGCGACCTCGTCTTCATGGTGCAATGCGTGGTGGTTCATGCTCGTCCGTCCGCCCTCGTTACGTCGACCCGCCCTAAGTCGGCGGACCTGCACAGACAGAAGCATCAGCACAAATGTGATGATATCGTGGTCGTCTTCGGACAAACTGTGGGCATTCTTAGGAAACGTGCCCGATCGTTTAGGTTTCCTGTGGTCAGTTGTCGGGATCTTTCAGGTAATCGGCGTCTGAAACGTGTTCCAGCCATTCCGCAACTGAATCATCCAAAGCTTCTTGAATAGCGATGTGTGACATCATGCTGTCTGGTCCGGCGCCGTGCCAATGCTCTTCGCCTGGCGGGATCCACACCGTGTCGCCGGCCTTGATGGTCCGGACGTCTCCCGACCGTGTTCCAACCCGGCCGATGCCGGATACAACGTGCAAAGTCTGACCCAACGGGTGGGTGTGCCATGCGGTCCGCGCGCCAGGACAAAAGGTCACTTTCAACGCTCTGACACGTGCAGGTTCGGGCGCTACTATTATGGGATCTTGCCAAACGGTTCCGGTGAACCACTCCGGGGGCACCGATGACGTCGGTCGTCCTGCTGGGAAAATCTCCATAATAGTACTCCTGCAATCAGCGTTTCATTCATCAGAAGCGATACCTTGGTCTATCGCAAGCCTCTTGGCTTTTCAGTTGCTGATTCCGCAAATGCCAAATCCGAGCCATCCCCCTGCCTCTTTGTCGGCTCAATTCCTCAATACTCCGCCAAAGAAGAGTAAACGTGCGCGCACAGACGTTGGGTCAGTTCAATAGGCTTTGCGAGTGATCTGGAGACGGATATGAAAATTTTGGCCGTTGATGATGATCCCAGCATCCTTGAGGTTCTCGAGGCTGCACTGAGTTCATTGGACAGCTATGACGTCTACACCGCGTTGTCGGCGGGCGAAGGATTAGAGATCCTTATGGATCATCCAGAGACGTTTAGTGCCGCGCTGATCGACATCCAGATGCCTGACATGAACGGCATCGAAATGTGCCAGGAGGTCCGCAAGCTACCCGATTATGGCCACACGCCGCTGATCATTGTGACCGCGATGTCGCAGCGCTCATATATATCGGACGCCTTTCGGGCAGGTGCCACGGATTACGTCACCAAACCCTTCGATCTCATTGATTTGCGTGGTCGGGTCGCATCCGCCATGCGCCAAAGCAAACGACTGGCGTCATCCACTTCCCCACGCACAAACGTGTTGTCCGAAGCGCTTCCGTTGCGAAATGTCACTCGGTTCTTGGGACATGACGAATACGAAAATTACGTCATGCAGATTTCGCAAAGTCTGACATCCAAATCGTCGGTTGTTAGCATAAAGATCAACAACGTCGATGCGTTGCATAACGAACTTGGACCAGATGCGTTCGAAGAGGTTATCCAAACAGTCGGTCGTGCGATCTCTGAACTGACCCGACAAGAAGGCCATATGATCTCGTATCGTGGCAACGGTGTTTTCCTGTGCATCCGGATCGGACGCCAAGATGTTTTGCCTGACACTTTCCAAACGATCTTGAACAGACAGATCCATGCAGTCAAACCCGCACAATTGGCCAGTGCGTCGATCAAGGTTTCTGTCGGGGATACGGCCATTCTGAAGTCTGCGTCAAAAGTTGCCGCTTTGGACGTACTCAGCGCGGCGATCGCTAGCGCGGAAGAAAAGGCCGGGCAGGCCGCGGTATCGCCAGATATCTCACGGCGCGTTTTGTCCAATCAGTCACGCAGCCCAGAGCAAGAGCGCGTGGAGCGTCGCGTCTATTCATTGATGTTGAAAGACGTGATGCGAGAAGGTGGTGCAGTGCAACCAACTTTTGGACGGCCAATCAGATAGGTCTCGTCGCAGGAAAGCCAGATTGTAGTCAACTTGTTAGCACACTGGTCTGCCAGAGTGCATCTGGGCAGGAGTGGCACCGGAGACGACGCAAATCATGAGCGTTGCAGATTTCAACACGCCGCAAGAAGGCAGTGCATGGTTCAAACTGGAACGCCTCGAGCGCCAGATGAAAGACTATGTCGGGATCATCTCCAAGCTTCTTTGGCAGCGGCAAGCGATCTTTCTGGCCGCGACGCTGTTGGCCGTTATCTACTTCGATCCGACAATGCCACTGCTGTGCTACGCGTTGGTGCTGCTGACCGAAGTTTTTGATTTGTCAGTTGCGCGTCGTGTGAACGCCTGGACAGACCATGATCCGGGCCGCGCGCGAAATTTCCTACGCGCCATCATGGTGAATACGTTTTTGAGCGCCACGGCGATTTCTGCCTTTGTGTTCACGATTTCATTGCAACAGACGTCGGGTGGGCACTTTACGCCACTGTTCTTTCTGTTCGCAGCGGCTGTGTTTGCCGCGATGAACAATCACCAGCTGATGCCTGCTCTTGCGCTGCGGTTGGCCATTTACTTTATTACGTTTTTTGCAATCGCATTGATCGATATCTGGCGCTACAACCCGCCTCTGAATTCGCAGGCGTGGCTACACTTCTTCACAGTCCTGTTTGTTGTCTACTTCATCGTTGATTGCTCATTTGCCTTTCTACGTTTGTACCGGCAGGGCATACGGCAACTGGAAGAGCTGCAGGAAGAACACCAGCGAACGAAAGCTGCTTATGAGGTGAAGTCCAAGTTCATCTCGACTGTTAGCCACGAGCTTCGGACACCTCTGACATCGATCAAAGGGTCGCTCGACCTTTTGAACTCAGGCGCATTAGGCGACATGCCCGACACCATGGGACCAATGATCGAGATCGCCGGGAAAAACTCCCAACGGCTCGCGGATCTCATCAACGACTTGCTTGACCTCCAAAAGATTGAAGCAGGTGAAATGGTCTATCGCTTCCAACCGCTTAGCGTCGGGCAATTGATCGAGGATGCGATCGAAGCGAACCAGGGATATGCAGCCAGCTTGGGGCTTGATCTGATTGCCCATCCGCCAGTGCCCGATGTGTTGATCGAGGGCGACGAAGCACGCCTGATGCAGGTGATGGCGAATGTCATATCCAACGGATTGAAGTTTTCGGATGATGGGGGGGCTGTCCGAGTGTTTGGAGAGATCGCGGGTCATAAGGTTCGCATCTGTGTGAAGGACACCGGTATCGGAATTCCAGAAGATGCCAAAGATAAGGTTTTTGGTAAATTCTCTCAGGTCGACAATTCAGACCAGCGTCGCAAAGGCGGCACGGGTTTGGGCATGAACATCACCAAGCAGATTGTCGAAAGACACAAAGGCGAAATCGACTACGTCAGCCGAGTGGGCCACGGTACGACCTTCTTCATCGAGTTTGATATCTATGAACCGCCGCAAGATTTTCTTGATGCGGCAGAGTGATGGAAGATCGACAAAGACTTACCTTTAGGTCAAGTTTTCCGGGCAAATCATTCAACACGCACTGAAAAAGATCATCTACCTGACATTGATCCGCGCCAACTGCGTGCAAATGGCGCGCGACTGACGCGTATTAGCATCAGAAATTTTTGTTGTGTGTGATCCGTCCGCAACAATTTACGAATTGGTTAAAACTTTGTCATCACCATGGCAAACCTGTGGTGGACCTAAGCCCGGTTATTCGGCGTAAAGTTGAAAAAAATAAGAAGTACCTGAGGCTAGGATGAAGATTTCGCGGATGGCGGGGGCGGCTGTGCCGTCCTCAGCTGTGTTTCCGGACTTAGAACCAGTAGAAGCCTCTCCGTCCAAGACGGAGGCGCTTAAGGCACGGTCGAAACTGACCGTGGTGCCCGACCCGTCGGAGAGGAAGGCCGCTGCGCATCTGCGCGCATCCGTATTGTCGTTTTCGAACATGCATCGTTTCGGCGATTTGTGGGCGACGTTCATGGAAGCCCGCAAAGCTGTGTTCATAGATCGGCTCAAATGGTCTGTGCCGGTCACCGATGGAATAGAGTTCGATCAATACGACAACCCGTTCGCGCGGTGGGTCATTCTCCATGAATATGGCGAAATTCTTGGTGGCGTTCGTCTGTTGCCGACCACTGCCAAAGTTGGCTTGCACAGCTATATGTTGCGCGATGCGCAATTGGGGCTTCTTGAGGATATTCCTACAGATGTTTTGTTTTTCGAAGCGCCTGTGGAAGACAGGATTTACGAGGCGACACGGCTCTTTATAACCGACGCTGTTCCGGCAGAGCGTCGGGTGGCGGTCCAAATGGAGCTTATGAAAAACTTCGCCAAAGCCGCGCGCGCAGAGGGAGCAACGCACGTTATCGGCATTGTGCCGGCAGTCTGGTCTCGCTGGTTGCGACGGCTGGAACTGGGCGCCGTTCCCGTCGGTCCACGTTTTGAAATCGACGGAACGCGGTCGCAAGCTGCTTTGTTCAATGTGATCAAGCAAGGCGTTTAAAGCAGCGGCCGCTGTTTTCCTCAGCATTTCGCATGCAATGTTACCTGACCGAACGTCAGGTTGTGCCCTACTAGTTGAAAAGCGGGTCAAGCATTGGCTTTCTTACTGGCAGGTGACGCATTAAGGTGCATGCCACAAAAACCATAAATGGGGAGAATAACGATATGATCAAAAAACTTTTTTATGCCGCAACGGCGATCGCGCTTGTGGCGCCGGCCGTTCAGGCCGAGACGCTCAAATGGGCGCGTGCAGGCGATTCACTGACGCTTGACCCACATGCCCAGAACGAAGGCCCGACATCGGCGCTTGCCCACCAGATCATGGAACCGCTTGTGATGCGCGACATGACCGGCGCAATGGTACCCGCTCTGGCCACCGAATGGGGGCCTTCTGAGGCGGATCCAAATGTCTGGACGTTCAAGCTGCGCGAAGGGGTCGCCTTTCATGATGGTGCCGAATTCGACAGCGAAGACGTTGTCTTTTCTTTGAACCGAGCGATGACGCCAGATTCGGATTACAAAGAGCTTTTGGCATCCGTTACTGAAGTTCGGGCAACCGATAAATACACGGTTGAGATTGTTACCGACGGGCCCAATCCGATCATGCCATCAAACCTGACCAACATGTTCATCATGGACAAAGGTTGGGCCGAAGCGAATAACGCGGTCAAAGTTCAGGATTACGAAGGTGGCGAAGACACGTTTGCAGCCAAGAATGCAAATGGCACAGGCCCCTACAAGCTGATCAGCCGCGAACCTGATGTGCGCACCGTTTTGGAAATGAACGAGAACTATTGGGGCAAGGACGAATTCCCGATGGACGTCACGCGCATTGAGTACACTCCGATCCAGAACGCTGCGACGCGTGTCGCGGCTCTGTTGTCTGGCGAAGTGGACTTCATCCAGGACGTACCTGTGCAAGACCTTCAGCGTGTGTCTGCCGCAGATGGTTTGGACGTTCGGACCGCACCGCAGAACCGTGTGATCTTCTTTGGAATGAACATGGGTGACGCGGACCTCGCGAACGACAATGTCGACGGGGCAAACCCGCTGGCAGATGTTCGTGTGCGCAAAGCCATGTCGATGGCAATCAACCGCGACGCCATTCAGCAGGTTGTTATGCGTGGTCAATCGGCACCTGCCGGCATGATCGCCCCCCCGTTTGTCAACGGCTGGAACGAAGCGATGGACAGCTCGTCCACGACAGATATCGAGGCCGCAAAAGCGCTTATGGAAGAAGCTGGTTACGGCAACGGCTTCTCCATTCAGCTAGACTGCCCGAACGACCGCTACATCAACGATGAAGCAATTTGTCAGGCTGCGGTGGGCATGCTGGCGCAGATCGGTGTGACGGTGAACCTGGATGCCAAACCCAAAGCGCAGCACTTCCCGCTGATCAACAACCTGGAAACAGACTTCTACATGCTGGGTTGGGGTGTTCCGACATACGATTCCGAGTACATCTTCAATTTCCTGGTTCACACCAAGGGTGAAAAGTACGGCTCATGGAACGGCACACGCTATTCAAACTCTGAACTGGATGAAATGATTGTCGCACTGGCGTCAGAAACTGACCTTCCTAAGCGCAATGAGATGATCAATACGATCTGGCAGACTGTGCAGGAAGATCAACTATATATCCCTATTCACCACCAAGTGCTGAACTGGGGCATGAAGTCCAACGTGGGTACAATCGTTGCCCCTGATGATACAGCGAAGTTCAAGTACTTCACGCTCGGCGGATAACCCCGCCCATCACCAATGATTTTGGTGCCCCGGTCGGAGATCTTCCCGCCGGGGCACTTTTCGTTACGGCGTTGTCGTTTGACGAGCGTTTGGCCTCTCTTGTCGCTTGAGGCGACGGGATTACCCGCATATCCTGTATCTTATGCTCAAACATGCCTTGTCAGTTGTCGTAGCGCTTTTGTTGGCGGCCCCTGTCGCAGCACAATCCCGTGCTGAACAAGAGCTGGCGAAACAGACTTTGAGGGCGCTGCAAGAGCCGTCCATCCGCGGGAATCGCGAGTTTTGCGGCGTGATTGGCGAGGACGCGGGCGGTCGCCTGATCGTCAGCGAGGCAAACCGCGGAACGCGCGCGCGTTGCCGCTATCCCAATGTGCCTGTCGGCACAAATCTTGTGGCCACTTACCACACGCACGGAGCATTCCTTGAGCGTTTCGATAACGAAGTGCCGTCCGTCCTCGATGTGCTTGCCGACATGTCGACAGGGACCAATGGGTATATCTCGACGCCCGGCGGTCGGTTTTGGTTTGTAAATGGCCGGACCGGTGAGATCCGTTTGCTATGTGGACCGAAGTGCCTTCCCTGGGATCCACGTTATGTGCCTGGGTTGGCGGGCCCAGTCGCGGGCAAATACACACTTGATCAGCTTAAAAGACGGCAAATACGCTACTGATCACAGTCAATTGAAGTGACCGGCCAGCGGACTACCGCCACCGTTGAAGCTGGACAGCAAGGGGGTTTCCACCATGTATCGTATCATCAGCGTCGCGGCGCTTTCTCTGACAGCGTCGGTCGCAGCAGCCAATGAATTCCGTTGGGCCTCGACCACTGATCCGCAAACCATGGATCCTCATGCGGTCAATTCCGCTCCGGTCCTGGGGTTTTTGAACAACGTGTACGAAGGGCTGGTTCGACGCGGCAAAGACATGACAATCGAACCTGCGCTGGCCACCAGTTGGGAACCGATTGGGGACGGTGAAGGCTGGCGATTCATACTGCGCGAGGGCGTCACATTCCACGATGGCAGCGCCTTTGATGCGCAAGATGTCCTGTTCTCTTACCAACGGGCCTCTGACGAGGTGTCGGACACAAGAAGCTGGTTTGCGCCTGTCAGCGATGTTGTCGTTGTGGACGACTTTACGATCGACGTCATGACCTCCGCACCCAATCCGATCTTCCCGGATAGCATTGCAAACTGGATGATCATGGACAGCGATTGGGCCGCGGCAAACAGCGCGAGCCTGCCCGATAAAGACAACGGTAATTACGCTACGCTCAATGCGAACGGGACGGGACCGTTCAAGGTCACCGCGCGAGAACCCGGGTTACGCACGGTACTCGAGCCGTTTGACGGTTGGTGGGGTGAAGCTGAACACAATATCACCCGTGCAGAGTTCACTCCGATCCAGAACCCAGCAACCGCGGTCGCAGCGTTGCTGTCTGGTGATGTGGACATGATCAATCCGGTACCCATTCAAGATACGGCACGTCTGTCCGAGCGCGATGAGGTGCAGATTGTTCAGGGGATCGAAGCGCGCGTCATCATGCTGGGCTTTGGGCACGATCACGAGGTACTCAAATACGGGGGCAATGCAGGTGATCCAAACCCATTTCAGGATGTTCGGGTGCGCAAAGCCGTTGCGAGCGCGGTCAATGTGCCTGCAATCCTCCAAACGATCATGCGCGGGAGCGCGGAACCCGCCAGCCAATTGGTCAGCCCGGCGATGCGTGGTTTTTCAACACCGAATGCCTCTCCCATGGCGTTTGACCCTGAAGCCTCTCGCGCCCTGCTGGCAGAGGCAGGGTATCCCGATGGGTTCGCGTTCGGCCTGAAATGCCCCAACAACCGCTATCTCAACGACGAAGCGGTGTGCCAAGCGGTGGTATCTATGCTGGCGCAAATTGGTATCACGGCGGAGTTGGATGCCATGCCGGTGCAGAATTACTGGCCGGAACTGCGGGCCGACAATTTCGACATGTATCTGCTGGGATGGTCGCCCGGCACGTTTGATGCCG
>CAYODE010000049.1:0-20947 GCA_964402685.1 uncultured Aestuariivita sp. | reverse complement strand
CCGATCCAGCAGCCCCGCTGCAGCCCGGACCGCCGGCATGGCCCCGCCCGCCATCTTGTTTGCGCGCGTCCGAGATGGATCTACCACCTGTCGGCGCGCGGATCGCGGTGGCGGGGCTGGTCATCCTGCGCCAACGGCCCGGTACGGCCAAGGGTGTGATCTTTGTGACGCTGGAAGATGAGACTGGCGTGGTGAACATCATTGTCTGGCGCAATATCTATGAACGGTTTCGCCGGGCCGTGATCGCAGGGCGTATGTTACGTGTGACAGGCCGGATGCAGCGCGCTCACGGTGTCACCCACGTCCTGGCTGAGGAGATCGAGGACATCTCGCACATGCTGGATCTGCTTTTGGTGGAAGATAGATCCAAAACAGCCACGTCAGCCTGACACTGCATTGCGGTTTGGTCCACACTTCACTCGACTCTAGGCGCGGTAGAACCTTTACGCTATTGTACCCCGAACCCGCCCGACAGAGGCCCGGATATGAGCAGACCCACGTATCGCCTCACGGCCAGTGCCGTGCTAACAGCTGCGCTCGCGGCCTGTTCCGCTGCACCCGAACCCGAAGTGCAAGCACTGGGCAAACCGGACCAAGCGTTTCTCACACAAGTGCCGACCCCCGAAGCCACGCCTGGAACATGCTGGGGCAAGACAACCTCACCAGCTGTGATCGAGACGGTCACGGAACAGGTTCTTGTGCGCCCCGCCGAAGTCTCAAGCGATGGGACTGTGATCAAGCCCGCAGCCTACAAAACCGAAACGCAGCAGCAGATTGTGCAAGAACGGCAGGATGCCTGGTTCGAAACGCTCTGTGACACTGCCATGACACCAGAGTTCATTGCGTCGGTGCAAAGGGCCCTTGCGGCGCGGGATCTCTATTCGGGATCGGTGACCGGAGAGATGGATGCACGCACTCGAACAGCCGTTCGGCGATACCAAAGCGCCCAAGGCCTAGATTCCGGGATATTATCCCTCGCGGCCGCGCGGCAGTTGGGCCTGGCTCGGGTCGAGTAAACGCTGGCAACACAACGCGAAATGAAAAACGCCCCGACACTGCGGGGCGTTTTCATGATTGTATCTCAGCTGTCGGTTATTCGAGACCCAAGGCCACGAACCGCGGATCTCCACCACGACGCACCAGCAAAAGCAGTGACTTGCGGCCCGCATCCTGCGCTTCGGCCACCCGCTCGTCAAATTCACCGAGAGAGGTCACCTTTTGCTGCCCGGCTTCGGTGATCAGATCGCCTGCACGCAACCCTTTCTCAAAAGCCTCTGACACTTCGTCAACTTCGACGACAACCAGTCCTTCCGCTGTTTCAGGAATGCCCATCTCTGCGCGCAGCTCTTCTGACAGAATCGATAGGGTCAGTCCCAGAACCTCTTTGGTATCTGGTTCCACCGGCTCTTCGGGGCTCTCAAGCGCCGCAGGAACGGCACGTTCCGCTTCTTCCCGACGACCGAGAGTGATGCGGAATGTCTGCGTTCCTCCCTCACGGAAGACGACGACGCGCACAGTCTTGCCAACATCAGTGTTTCCGACTTGCCGAACCAACCCGCGTGTATCTTCGACATCCCGACCATCAAAGGACAAGATTACGTCGCCAGCCTCCAAGCCGCCATCTTTGGCAGGGCCATCAGGCACATCAGTGACCAACGCGCCAGCAGCAGCTTCAAGACCCATGGCTTCGGCAACGTCAGGCGTTACGTCCTGAATACGTACGCCCAGCCAACCACGCCGTGTTTCACCAAACTCTCTTAGTTGATCGACGACGCGCGTTACAACGTTGGACGCCATCGAAAACCCAATGCCGATCGATCCACCGTTCGGCGACAGGATGGCGGTGTTCACGCCAATCACTTCGCCGTCCATGTTGAAGAGCGGACCGCCCGAGTTCCCGCGGTTAATCGCTGCGTCGGTCTGGATATAGTCATCATAGCTGCCGGACAGCGCGCGGTTGCGCGCCGACACAATACCCGCGCTTACTGAAAAGCCCTGGCCAAGTGGGTTACCCATGGCGATCACCCAATCGCCAACACGGGCCGTGTCGCTGTCACCAAATGACACAAAATCCAGCGGCTGATCAGCATCAACCTTCAAAAGGGCGATATCGGTATTCGGATCGGTACCAACGACAGTGGCAACAAGCTGTTCGGAGGGTTGCCCTTCGCCAGGGAAGAATTCGATAAGAATTTCGTCCGCACCCTCAATGACGTGGTTATTGGTCACCAGATAACCGTCTTCCGAGATAACAAAGCCAGACCCCAGCGCGGACGAGCGGCGTGGTCGATTCCCGTTATCCCCTTGGCGATCCTGAAACTCGCGGAAAAAATCCTCAAAAGGCGACCCCTCTGGCACGATACCTTGCGGGCCCGTTCTGCCTTCCACCACGGCAGATGTCGTGATGTTGACCACGGCCGGGCTGATCTCTTCAGCAAGCGGGGCCAAGCTTTCCGGCCGTGCCTGGGCGGCCAGCGCCTGCGCCAAAAACAGCAGGCTTGCGACCAACCCGGTCCAGAACAGACGCATCAGCGCAACGTTCCGGGCTGTATCGACAGTTTGAGTTACGGCGATGGACCGAGGTTTCATCCTCATTCTCCTTCCATATCGCAACGCCCGGGCCGGGCGTCTCGTCTTTCGTCTACCCTGAACGTAGGGCGGGCAAGGTTCAACATCAAACCGCACCGCCTTCAACGAGGCGTGAGCCGGTGTTACAATTCCAGGCGCCGCACCCCCGTTTTTCCATACCCTTCAGTCCTTGTAAGCACGGGATTTGACACAAACGTCGGCTGATTTCTGCCAGATCTTGCCGGCATGTCATGGATCAGACGTCGGTGAGCACTCCTACTTGTGTCGGTTTTCTGGAAGTACACCGCTGTTGCAAGCCTAAGATGAACCCGTTGGGACAGGAGGATGCAACATGACGGACATGAGTGGGCAAACCGCTTTGGTGACCGGAGCAGCAGGTGGTATTGGGCAGGCCATCGTGCGTGCGCTTCAGGCCAAGGGAGTGATGGTGGCTGGCGCAGATCTGCAAGAAAGTAATGCTGATCACGTGATGAAAGGGGATCTGATTGATCCGGTCTTTTGCGATGACTTGCCCTCTCAGGCGATGCACGCAATGGGCCGACTGGATATTCTGGTGAACAACGCGGGCATCATCACACGTGGAAAGATCACAGAGGCGACAGACGCCGATTTTGCCCGGTCTATGGCCATCAACGTCGAAGCTCCCTTCCGCCTCTGCCGCGCAGCCATTCCGATCATGGCTAAGGCAGGAGGTGGTGCGATCGTGAATGTCGCGTCCTGTTGGGGAGTTCACCCCGGTCCAAATCACCCGATTTACGTGGCGTCCAAAGCAGCTGTCGCCTCACTCACACAATGCTTGGGCATCGATCACGCACCCGACAACATTCGGGTCAACGCAGTCTGCCCAAACGAAGTGAACACGCCCATGATCCGTACGGGTTTTGCGACACGCGGTCTTGATCCGGACAGGGGTATTGAGGAGCTGAACGCATCCGTTCCGCTGGGCCGGATCGCCGAGCCAGAGGATATCGCAGATGTTGTCGCGTTTCTGGCGTCAGACCAGGCGCGATATCTGTGTGGCGCTTTAATTGAAGCAAACGGTGGGAAAACCGTGCAATGACGGATTGGAGCGAGCAAGTTGCACTTGTCACCGGTGGGCGCAGCGGCATCGGGGCCGCCATTGCGAAATCGTTGAAAAGCAAAGGCGTGCGCGTATTCACGGCGCAGCGAGGAGACGACCCCGAAAACGAAGCGATTAACGCAGACTTCCTCGATCCGGAAGTTCCTGAAATCGTGATAGACGGTGTTGTCAAGCAGGCCGGACGCCTCGATATTCTGGTCAACAATGCAGGGTTGATGCGCGAAGGAACGGTTCTTGAAACGTCGCAGTCCGATTGGGACGAGACACTTCGTCTGAACCTGACGGTCCCTTTTCAGCTGACCAAACTGGCTTTGCCGCATTTGATCCGAACCGCCGGAAACATAGTCAACATCGGCTCGATCGAAGGGTTGGGCTCTAACCCAAGGCACCCCGCATATTGCGCTTCTAAAGGTGGGTTGCATGCCCTCACCCGCGCCGTTGCAGTAGATCACGGTCAGGACGGCGTGCGCTGTAACGCCGTCGCACCAGGTTGGATCGATACCGAGCTGAACACAGCCTTTATCGAAAGCCTTGGCGATCCAGCGGAATTCCGTACGGCGATCGGTCGTATTCATCCGGTTGGACGAACGGGCAAACCAGAGGAAATAGCCAATCTTGTAACCTGGCTCGCTTCAGATGAGGCTGCGTTCGTGACCGGGCAAGTCTGGACCGTCGATGGCGGGCGGATGAGCAAACTCAGCCTGCCCTAAAATCCGATCTGCCAGGCGCCCCAGACCAGGATTAGGCCCATCACAACGGCCAAACCGCCGACCTGGCGGAGCGCGGTTTCGGGCAAGGTCCGCAAAATCTCCAGCATCCGCTCCAAAAGCTGAGGGGCCAGCGCATAGGCCAGCCCCTCAACAATCAAAACAAGTCCAAGCGCCAATAACGTGATGGCGATCAGTGACATAGGATGCCTTTACTGACCAGCGGCCGGCTGACCCGATGGCGACTTCAGATAGTTGAAAAACTCACTATCCGGGCTCATCACCATGGACGAGTTGTTACCCTGAAGCGCCCGATCGTAGGCCGTCAGCGATCGGTAGAACTCAAAGAACTCCGGGTCCTGACCAAAGGCTTCGGCAAAGATCGCGTTTCGACGTGCATCCGCTTCACCGCGAATGATCTCGGCCTGACGCTGCGCATCTGAGGTGAGTTCGACAACCGTCCGGTCTGCTTGCGCGCGCACACGCTGCGCCGCCTCGTTACCACGGGCGCGTTCGTCCGTGGCCTCACGCTCACGTTCCGCGCGCATCCGTTCGAACGTGGCATCAAGGTTCTCCGCAGGCAGGTCGGTCCGCTTGAGACGCACGTCAATGATTTCGATGCCCAATGCCTGTGCGTCGGCGATCGCGCCATTGCGGATCCGCAACATCAAAGCGGCACGGTCCGAGCTGAGGATATCGTTCGAACTCACAGAACCCAAGATTTCCCGCGTTTCGGCGCGGAGGATTGAATCCAGTCGGTTTTCAGCGGTTGCGATGCCACCAACACCGACCGCTTGTCGGAACTGGTTCACATCCACAATGCGGTACCGCGCGAACGCGTCAACCACCAGACGACGATCATCCAAAGGAGTGATTTCCAGTGGATCGATATCGCGGCTCAGGATCCGGTCATCGTAACGCACAACGTCTTGGATCAACGGGATCTTGAAGTTGAGACCCGGCTCTTCCTTAACAGCCACAACGCGACCGAACTGCAGAACCAGCGCCTTTTCGCGCTCGTCCACGATATAAATGGCCGACAAAAAGCCAACCACGGCCAGAACAACAAGGGGGATCAGAAAACGCATTAGTTGGTCTCCGCTGTTGTGTTGCGACGCAGTTCGTTCAAAGGCAGATACGGCACAACGCCTTGCCCGCCACCTTCGCCTTGTTCATCCAGGATGATCTTGTCCACGCGACCAAGCACCTCTTCCATGGTCTCCAAATAAAGACGCTTGCGGGTGACCTCCGGCGCTTTCGAATATTCGCCCAGAACCGCAAGGAAACGGCTCGCTTCACCTTCGGCCTCGTTCACCACGCGTGCGCGATACCCTTCGGCCTCTTCCAGAACTTGAGCGGCTTCACCACGTGCTTCAGCAAGAACGCGGTTGGCATAGGCGTCGGCGACGTTTTGCAGACGGTCCCGTTCTTGTTCAGCAGCTTGAACATCGCGGAAGGCGTCAATCACTGGCGTCGGCGGGTCGGCTTTGTCGAAGTTCACCCGGATGATATTCACACCGGAATCGTAGCTGTCCAAGGTGGATTGGATCAGGTCCTGCAACCGCCCGGCAATTGAACCCCGGTCCCGGTTGAGGATCGGAGCCAGGTCGGATTGCGCGATAATTTCCCGCATCGCCGATTCAGACACGGCCCGGATCGTCGGGCGCGGGTCGCGCAGGTTGAACAGGAATTGCGCAGGATCGTTGATGTTCCACACCACCTGGAAGTCGATATCGACGATGTTTTCATCACCGGTCAGCATCAGACCAGCGTCCGAGCCGCGACCGCCCACACCAATATCTTCGGTTTGTTCGCGTGTGACCGGGATAACTTCGGCTGTGACGACAGGCCAAGGCGCAAAGTTCAGACCCGGATTGCCGATGCTGGAAAACTCACCCAGGAACAGCTCTACGGACTGCTCTTCAGGCCGTACGGTGTAAAAGCTCGCCATGCCCCAAAGGATCAGCGCGCCAACTACACCCAACCCGATGGTTCCGCGGGTAAAAAACGGACCGCTTCCACCGCCGCGGCCACTGCCGCCTTCGCCAGAACCGCCGCGACCGCCCATTAAGACGCGCAACTGTTCCTGGCCTTTTTTCATCAGCTCATCGATTTCGGGGATTTGAGGCCCATCGCCTTCGGGACGCCGACCACCGCCGCCGCCACCATTCTGGCCATTATTGCCTCTGTTTCCACCTCCGCCGGAGGAACCGCCGCCCCCCCAGGGGCCGCCGTTATTTCCTGCCATCGTATCCTCTTTCCCGTTTAAATCTTCGCTTTCGCGATACGTGTCGTTACTTGTGTGTTTTTTCCCGGATATCAAGCGGTCCGCATAGGCGAACGCATTGTGACAATCTCTTCAGACATCGTCGGATGGACTGCAACAGTTCGATCAAAATCTTCTTTCGTCGCACCCATTTTTACTGCGACACCGGCCAACTGGATCATTTCCCCCGCGCCCGGCGCGACGATATGGCACCCAAGAACTTTTCGCGTGGCTTTTGAGACGACAAGTTTCATCAAAACACGGTCAGGCTGGCCGGCAAATGCCGTGCGCATTGGTCTGAAGGACGTGCAATAAATCTCCACCGGCTCCTGTTCCCGCGCGTCTTCTTCGCTTAGGCCCACTGTTCCCAGCTCTGGTTGGGTGAAAACCGCGCTTGAGATCAAATCATGATCCACTGGGGTCGGGTTGGCTTTGAAAACCGTCTCGACAAATGCCATGCCTTCGCGGATCGCGACGGGCGTGAGGTTCACGCGGTTTGTGACGTCACCGATGGCATAGATCGAAGGCACCCGTGTCTGGCTGTATTCATCTACAACAATCTCGCCACGGCGCCCCAGTTCGACACCTACATCTTCCAGTCCCATATCCGTAGTGTTCGGATCACGCCCAGTGGCAAACAGCACGCAATCAAAGACTGTTTCCATACCATTTGTCGATTTTACCCAAACAGGCCCTTCATAGCCTTCGGACGTCTCCAGCAAATCACCGCTTGATCGAGCGGACGCCCCCATCGCTGCGTCGGACGCGGTACCTGTGCTGGATGCAGTGTGGTCTGCCGTTGCTGGGGCCATTTCAATGATATTGGTCCCAAGATGCAGGTTGATGCCCTTTTCACGCATCGACTCCGCGATCAGCCCACGCGCTTCTTCATCGAACCCACGCAAAATCTGCGCACCGCGATAGTACTGTGTGACCTCGACGCCGAGGCCGTTCAGAATGCAGGCAAATTCACAGGCGATGTAGCCGCCACCGATAATCAAGATAGATTTCGGGAGCTTGGGGAGGTGGAAGATGTCATCCGACACAATTCCCAAATGCGCGTTCGGAATGTCCGGACGTACCGGATGGCCACCAGTGGCGACCAGAATGTGCTTGGCGGTAAAGGTTTCACCGGTCGACAGTTCAACGGTATGCGCATCCTTGATCCGCCCGCGGGCGTCATAGCTATCCACGCCTGAGTTTTTGAGAAGACTACGATACACACCTTCCAGACGGTCAAGTTCGGCATTTAGACGGCCCGAAAAGGCGTTCCAATCGAAATCGCCCAACGACATGTCCCAGCCATAGGCCGCACCTTCGGCGGGAAGAGCAGCGAATTCCGACGCAAACACCATTAGCTTTTTCGGAACGCAGCCGCGGATCACACAAGTGCCGCCATACCGGTCATCTTCCGCCAACGCGACTTTCGCCCCGGCTTCCCCTGCCGCAACGCGCGCGGCCCGGACGCCACCGGACCCTCCACCTATCACAAATAGATCGTAGTCGAATTCACTCATGGCGTCTCTCCGGGATGATCGCGATGATCTATTTCATAGAGATTGCAGAAAGACCAGATAGGTTCAGGTAAAGGTGATCGCGACGCCCGTCGAAGACAAAGAACGGTGCAAAAAGTGGAAGCTGGCCGTTAGCTTGACCAAATTCCGAAAAAGTGGACCGCCCGCATGAATACCCTTGCATACTACCGCAAACACAGCGCGCTCAGCGATCCCGGTCGTTTTGCAATGGAATTGATGGACGTCCCGGCAAACATCGATGCGGTCGTCAACGCAGTCCGGGGAGTAATGCTTCACGATTATTTTGGGGCGCGCCTGTATTCTGAACCTCCGGCGGACGTTTCAAGCGCCTCGCGTGCAACCCTCCCGATTGAAGAACGTTTGTCCACATTCCAAGACTTCCCGCGATCCCCTCTCACCCGCCCGCGTCATTCCCGTCAAAAGCGTATCGGCACCTGCCGTGATTTCGCGTTGTTGACCTGCGCTGTCCTACGCCAGCACATGATTCCAGCGCGTGTGCGGTGTGGATTTGCTTTGTATTTCCATCCGCCAACTTATGAAGACCACTGGATCTGCGAATTTTGGGACTCAACGCGTGATGCTTGGCGTCTGGTCGATGCGCAGCTTGATGATGCGCACCGAACTCACCTGGGGATCGATTTTGATCCAACTGAGGTTCCCAACCACAGCTTTTTATTTCCTTGGCAGGTTTGGGTAGGCTGCGCGCGTGATCCACAAAAGTTGGAAAATTTTGGTCATGGAGAAGCGAAAGGCCTTTGGTTTGTTCGGGTGAACCTTGCCAGAGATGTGCTTGCCCTCTGCAAGATAGAAAGGTCCGAGTGGGACACATGGCGAGATCAAAGCACGCGCGACAAGCTTTCAAACGAAGCGGCGCTGAAACACTGTCAGGACTTGGCAGCGATAAGCAAAGAGTTGTCGTTGGCCTCGCACGTCCAGCTTGACGCTCTTGAGATCACGCGAGAAGGCCTAAGGGTGCCTCATTGGCAAAGCACGTCCCACGCTCGCAGTGATTAGTCCGCGAGATCGGAAAAAAGATTGCCGTCTTCCACAAAGCTCAATCGCTCTGCGTCAACTGTGCCCTGATCAATGTCTCGGACCTCTACCCGTCCGTCGCCAAACCCAACGACCACCGTGTCACAGATATCTATGAACAAGCCGTTCTCGACCACGCCGGGCATCTGGTTGATGACCAAGGCCAATTGCCGCGCATTGCCAATGCGGTGAAGATGCAAATCAAGAATGTGATTGCCCTCATCAGTTACAAAAGGCGCATCGCCGTTCATCCGCAACGATGAGGATCGGCCCATGACGTCCAGAGAAATCAGAGTCTCGTCAATCAACGCCTGCGTGGTTTGCCAACCAAATGGGATCACCTCAACCGGTAGCGGGAAAGATCCCAGCGTTTCGACTTCTTTGCCCGCATCCGCGATCACAACCATACGGTCAGACGCTGTGGCCACGATCTTCTCATGCAGCAAAGCCCCACCCGCGCCTTTGATCAGGTTCAGGTCACCATCAAACTCATCCGCGCCGTCGATGGTTAGGTCCAACCAACGTGCCTCGTCTAATGAAACCACCTCGACCCCCACATCGCGGGCCAATTCTGCGGTGCGGATGGATGTCGGCACACCTTTGAACCTCAGCCCGTTGTCTCGCACCATTTCTCCCAGACATCGCACCAACCAAGCCGCCGTGGACCCTGTTCCCAAGCCCACACGCATACCGTCTTCGACGTAATCTGCGGCGCGCTTCGCAGCTACGAATTTGGCCTTGTCGATAGGCGAGAGTTCCCCAGTCATGAAGCTATCTCCATACGCTTTGGAGTCTTTATATGTCGGCCCACAAAAAAGCGCGAGGCTTGAGTATGCCGCTGCCAAGCATCTTTGACCTTCTGTTTGGATCCGCTCAGGTATCGGCAAAGGTCCAAAACCCCCAATGACGTGTCGGTTTTTGGACGCAATCGAGCTGAGGCTTGCCCTATACCCGCGCCATGAGCACATCGTACGTTCTGCACTATGCCCCTGACAATGCGTCGCTGGTGATCCGGCTTGCGATGGAGGAGATGGGCGTACCCTATCGCACTGCACTGGTGGATCGGCGCACAAATGCGCAGCACAACCCGTCCTATTTGGCTTTGAATCCAAATGGTTTAATTCCGGTGTTGGAAACGCCGCACGGTCCCATGTTCGAAACCGGTGCGATCCTGCTTTGGCTCGCGGACACACACGGAGCCATGGCCCCTGCGCCTCATGATCCGGACCGCGTCGGCTTTTTGAAATGGCTGTTTTTCCTATCGAACACCGTGCATCCAGATCTGCGGATCAATTTCTACACGCGTCTTTATGCTGGCACGGACCAGGAAACCCAAACCGCGGTGCTGAACCAAATTCAAACTCGGCTTGTCACGCATCTGAGACACCTCGAAGATCTGGCAGCCTCAAACCCGTCATATCTTGGGGCATCAAACCCCAGTGTGTTAGACTATTACCTGTCGTGCATGATGCGATGGATGGCGTTGTATCCGGCCGCGCAGGACAAAAGCTGGTTTGCCTTGGATGCGACCCCGAACCTTTCCTGCATGTTGCAAAGCTTACAGGCGCGCCCCGCAGCCTTGGCCGCCGCCCAAGCCGAAGGTTTGGGCCCAACTCCGTTCACACAGCCACGGCACCCAAAACCACCTGAGGGGAGTGCGATCTAACATGTTTCTGTCCGTCTTCGAGATGTTCAAAGTGGGTGTCGGTCCGTCTTCGTCACACACAATGGGACCGATGGTGGCTGCCGCACGTTTCCTGGACATGATGCGCGCTTCGCCTTTTCACTTTGCGGGGGTCAAGGCCTCTTTGCACGGTTCCCTGGCCTTCACTGGCGTGGGTCACGCTACTGACCGCGCCACGATCCTTGGGCTTGCCGGTTTCAGCCCGGACACTTACGACGCAGAGCAGGCGGAAACCACTTTGGCCAAGATCCGCGCAACGCAACGGATCTCCCCCGATGGGCTGGGCGAGCTGATCTTCGACCCGGATCGCGATCTCATTTTTGACTACGACACGACTCTGCCGGGCCACGCCAATGGCATGATCCTGATGGCGACAGATGCGCAAGGCGATGTCACTTTACGCCAGGTGTTCTATTCGATCGGTGGTGGCTTTGTGATGACCGAAGAAGAACTGGCAGCGGGCAAAGACACCGATGATGGCCCGCCCGTGCCCTACCCCTTCAAATCCGCGGCCGAAATGTTGGAGATGGCCAGGTCATCCGGCAAATCTGTCGCCGCCATGAAACGCGCCAACGAGGTCTCTCGCGGCTGTACGGACAGTCTGGCAAAAGGCACCGCCCGCATCTGGGAGGTTATGAGCGCCTGCATCGACCGGGGGCTGGCCATGGACGGCACCTTGCCCGGCGGCCTGAACGTCAAACGTCGCGCAAAAGGGATTCACGATGCGCTCATGGCCGAACGCGGCATGAACCTGACTGCGCCACACACGATCAATGACTGGATGAGCGTCTATGCCATGGCCGTGAATGAAGAGAACGCCGCTGGTGGGCAAGTTGTGACCGCGCCGACCAACGGCGCAGCGGGCGTCGTTCCCGCGGTGCTGCGCTACTACCTCGATCACGTTCCGGGCGCCTCCACCGCGCATATCGAAGACTTTCTCCTGACCGCCGCCGCGATCGGGGGCTTGGTCAAATACAACGCGTCGATCTCGGGTGCAGAAGCCGGATGCCAGGCCGAGGTTGGCAGCGCATCGGCAATGGCAGCAGCAGGGCTTTGCGCGGTCATGGGTGGCACTCCGGAACAAGTAGAAAACGCCGCGGAAATTGCGCTCGAGCATCATCTGGGCATGACCTGCGACCCGGTCGCAGGTCTGGTACAAGTGCCCTGCATCGAACGCAATGGTCTGGGCGCGATCAAAGCGGTTTCCGCCGCCAGTCTGTCGATGCGCGGCGACGGCACGCACCTGGTACCTCTGGATGTCTGTATCGAGACAATGCGCCAAACCGGTGCCGATATGAGCGAGAAGTACAAAGAAACCTCGCTTGGCGGGCTTGCCGTAAATGTCCCGAATTGCTGATCCAACAGGCAATCATTCATTAACGACCTCGTAAACTGACGCGCTATCGCGTCAATCTGAAGTTTCTTTGGTCAACAGGTCAATTCATACACCGCCAACGTTGATTGCATGTCAGCGTGCGCCTACCCTTCGGCTATGACCGCTGACCGCCCTCTTCTCGGCATCATGCTGATGTTGGGTTTTTGCATCGTGGCCCCGATCGGGGATGCGATAGCAAAGATATTGGGTGAAGAGATCCCGGTTGGGCAGCTTCTCGTCGTACGGTTTGGTGTGCAGGCCGCCTTCCTCATCCCCATCGTATGGGTTGCGGGGATCCGTTGGCGTATGCGAGCACGTATCTTGCGGTTAACGGTCCTCCGTACGGCTCTGCACATTATTGGCATCGGTGCCATGTTCACAGCGCTCCAGTACCTGCCTTTGGCCGATGCGATCGCCATTGCGTTTGTCATGCCGTTTATCATGCTGCTACTGGGCAAGTACGTTCTTGACGAAGAGGTCGGGTCTCGCCGCCTTATTGCGTGTGCAGTTGGTTTCGCTGGGACTTTGATGGTCATCCAGCCCAGCTTTGTCGAGGTTGGATGGCCTGCGCTATTGCCCCTGTTAGTGGCTGTGAACTTCGCATTCTTTATGCTGACAACTCGCCAAATCGCCAAAGAAACTGATCCCATCGGCCTTCAGGCGGTATCTGGAGCGATGGCAACCGCTTTTTTGATCCCGATCGTTTTGATCTTTCAAAACAGCGGCGTACAGGCACTCAGCATTGTGACCCCCTCTCCTCGAGATTGGACCTTGCTACTGGCCATTGGTGTGCTGGGCACGGTCGCTCACTTGATGATGACCTGGTCCTTGCGCTTTGCCCCTTCCGCAACTCTCGCCCCGATGCAGTATCTTGAGATCCCATTCGCGACCATCATTGGTTTGATTATCTTCAATGATCTGCCGAATGGTCTGGCGGCGGTTGGTATTCTTGTGACAGTGGCTGCCGGCCTCTACATCATTCTGCGGGAACGGGCCATCGCTCGGTCGCTGACAGAAGAGCGGATGTCAAACTCTCCAGCTTTGAACGCGGCAGAATAAGCAATAGATTTGCCGTAACGCATTCAATTGTGACCGTGCCACCAGTAGCTCTATTCGATGTGCCCACCATCTGCCCGGGCGCCAACGGAACGTCCTTGAGGGGCCATTCCAATCCGGTAGACTCAGCCTGAGCCGCCCCCAGTGGAAACGCAGATACCAAGTCCCCCTCGTCCGCAGAAAATGCAATTTTGGGCGGACAAAGACAAACGATCTGGTGAGCCCCTATCACAATGCAGGGCTGATGCGCAGTACGCAGTAAACCGTGAAATGTGGCCAACTGATGATCAGTGCGCGGCCCCATGAAACCCAAAGCCAGCACGAGCGGCGCTGAGATACGGGACAAGCACTTTTCGAAATCGGTGCTGTCTTGTTCTGGAAACTGAAACAATCGATCCGCTGGCAAGGAGGCTCGAACATGTGTTTCCAACGAGTCGAAATCTCCAATCACAGCGTGCGGGGCAACGCCTGCAGCCACCGCATGGCGTGCGCCACCATCGGCAGCAACCACGGTGTTCTTGTGCGCGCGCAGTGTTTCCAAATCGGTTGCAGACACGTCGCCACCACCGATCAGGGTTACGATATCTTTACTGTGAACAATAAACTGTGACATGGCCTATTGATGGCAATTTCGGAAACAGATCACAATCTGGCCACGAAATGATACGCTTATAAGCACAGATTCGGGCCGCTTTTGTCCCCGTCACTTTGGTAAACGGATTGCTACAAAGATTTGAGGACGAGCATCCCATGGTACAAAGTAACAAAATCCTGACCGTGTCTTATGGCACGTTCTCGTGCACCCTCGAAGGATTTGATGACGCCTTCGGCACGATGAAAGCAATCGCGGAGTATTTCCGGGATCTGGCGGCAGAAGACCGCTATTTCGGCGCTGAACCTCCACAACCAGATGCCGACATGCTTGCGCATATCGCGCAGCAAGAGATTGCACGCCGCGTTGAGGCACGGCAAGAAGAAGGTGGCATCGTGCTGCGCGCACAAGACGTCGCTGCAGCGGCAGCCGTCGCAGCACCGATCGCGGCGGAAACCAGCGAAGCCGCTCCTGAAGCAGCCGTCGTTGAAGAGACGATTGCTGAACAGGCTCCAGATATTCTTGACGACATCGTCACACCCGAAGTCGAAGATGTATCAGATCTGATCGCCACGGAAGTGGCTGAACCAGATGCCGAGGCCGCAGCATTTTTCGCAGGCAGCCAAGACGATAGCACAACTGAGGAAGAGGCCGAGGCCGCTGCTGAGGTTGCGCCGATGGCCGCTCCTGCAGCCGATAGCATTGCCGCAAAACTGCAGCGCATTCGCGCAGTCGTTTCTAAAGGCAACGCGGATGGCGCCAAGCAGGATTTCTCGGAAGACGAACATGCGGACTTGATCGACACGTCCAGCGAAACGGTCGACGCTAAAGCACGCATCGCGGACATGCTGAAAGCTGATCCTGCGCCAGCCGAATCTGAAGATGACGAAGACGCACTGCTTGACGATCTGAACGAACGCCTTGAAGCGCTCGATCCTTCCGATGAAACGGAAGAGGTCGAAGCCTCAGAGCAAGATCAAGAGCAAGACGTCGCTGAGATCGCGGAAGACGAGGCGGAGAACGAAGCTATCGCCGAGGTCGCTGAAGACGAATCCGAGGACGAGGCGGTCGCTAAGGTCGCGGAAGACGAGGCGGAGAACGAAGCCGTCGCTGAGATCGAGGAAGACGAAGCCGAGGACGAAGCTGTCGCTGAGACCGCAGAAGACGAGGCTGAGAACGAAGCTGTCGCCGAGATCGAGGAAGCCCAAGCTGAGGACGACGCTGTCGCCGATGACTTTGCGCAATCCGAAACCGTCAAAGTTAGCAAGGAAGAATTCGACGCTATTCTTGCTCACGATCGTGGCGAAGACCTTCCAGCCGCAGATGTAACAGAACCTTCAAATGAAGAGACCGCATTCGAAGCATCTTCTTTGTCTGTAGAAGACGAAGAAGACCTGATGCGTGAGCTTGCAGCCGTAGAAGCCGAAATGAGCGCCGAACAACCTATGGCGGACGCGGAGGACGAAGACTCCGAGGAAGCCGAACAGGAAGAGGTCGCTTCGATCTTTGCCGAAACCGAATTCGCGTCGGAAGCCGATGCCGAAGAGGATTTCGAAGAAGAACGCGCCATTCTGAGCGACGATGTCGACAGTGAAGATGAGGTGTCCCGTCTGTTGGACGAAGCGGGCGACAAGTTGAGCGACAGCGAAACCAGCGATCGTCGCAGCGAGTTTGCGCATCTGCGTGCTGCAATGGCAGCAGGCAAAGCCGAGGAAGCTGCCGGCGGGACAATGTCAGAAGCCGCCAGCGAGGGCGCCTATCGCGATGATCTGGCCCGCGTGGTCAAGCCGCGCCGTCCTGAATCCGCCGAGCCCGGTGAGCGGAGCATGCGCCCGCAGGACGAAAAGCCCGCGCCACTGAAACTGGTCGCTGCCCAGCGCATCGATGCAGAAATGGCGCCAGTCCAACCCCGCCGCATTATGTCGTCGCAAATGGAAGACATGGGTGAGGATGGTGCAGACGGTAAAATGAAGTTTGCCGACTACGCTGACAATGTCGGGGCTTACGAACTGCCTGATCTTCTTGAAGCGGCGGCGGCTTACTTGTCCTTCGTGGAAGGCCAGGAACAGTTTTCGCGCCCGCAGCTGATGACCAAGGTTCGCATGGTCGAAAACCAGGAATTCAGCCGCGAAGACGGGTTGCGGTCTTTCGGATTGCTCCTGCGCGACGGCAAGATTGAAAAGACCCAGGCGGGTCGGTTCACAGTGTCTGATCGGATTGGGTTCCGGCCAGAAGACGCGCGCGAAGCGGGCTAACCCTCGCATAAAGCACGCATGGAAACGCACTCCCTATCCTGCTCGCCGGGGGGTGCGTTTTCGCATTTCAGGGGGCAAACTGTGGGTCAGAGTAATGCACACACAGGTGTCGCGTGTTGCAGACCGACTTATTCGCCAGCATCCGGGTCAGCGACGCCAACTCCGCGGAAGATGAATTTGAACGGCAATGCCCAAATGACGCCCAACGCCACATAGATGATAAATTCAACCAATAGAGACGGCCGATCAAACCAGTTGACCACCGTGACAGCCGCTATGATGTAAAGTGGCAGTCCCAGCAGGAGGATCACCAGGGACCACCGTTTGCGCGCCTTGTAGCTCAGGCCCGATTTTGTGTCGCTCATATCGCCTCGTGTCAGTCAGCGAACGGGTCTGTGACAAGGATCGTGTCATCCCGTTCCGGCGAGGTGGAAAGTAGGGCAACCGGGCAATCGATCAACTCTTCGACACGACGGACATATTTGATCGCATTCGCAGGCAGGTCCGCCCAGCTGCGCGCGCCTTCTGTGCTTTCGCTCCACCCGAGCATTTCTTCGTAAATCGGCGTGCAGCGGGCCTGTTGGTCGGCGGCAATCGGCAGATAATCCAATCTTTCGCCATCCAACTCATACCCGGTACAGATCTTCAGCGTCTCGAACCCATCAAGTACGTCGAGCTTGGTCAGAGAAATCCCATTTACGCCCGATGTCGCGCAGGTTTGCCGCACCAATACTGCATCAAACCAGCCGCAGCGGCGTTTACGACCCGTCGTCGTGCCGAACTCGTGCCCACGCTCCCCCAAACGCTGTCCATCTTCATCGTGAAGCTCGGTTGGGAAGGGGCCTTCGCCCACACGCGTGGTGTAGGCTTTGACAATGCCAAGCACAAAATCGATGGACCCCGGGCCGATACCTGTGCCGGTCGCGGCCTGACCCGCAATGACATTCGATGAGGTCACAAAAGGATAGGTGCCGAAATCTATGTCCAAAAGCGCGCCCTGCGCGCCTTCGAACAGGATCCGTTTGCCTGCTTTGCGCTTTTCATTCATCACTTTCCAGACGGGTCCTGCATATTTGAGAATCTTCGGCGCGATAGCCTGCAGGTCAGCGATCAGCTTGTCGCAATCAATTGGATCCAGCCCCAATCCGTTGCGCAAAGCGTTGTGGTGTACCAGCGCGCGGTCCACCCGCGTCGCCAGCGTTTGTGCATCGGCCAGATCCGCCACACGGATCACACGGCGTCCCACTTTATCCTCGTAAGCGGGGCCAATACCCCGGCCTGTGGTTCCGATCTTCGCTACCGAATTCTGACTTTCGCGCGCACGGTCCAGTTCGCCATGGAATGGCAGGATAAGTGGTGTGTTTTCGGCGATCATCAGTGTTTCCGGCGTAATATCAACGCCTTGCGCACGGATCGTTTCAATCTCTTCCAGCAGGTGCCAAGGGTCCAGCACCACGCCGTTGCCTATCACGCTGAGCTTGCCGCCGCGCACGACGCCCGAAGGCAATGCATGGAGTTTGTAAACGGTACCATCAATAACCAAAGTATGGCCCGCATTGTGACCACCTTGAAACCGCGCGATGATGTCCGCACGCTCGCTAAGCCAGTCGACAATCTTGCCTTTGCCTTCGTCGCCCCATTGGGCGCCGACCACCACCACATTGGCCATGTTTACTCATCCTTGATGACTGCTGAGTTCAAACCCGCGCCCGTATACCGACCAAGGCGCAACAGGGAAACCTCAATTTCGCAGCAGAGTGTCGCGGGGCTGGACAGGCCAGCAGCAGTTAAGGCATCCATTCGGGAAAAAGGTGCGGGCTATGGGCATTTTCCTCAGGTGGTTGTTTGCCTTTGTGTTGTTGGCGGCAACGTATAATCCGACGCAGTGGAGCTATGCCCGCTGGTCCGTCGCTCATTACGATACGCATTTGTCTCTGGTTGTTTTTCTGGGTCTGGTGCTTGCGATTGGATACATCATTTATTTGCGGGCAACGCTCCGCTCAATCGGACCCTTCGGCATGGTCTTGATCCTGGCTCTCGTCGGCACGCTGATCTGGGTTCTTTATGATTTCGGTATTCTGACGCTCGAAAGCCGTCAGCTGAACACTTGGTTGGGGATTCTGGCACTGTCTGTTGTGCTTGGCATCGGGCTGAGCTGGTCTATTGTCAGACGCAAGCTCTCGGGCCAGGCGGATGTGGATGACATAGACGAATGAAACGCGCGAAAGATCTGGATTTCACCAAATTCTACTATGAAAAAGTCGCCACTGGCGAAGGCTGCGGTTGCGCCGAACGGGTGATCGACGTGCACGAGGCCGAACGTTTGGCCGGCAAACCCGTTCTGCATGTAGGCTGGCGCCTGCCCCGCAAGGGCGACCTGCGCCGTTTTCTGGCCAAAGCCGGTCTGACCTCTCGGCCCAAAACACGCAGTTCGTAAGCTGTCCTATTCTTTAAGGTGGACCGGCGCGCCATGTGGCGTAGTTAGGTAAGCCTGTTCCCACGCAGCCTTCATTTTCGCCGCCTCATCGCGACCGGCCTGACCGCTTTCCGCCAGCATCCCTTCCAACGTGGCCAACCAGGCGTTGAAATAGTCATCACCGCCATCCAGGTCCTTGTGCAAACCATGCGCCTTTAGCATGTCGGCAAACCGCGCGGCCCAATCGGTCCAGGCAAAATGCCCGTCTTCGTTAAGTTTTACGGTCAACGCGAACAACTGCGCGTGCCATGGCTCTGAAAATGCCGGTTCCGGTGCACCGGGGGGAATGTGTGTCATGCGGGTTCCAGATAGCTTTGCCAAAGATCCAGCACCACCTGATCCCGGGGGTGTTCGGGATTGGCCCAAAGCTCTGACGCATCAAAAGCGACAGCATAAAGCGGCTCTGGCTGTTCTCCCAACCCGTGGGCATTCGCGTCGGGTAGGATATGTGTACCGTGCAAGCGCAGGATACGCCCCGTCGCGCCCGCGGCATAAGCAGGAAGGCGCGTGTGCCCGCCAGGAACAAGTGTATTGGCCGCCGGTCGGCGCGTGCGGACGGTCTGACCGGGCACAAATTCAGCGGCGACATTCGAAGGACGGTCCGCAGGGCCACCCTTCGCCAAAACGCGCGTTACATTCTTTGCCTTCAAAGCCAGATGCGCCAGGGGATGCTCTGCGTCATCCCCCTGCCCCTGCAGGTCGGCTTCGCTCAAAACACCCTTTTCCACCAGCAAATCCGCAAGTCCTGCAAGCCATTTTTCATAATAGGAAAACCGTGCATAATCCTTAGGGCTCAGCAGCTCACGGGCATGGCGCGACGTGTCCAGGTTCCATTGGCCCAGCGCTCCGGCAGCAAGCGTGACCGCCAGTGCACGTGCATGCCAATCTTCGTGAAACACCGGGGTTTCGGGCTCAGGGATCACAGCGCCGTCGCCAAATCGTCCCCCCATGTCATGCACGCGCGTCATGTGCCCGGCTCCTGTGCAAGGCCCGTACCGATCATTGAATCGCGTGTGACAAGAGCCATCAGTTCCTCTTGATCCATACCGTCCGTCCCGTTGGGTCGCTGCGGGATCACAAGGTATCGCATCTCGGCGGTGCTGTCCCAAACGCGTACAGCAGTCTCATCTGGAAGACGCACACCGAAATCAGCAAGTACCTTCCGTGGTTCGCGCACAGCGCGCGCGCGATAGGCGTCGGATTTGTACCAGCCCGGGGGTATCCCAAGCAGCGGCCAAGGGTAGCAAGAGCACAAGGTGCAGACGACCATATTGTGCGTCTCATCGGTATTGGCGACGGCTGTGATGTGTTCGCCTTGTCGCCCGTAATATCCCATTTCCGCGATGGCTTCGGTCGCATCCTCCATCAGGGCTTCATGAAATTCCGGATCGCTCCAGGCCCGCGCCACAACAGCGGCCCCGTTCTTGGGACCAATCTTGTTCTGGTAGATGTCGATGATCTCATCGAGCGCCGCAGGGTCAATCAGCCCTTTGCGCGTGAGGATGGTTTCCAACGCCTTGACCCGTAACGCAGGTTCGGGAGGCAGATGAGAATGCGGGTGATCGTCGTCGTGATGGTCATGTGGCATGCGATCAAGGATGCCCAAGATCGCGCCCAAGTCCAGCACCAAAGTCACGCCTTGCCCCGGCGCTCAAATATGCCTACATAGCGCCCGTCACGCAGGCATCCGCAGGTCCTCATGGAAAACGTCGTCCTCATCATTCACCTTCTTCTGGCCCTTGGGCTTATCGCCGTTGTTTTGATGCAGCGCTCGGAAGGGGGCGGATTGGGTATCGGCGGTGGCGGCGGCGGGGCCATGACCGGCCGTTCGGCTGCGACGGCTCTGGGCAAGCTGACATGGATCCTGGCGATTGCATTTATCTGCACGTCGATGACCTTGACGATCTTTGCAGCTCGCAATGCGTCAGGCAGTTCGGTGATTGACCGTCTGGGCGTGACACCCCCCGCGCCCAGCGAAACTGCTCCGGAGCCGACGGTTCCTGGCCTGGGCGGCAGCTTGTTGCCGCCAGCATCGGGGGATAACGCGCCGCTGGTCCCAAGCGCAGACTGATCCACAAGGTTTTGACGTTGGGTTCTGCAGCGTAACAGCATGTTGCGGGCAGGGTTGCAAAGCATGCGGGAATCTCTTATTCCATAAGTCCCGTGGTAGCGCGGTTTTTCACCAGCGAATCGCACTGAATTTTAGGGGTACGTCAAAGCGATTACCCCGATGAACACGGGAGACATCCAAGCTTATGGCGCGCTTTATTTTCATCACCGGCGGCGTGGTGTCCTCCCT
>CAYODE010000048.1:0-21030 GCA_964402685.1 uncultured Aestuariivita sp. | reverse complement strand
GCGCTGCAGAACGAAGGGTATTGGATCCTCAACGACGTTGTTTGGCGCAAATCGAACCCGATGCCGAATTTCCGTGGTAAGCGGTTCACAAACGCGCATGAGACAATGATCTGGGCATCCAAGCAGGAAGGCGCGAAATACACCTTCAATTACGAAGCGCTCAAGGCGCTGAACGAAGGGATCCAGATGCGGAGTGATTGGGTTATTCCGATCTGCACTGGCCACGAGCGGCTCAAGGACGAAA
The DNA here is from genome assembly GCA_964402685.1 of uncultured Aestuariivita sp. Classification (GTDB taxonomy): domain Bacteria; phylum Pseudomonadota; class Alphaproteobacteria; order Rhodobacterales; family Rhodobacteraceae; genus Aestuariivita. Next base: position 20,786 of record CAYODE010000048.1, on the reverse strand, counting down.
ACGGCGAGAAAGCGCATCCGACGCAAAAGCCCGAGGCGTTGCTACACCGCATTCTGGTTGGATGCACCAATCCCGGCGACGTAATCCTCGACCCATTCTTTGGCACAGGAACCACTGGCGCAGTGGCGAAGATGTTGGGCCGTGAGTTTATTGGGATCGAACGTGAAGAAGCGTATCGGAAAGTTGCCACGAAGCGTCTTTCAAAGATCCGCAAATTCGACCGCGATGCGTTGCAAGTGTCGACCAGCAAACGCGCGGAACCGCGCGTGCCGTTTGGGCAATTGGTTGAGCGCGGCATGCTCCGTCCGGGCGAAGAGCTTTATTCCCCGCGAGGTAAGATCGCAAAAGTGCGCGCCGACGGGACACTGATCGGTCACGACGTCAAAGGGTCGATCCACCAAGTGGGTGCGCATTTGGAAGGTGCGCCCAGCTGTAATGGCTGGACTTATTGGCATTTCAAACGCGATGGCAAATGGGTCCCGATTGATCTTTTGCGCAAGCAAATCCGGGCTGAAATGCAAAATTAGCACTAAAAAGCTTACGAAACCGCCGGTGCCTGTGGCCTGACACATGGCACTAAACTCAAGCCCCGCCGTTCACGGCGGGGTTTTTTTTGCCAATGGGGTATGTAAATCGGATAAACATTCTATCTTAGGGGAAGACGTTGCCCTGGAAAGGTTCCGAAATGGTTGATTCAACCACTCCCGCTCCGCGCAGATCATTCCTGTCTTTCCTTGGCCGTCGGGCCGAGCCCGAACAGGATCAGCAAAATCGATATACCGAACAAGCGCTAGAACGGCACAAACGGGAAGGCTTGGCGTTAGCGATTAAAGCGCGTTGGATTGCATTGTCGGTAGTTGCAGTCATGCTCCCCTTTTTGAACCCGCAATGGGAGGTCTTGTATTACCACGGTTTGTTGGCGGTCATGGCGTTCAATGGCTGGGTAGCTAGCCGTGTCGGGCGAGTCGGTGTTTCGCGGTTAGAGCTTCTGGTTCTTTTTGTTGACCTCTTGATTATGACGGTCGCCTTGACTGCGCCAAACCCGTTTGGGAACTCCGACTGGCCAACCGCGATGGCTTATGAGTTTGGCAATTTCATCTACCTGTTCATCATCCTGGCGGGTGGAACGTTAGCGTATTCATGGCGCACGATCATTGCGATCGGCCATTGGACGGCGATCTTGTGGCTGATTGGTGTGGCGCTGGTCTGGTACTTCGGTGAGACATACCCCGAGATGACCGAAGCCGCGACCATCGCCTTTGGAGATGATCCCGAGCTTCTCGCGCTGTTTGACCCGAACAATATTGTTCTCGATGTCCGGGTGCAGGAAGTCGTTGTTTTCATTCTTGTGGCCTACACGCTTGCGCTTACGGTGCGTCGCTTCAACAACCTGTTGCTCAGCAACGCGTCGCTGGAACGTGAGCGCGCAAACCTCTCTCGTTACTTCTCTCCCAATGTGGTGGAAGAACTGTCTAAAAACGATGACCCTCTGAAACAGATCCGGACGCACAATGTGGCGGTGCTCTTTGTCGATATCGTCGGTTTCACCAATCTCGCAGCCGATGATCATCCGGAAAACGTGATTGGAATGCTGCGTGGCTTCCATCAAAGGATGGAAGCCGAGGTTTTCCAGCACAATGGCACACTCGACAAGTATTTAGGTGACGGTCTTATGGCCACGTTCGGCACACCGGTCGCCGGCGAGCAAGACGCAATCAACGCCCTTGGCTGCGCCAAAGCCATGGTCCAGGCCATGGAACAATGGAACGCGGAACGCCGCAAAGCAGGAGAGGCTGAGATCACCGCGCATTTCGGCGTGCATTACGGCCCCGTCGTTCTGGGCGATATCGGCGTGAACCGATTGGAGTTCGCCGTCGTCGGGAACACAGTGAACGTGGCCAGCCGGTTGGAAAAACTGACCCGCGAACTGGATGCGAGCATTGCAATTAGCGATCACACCCGCGTTCAGGCTACGCGCGAAGCTTCAGAGGATGATCCAATTTTGGCCGGCTTCATCAATCGTGGCAAACGGGACATCCGCGGATTGGATGATCCCATCGACGTCTGGACGTTGCACTAATCCTCAACGCGGCATTGGCGTGGCGTGTTTGTTATAGGGGTGCCAATCCGTGATCTCGGGGTAATAACGCGTCCGCCAGGCCCTGACCCGCGGATTCATGATCCGCTTCCATAGCGGCGGGATCATCGCAGCGACGGTCATAACGGGATACCCATATGGCAGCTGCGGCGCGTCCGCTTGGGTATAGTTTTGCAGCAGCGGAAACCGGCGATCGGGCTTGTAATGATGGTCTGAATGCCGCTGAAGATTTATCAACAGCCAGTTTGATGCTTTCTGCGCGGCGTTCCATGAATGCTGAGGCAGAACATGCTCGTACTTCCCGTCGCCGATATGCTTGCGCGTTAGGCCATAATGCTCGACATAATTTACCAACTCCAATTGCCAGATTGCCGTGCCCGCCTGGATCAGAAATAGAACAAGGCCTGACCATCCTCCGATGGCAAAGGCCAAAAGCAGCATAATCCCTTGCAAGGTCCAGTACTTCCAAAACGGGTTCGAACTGTGATGCCACGGTAAGTCTTTGCGCCCCAGCATCGCCTTTTCAGCGGCGAATGCGGACAGCAGACTTTCTTTCAGAACACGCGGGTAAAACCGTTGGAAGCCTTCGTTGTAGCGGGCCGTCACCGGGTCACGCGGAGTTCCCACATAGCGATGGTGGACCAGTAGATGTTCGGAACGAAAATGCGAATAGAGGACCATTGCTAGCAAGATATCGGACAGCCACCGTTCGAACTGGTCCTTCTGATGCATCAGCTCATGGCTGTAATTGATCCCAACCGTGCCCGAGATCACACCCATCCCAAAAAACAAAAGGAACTTTTCAAAACCGGATAAATGACCAGTGCTGGTCGCATACCAGATCAAGCCAAACAGCGTGAAGAACTGCAGAGGCACCCAAGCAATCGTAATGGCTTTGTACCAGAACAGATCTTCGTCAGTCGCGGACAGGTCCGCGTTTTCCAGTTCAAGTCCGACAAAGCCGTCCAGCACTGCAAAGGAAAACCAGGTTGCTACGGGGAGCAAGAGCAGCGTCCAGCCGCCGTTTACCGCTCCAATCCATGCCAAAGGTAAAAGACCAATCGAAATCCAGAATGGGGCAGCACGCTGCCATTGGGCAAGCTGGTCGCGTTCGATCATGAGGCGGCTCCGAAATCGTCAAGTGGCTAAGCTAAGCTTAGACCAGCTTTGGCGATGAACCCAAGAGTGTTAGAACTCTCGTGCTAAGTTAAAGGCCTTGCGCATAACGGTGGGAAGATCCGAAGGCTTGAACGCATGTTTGTCCAAGAAAAAACCTCGTTTTGGTTCAGTGGCCATCGGCAACTGCGCCGTTTTGATCCGCAGGATCAGGTGAAAATGGGTGAAGGTGTGGCGGACCTCGCCATCCAGGTCCTGCCAATCTCCTGCGCTCGGCGGTTCGTGCGTCGTCGGGTTTTCGGCCCAATCTGATCCGGGCCAGCCCATCATGCCACCTAATAGTCCCTTTTCAGGTCGGGTTTCGACCAGCCAGGCACCGTCTTCTCTTTGACCCAGAAACACCACCCCATACCGTGTGGGTTTTGCCTTTTTGGGAGTTTTCTTAGGAAGGTCTGCTGCCGTTCCTGCGACCCGTGCCGCACATGGATCGCGCCAAGGACAAATCCCACAGGCTGGATTGCGTGGCGTGCAGATCGTCGCCCCAAGGTCCATCACGGCTTGTGCATAGTCCCCAGGCCGGACTGAGGGCGTCAGCGCTCCGGCTTGCAATTTCAATCTGGGCTTGGATCCTGGAAGCGGTTCATGGATGTCGTACATCCGGGCCATCACGCGTTCCACATTGCCGTCCAACACTGTCTCGGCCCGATCGAACGCGATCGATGCAATTGCAGCAGCCGTATATGGCCCGATACCGGGCAAAGTCAGCAACGCATCGTAAGTATCGGGGAAGATGCCGCTATGGTCTGCAACGACTGTGCGTGCGCATTTCAAAAGGTTGCGCGCCCGGGCGTAGTACCCTAGCCCGGCCCATTCGCCCATCACGGCAGCATCTTCGGCTGCGGCGAGGTCGCGTACTGTCGGCCAGCGTCTCGTAAATCGCTCGAAATAGTCTTTGACTGCAGCCACGGTTGTTTGCTGCAGCATGATTTCTGACATCCAGACCCGATATGGATCTGGGAGACGTCCCGCCTTGCGATCGGCTGGTGGCACACGCCAGGGCATGGAGCGGGCATGGACGTCATACCATTCCAGCAACGCCGATGAGAGCTCTTCGTTCAACGCAACGTCACGCAACTTTTATCCCCTCACTCCCGGTTTCACTGGCGCTGGTGCCCTGGACCTCTAAATTAGATGCAAGAGATAGGAAACCAACCCGATGGCACCACGCCAATCTACAACCAAGGGCTTCAAGCGGACTGCGACCCTATTGGGCGACCGCATTCGCAGGGCCGGTGAAAGCCGTGGCTTCGCGGTGTCGCGCGTACTGACTCATTGGTCCGAGATCGTGGGTGAGGATTTGGCCAGCGTGTGCCGCCCGATCAAAGTCAGCTACGGGCGTGGTGGATTTGGCGCCACGCTCAGCATCCTGACCACCGGGGCGCAAGCGCCCATGTTGGAAATGCAAAAAGAAAAGCTGCGGACCAAGGTGAACGCGGTCTATGGCTACAACGCAATCGCACGAGTGCGCATCACACAAACCGCACAAACCGGTTTTGCCGAAGGGCAGGCGGTGTTCTTGCATGCGAATGACACAGTGAAAAAACCTGCACCCAATGCTGCCGCGCAAGCCAAAGCACAGGCAGCTACGACCGAGATTGCCGATACAGATTTACGTCAGGCCCTTGCACGTCTCGGACAGAACGTTTTAACGAATGCCAAAGAATGAGAGGTCTTTGAATGAATCGTCGCCACATCCTTTTGTCATCGGCCGCGTTGCTTGCGACCGGCGGATATGTCCTGACCCGTCCTAGCGGCTCTGATGTTGTGGACCTGCCCGGAGCAGCGTTTGCACAAGACACAGAAGTCGACACCTCCATCATCTCGGACATGCAGTTGGGCAACCCAGATGCGGCGGTCACCGTCATCGAATATGCGTCCTACACGTGCCCGCATTGTGCGACCTTCCACAAAGGGCCGTATAAGCAGCTGAAAGCTGATTACATCGACACGGGAAAGATCAACTTCATATATCGCGAGGTGTATTTTGATCGGTTCGGCCTTTGGGCATCGATGATTGCCCGCTGTGGCGAAGATCAGGCCCGCTTTTTCGGCATCACAGATTTGATCTATGAACGCCAGGGCGAGTGGACCCGTGCAGGCACACCGCCGCAGATCGCGGACGAGCTGCGTAAGATTGGACGCTTGGCAGGGATCGACAACGATGCGCTCGAAAGCTGCCTGCAAGACGCACAAATGGCGCAGACCTTGGTCGCCTGGTATCAGAAGAATGCCGAAGAACACGGCGTCAGCTCGACGCCCAGTTTTGTGATCAATGGCCAGACCTATTCGAATATGAGCTTTAGCGACATGTCCTCCCTCATTGATGAGGCCATGGGAAGCTAATGACGGCACCCCTTGCGGGCCTGAAGGTCGTAGAACTGGCACGTATCCTGGCCGGCCCTTGGGCCGGTCAAACCTTGTCTGACCTCGGTGCCGAGGTGATCAAAGTCGAAAGCCCGGCGGGTGACGATACCCGCGCCTGGGGACCGCCATTCGTAACGCGCGACGAAGATGTCTCCGCGTCCTATTTTCATTCGGCTAATCGGGGAAAAGCGTCGGTTACCGTGGATTTCCGGACCGAAGAAGGACAAGAGCGCGTTCGTGAATTGGTACGCGACGCGGATATCTTGATCGAGAACTTCAAGGTCGGCGGGTTGGCCAAATACGGGCTGGACTATGACAGCCTGTCTCAGATCAATCCGCGCTTGATCTATTGTTCGATCACTGGTTTTGGGCAAACCGGACCTTACGCGCATCGCGCGGGCTACGATTTCATCATCCAAGGCATGTCCGGCTTGATGTCCATCACGGGGGAGGCCGAGGGGCAACCGCAGAAATCTGGTGTGGCGATCACCGACATTTTCACCGGTATCTACTCGGTCACAGCCATTCTCGCTGCGCTGCATCAACGCGATCAAACTGGCAAAGGGCAGCATATCGACATGTCTCTGTTGGATGTCGCTGTTTCAGTCACCGCCAATCAGGCGATGAACTACCTGACCACTGGCACGCCGCCGGGTCGGATGGGAAATGCCCATCCGAACTTGACCCCGTACCAGGTGTTTGACTGTGCCGACGGGCATATCATCATCGCAACCGGCAATGACGCGCAGTATCAGCGTTTGTGCACTTTGCTGGGGCTTGATGATATGGTTGAAGATCCCGCCTACGCCCGCAATCGCGATCGTATCGAAAACCGGGGCGAAATGATCCGCAGGCTGAACGAGGCAACGTCTAAACGCACCAGAGATGACCTTTTGGCAGCGTGCGAAGATCAAGGCGTCCCCGCCGGCCCGATCAACCGATTGAATGATGTGATGGACGATCCACAAGTGATTGCGCGTGGGATGCAAATCGAGCTCGACGGCGTTCCTGGCGTACGTTCACCTTTCCGCTTTTCTGATGCTGAACTGGCTTTGCATCGTCCAGCGCCAAAACTGGGTGAAGACGACGATTAGCGCGCAACCGTTTTTTCGTTTTCTTGCAAGAGATTTGCGGCGGGGCGGATATTACGGTGACGGCGCGGCGTCTTTTAGCAAACTTAAGACGATTTCCTGTTCCTGAACATTCAGTCGGACGGGCAGGGTGATTACTTTGGACCGAAAGTTTGCCGGCAATCGCGCAGCATCTTTTTCCGTCGTCACCAGCTGCGCACCCAGTGATTTTGCGTCCGCCTCCAACCGGTTCAACAAGCCTGGACCAAATTTCTGGTGATCGTCCAACGCCTCGGCTCGCACGATCTGTGCGCCTTCTTTGTGGAGGGTGTCAAAAAACTTCTGTGGATTTCCAATGCCCGCAAAAGCCAGAACGCGGCTTTCGGTCCAGTTCATACCAGTTTGCAAGGGAGCCATTTCACCGCGTGCTCTTCGCACATCTCCAAGATCGGCGGCGAATGCCTCTTGCGCCGCTGTATCACCGATCGACAACACCAAGTCGGCGCGAGCCAATCCGGCACTTACAGTTTCACGCAATGGGCCAGCTGGCAGGCAGTAACCGTTGCCAAACCCCTTGGCCGCATCGACAACGACAATGGAGAAATCCTTGGCGAGCGCGGGGTCCTGAAACCCGTCATCCGTGATCACCACCGTTGCGCCTGCGTCCACTGCAGCGCGCGCGGTCGCTAATCGATCCTTGCCCACCCAAACTTCTCCAAAGGCGGCAAGCAATAAGGGTTCGTCTCCGACACGCATCGCGTTGTGTCGTGCGGGATCTACCTGCACCGGGCCTTCGACGGTTCCGCCATAGCCCTTTGATATGACATGCGGGATGTGATGGGCATTGTGCAATTGTTCGAGCAGCCAGATGACAGTCGGCGTTTTTCCTGTCCCACCAACATTGATGTTCCCCACGCATATCACCGGCACGCCGACATGCTGCGGCGATCCTTGCGCCAAGCGCCTTTGGGTCATCGCACTATAGAGCGCACCAAGCGGAGAAAGGACCCAAGCCTGCCAACCCGGTGAATTCGGGGGGTTGTCCCAAAAGCCGGGCGGGCGCATCAGCGGTTCCCCCGCTTGTCCAGATAGTCCTGCACAACGTCCAAAAGCTGATCGGTAATCTGCGCACCTTCTGACACGATCTCCCACGCGGCCAGTGCCATCGAAGCTGCATTGTCCGGGGCGATCAAACGAGACACGCCTGTACTCAACCCGTCGGCATCTTTGACGATTCGCGCAGCTCCAGCACTTGCCAAACGTGAATAGACTGGCAGGTGGTCGCGCACGTTTGGCCCATAGAGCACCGCGGATCCCAGCGCCGCAGCATCATACGGATCAGTGCCGCCATGCCCCGGTGTCAAAGAACTACCCAGAAACACAACCGGTGCAATCCGGTACCACAAGCCCATTTCAGGGCCACCTTCGGCCAAAAGGATCTGGCAGAAATCGTCAGGTTCCCCACCTTCATCCCAATCAACATATCTCAACCCACGCGCTTCCACTGCGGCACGCAAATCCGTGACGCTGGTCCCTGAACCCGGGGTTAAGACCAACAAAAGCCGGTGGGATAGCCGTGCAGCCTTTGCATGTGCGTCCAAAACCGTTTCCACCTCATCCGTTTGTACGTGGGCTGCCATCCACACGACGCGACCCGCGAGCATCTCAGCTGCCTCGTCGACATGGTCCTCGTCTACCGTTGGCGGGTTTGCCGAGATTTGCAGGGGCAGTGTGACGGCAATCTTTTCAGGAGGAATGCCCTTGCGGATCAATCGTTCGGCGGTGGCATTCCCAGACGTAAAGATATGGTCAAAACAACTCAGGCTTTTTCCGGCGAGGGTGGGGATCCAGCGCCCAGCACTTGTGCGCACACCATCTTCATCCGCGTCTACCAGAACCATTGGCATGCCACGCTCTTTGGCAGACACAAGTGCATTGGGCATAAAATGCCCACCTGTCCAGATGCACAGATCTGGGTGCCAGTGATCCAGAAACTCGCGCGTGTAGCCAGGTGCATCCTGCCCAAAGGGATAGACCCAGTCGGCACCGCGCGGCATCATTTCGGTTTCGGTCTGTTTGAACTCGCTGATTGTGATTAACGCATGCATGCCCGGGCGTTGCATTTTCAAACGTTGGGCAACATCCTGCATCGCAGCAAGCCGCCCATGAGACGTGGCATGCATCCAGATTAACTCACCATCTGGGCGCACCATTCGCGTCTGCAGGCGCGACTCCCGTCCGCGCGATTGCAGCGCGCGATAGGCCGCAAGTGTCAGCGACCGTGCCAAAGAGTTATCCCAGTTCCTCGGTCGATGACGTTTCAGCTTCCTCGTCTCTCAACCGATGAATGTGAGCAATGAAGTATCGCATATGCGCGTTGTCCACCGTGCGTTGTGCCTCGGCCTTCCAGGCGTCGTAAGCGCTGGCATAATCGGGGAACATGCCGACAATGTGGATGTCATCGACACTTTTGAAGGCTGATTTTGTCGGGTCTATCAGCTCTCCGCCAAAGACCAGATGAAGCCGCTGAGCCATGTGGCACGTCCTTTTGAATATCCATCTTGAATGTGGGGCAACCTACGCAAATGGCCTTGCGGGTCAAGCGGGGGCAAGCTGCTCGAGGATCGCGTGAAAAACGGGCTCACCACCCGCGACGACACCATTCGCTCTGGGATGCGCTTGATTAAAAACCAGTGGTGCACCGGCTTTGTCTGAAACTGCAGCGCCCGCCTCGCGTAGGATCAGGTCACCGGCGGCAATGTCCCACTCCCAGGCGGGAAAGACGGTCAGCATCGCGTCGTATCGCCCTTGGGCAACCAACGCCATTCTATACGCGAGAGACGGGCGATGAGATCGGTTGATTTGTGGCGGCGCGTCGCGCCAGAACTTTTTGTCCATTGATCCACGATTTGTCAGGATTTCAGCACCCGGTAGCTTGGTCCTGTTGCCGGGAGACAATGGTTTGTCATTCAGATATGCGCCTTTTCCGGCTTCAGCCGTGTACATCAACCCACGCAGAGGCAGGAAGATGACTGCAGCTGTAACAATGCCTTTGTGAGCAATGGCCAGCGAATGAGCCCAAGTGCGCGACCCTTCGGTAAAGCTACGGGTGCCATCGATCGGATCGATAATGAAAACAGTGTCCCGTTCTAAGCGCGCGGCGCTGTCCTCTGATTCTTCGGACAGCCATCCATAATCCGGGCGTGCGGCCTGCAATTCGGCCTCAAGCATCTTGTTCACAGCCAGATCGGCTTCGGTCACGGGGCCAGCACCGCCGGGTTTGTCCCAGCGTTGCGCGGTTGTGCCCGTAAACTGACTTGCGACTTTTCCCGCTTCCTCTGCGGCGTCGATCAAAAGGGACAGATCATGCGCCTGCAAGGGTCATCCCTTCGATCATCAATGAGGGTACGACGCGCGACAAGTACCTGCGCGCATCGTTGGCAGGAATAATGCGTCGCATCATATCCCGCAGGTTTCCGGCTATGGTACATTCGTTCACGGGATATGCGATTTCACCGTTTTCAATCCAGAATCCCGAGGCCCCGCGCGAGTAGTCGCCAGTCGTCGGGTTGATCGTAGATCCGATCATTGAGGTTACCAACAATCCGGTGCCCATATCGCGCAGCAAATCGGCTCGCGAGGCGGTGCCTTGGGTAAGTTCAATGTTCCACGGACTGGGAGACGGCGGGCCAGAGGTCGAGCGTGCTGCATTGCCGGTTGAGGCCAGATTCAGTTTTCGCGCTGTGGCCAGATCCAAAGTCCAGCTCTGTAAAATGCCATCTTTGACGATGTCTCTCTTCGACGTGGCCAATCCTTCGGCGTCAAAGGGTCGGGTGCCGGTCACGCGCGGCCTGTGAGGATCTTCAACAAGCGACAGCGCGTCCGGCAGAATCTGTTCACCCATTGCGTCCCGCAGCCACGATGAGCCGCGCGCGATCGCGCTGCCATTGACGGCGGCCAGTACGTGACCGATCAGGCTGGAAGAGATGCGCTCGTCAAAGATCACATCATAGGTTCCGGTCTGGGGTTTGCGCGCGCCTTGCACTGCAACGGCACGTTCGCCTGCAATACGCCCAATCTCTGCTGCATCGCGCAAATCGGATTGAAAAATGCGCATGTCGCCATCGTAATCGCGTTCCATTCCGGTTCCGCTACCGGAAATCGCAACGCAGGAAATGGAACGGCTGGTGCGTTCATACCCGCCAGAAAACCCATTGGTCGCGGCCAGGTGAACTTCGCTTGCGCCATAGGCCGCGCTCGCCGATGACACTTGGCTTACGCCGGGAACGGCGCGGGCAGCCGCCTCGGCTTCTAAGGCATCTGCCTGCAAAGTGGCTGGGCCCGGTTCTGCACTGGGATCGCGAAGTTCCAACGTTTCGATATCCCACGAGGTCGCCAATTGCTCAGGATGGGCCAGACCCAGATAAGGATCTTCGGGCGCCTCGCGTGCCATCGCAACTGCGCGCTCTGCCATCGTCTGGAGTGTTGCCGCGCTGACATCAGAGGCCGAGACATTTGCTTGTTGCTTGCCAATGAAGACGCGCAATCCAATATCGATCCCTTCAGATCGTTCGGCTTGCTCCAGATCGCCCTCGCGGACATCGATATGGACCGACGTGTCCTGCACCGCCATCGCGTCCGCGGCATCTGCGCCGGCCTTGCGAGCCGCGTCCAAAAGCGCGTGGGTGATGTCAGGCAAGCGATGCGTCATTCAATTCTCCGGGTCTTTCACGTGCTGCATTGGGAGGTAGCCTTGGCCCGTGCGGGGTGCAAGGTCGCCTTGCAAAAAAGAACCGGGCCGCCCAAGAGGCGGCCCGACAATCGTTTCGCGTTTTCGTTATTGAATGCGCTGGCCGTTCGCCAGAATATGGCCTTCTTCATTGATCTCGAGGGTCGAGGTCAGCGTATCAGGCCCGTCCCCGGGTCGTGCAAAAAGCCCCATCATCATGCGCACACCGCCTGCTTCCTCCGCTGGCAACAGGCCCATTGCGACAAGCTTGTCCAGCAGGCCATTGCCGCCTTCTAGCTGCAAATTCAAAATGCCTGTAGGGCGCGGCATACCATCAAAGGTGGTCAGATCCGTGTTATCGAAGGTAAAATCGCCCGATCCGGTTACACTGGCCCCGGCGGCGGTCAACTCAAGCTCTTCAACTGTGAGCGCTTCAAGCTCTGCCGGTGGCGGGCCGCTCTCCATTTCTGCCGCAACTTCCGGGTCCATGATGTTGGCGAGCAGTTTGGCCTTGCCATTCAAAGATACTAATAGGGTTGCTGGATCGCGTGGGAGCTGCCCCGTGGGATCAAAAATACCCCAGATCAGATCCGAGATGGTGAAATCGCTCATACCGATGACCAGGTCGAAGTCTTGCGGTTCGTCGTTAGCCATCACTGGGATCAGCATGTCAAAGACCAGTTCGGCAAAAGTGACCGAAATCGGCAACGGAAACTCAGACCCGGCCAAGTTGATCGACACGTTGCCTTGGTTGATCTCATACCCGAACCCGCCGGTGCCGATCATAAACCCAAACGCGCCGCCGTCCGATGAGCTTTCATAGCTGAAGGTTTCTCCATCGTCTTGGAAGTTTAGATTACTCGACCCTGCTCCGAACCCAAAATTGCCGTCGACTGCGAAGCCAGCTTCAATCATGGCCGCCATGTTTTCGGTGTCGAGTTCGGGCGGCAGATCCGTCACGCTTTCCAGCTCTAGGCCCGCAGACCTGCCGGACCAAGTAAGAACGCCGCCGTCTTCGGGATCGTTGATGGCGAGGTCATAGTTTACGTCACTAACCTGCATGTTCTGGCTATAGCTGCGCAATTCGTCGCCTGTTGCCCGCGTGCTGCCGATCACATTGTTCATTGCAACATCGACCTTCGCAAAATCAGGCCCAGGCGACGTCCCATTGACTGTGACATCACCCAGATTAAAGCCCATCGTCGATGCGGTGTAATTGTATGTCAGATCACTTGGGTCACCAGCGGCGACCATTGCAAAACCGGTTTGTGTGAAATTCACGACTGCCTCAAAAGCATCGCCTGCTTCGTCGGTTCCTGAAACGTTGATCGGCATCGTGCCGGGCACGGAAATACCAACAGTTCCATCGCCGTTTTCGGTAAAGGTCAGATCGCCTAAGCTGACCTCGATCATCACGTCTTCGTCTGGAATTTCCATAGTCAGCGCGACCTCGCTGACGTTCAGCGTATCGCCTGACATGTCCTCTGTCGCCGACAGCTCGTAACCCGTGCCTTCCAGATAGGCCTTCCAATCTGACCACACATCTTGTGCTGTCAGGTCGGCATGCGCTGCGCTGGCTCCGAAGGCGCACAACAAAATCGCGGTGGACCCGCGTGTGAAACCGAAACTCATTCGATGACCCTCTCCTTTGGACTCAGGTCGTATGGTCTTGCCTTCAACGTGGCAGGTCAAGGGCGAAGGGGTGGACCTTTTGTGACGATGCGGATTAGGTCAGCCACAACGCACAGGATAGGAACGAAATATGTCAGTTCAGGGAAAAACGGTTCTGATCACTGGGGCCAGCCGTGGCATCGGGGCCGAAGCAGCCCGCGTCTTTGCCAATGCGGGCGCCAATGTAGGCCTCATGGCGCGCAGCGCAGCGAGCCTCGATAGCCTGGTCGACGAAATCGGCGAAACCGCTTTGGCTATCGCAGGCGATGTCAGCCAACAACACGATGTCGCCGGTGCGGTCGATGCGTGCGTCACCACGTTCGGAGGATTGAACGTGCTGATCAACAATGCCGGCGCGGTGGAACCAATTTCGCATTTGGGCTCCGCCGATCCCGAAGCCTGGGGCCACGTGATTGACATCAATCTCAAAGGCGTTTTCTTCGGTATGCATGCCGCGTTGCCGATCATGCGCAAAGCGGGTGGCGGCACGATCTTGACGATCAGTTCAGGCGCCGCCCACGGACCTGTCGAAGCGTGGAGCCATTACTGCGCGTCCAAGGCGGGTGCGGCGATGCTGACCCGTTGCCTGGATAAAGAAGAGCGTTCCAATGGGATCCGTGCGATGGGCCTTTCCCCCGGGACTGTGGCCACGCAGATGCAAAAGGAAATTAAGGCGTCTGGAATCAATCCTGTGAGCCAATTGGATTGGTCAGATCACATCCCGGCCGATTGGCCCGCCAAGGCGCTGTTGTGGATGTGTGGACCAGAGGCTGAAGCCTATATTGGTGAGGAGATTTCACTGCGCGACGAAGGCATCCGCGCAAAGGTTGGCCTGATATGATCGAGTTAACTAAGGACGGCGATCTGTGGGTTGCGCGCATCAACCGACCGCATAAGGCCAATTCTCTGACCCACGCGATGCTGTCGGAACTGGCTGATATTGCAGAGGCAGCGCAGACTGCACGTGTCTTTGTGCTGATAGGGGAAGGCAAAGTGTTTTCCGCCGGAGCTGATCTGGACGAGGCCCGCGCCGGTTTGGCTGTCTCGGATGTCTGGGAACGGCTGTCGGGGAACATTGCAGCGTTACCGGGGCTGACGATTGCAGCACTCAACGGGACGCTCGCGGGCGGCGCAATGGGCATGGCCCTTGCCTGTGATTTGCGAATTGCCGTTCCGTCGGCCAAGTTCTTTTACCCAGTCATGAAACTCGGGTTCCTCCCACAACCCTCGGATCCCGGTCGACTGCGCGATCTTGTGGGCCCGGCGCGAGCCAAATTGATCCTGATGGGTGGTCAGAAACTGATGGCGGAAGAGGCCCTTCGGTTTGGCTTGATCGACAGGATCGTTGAAACAGATGCTCTGATGGAGACGGTGCAGAATCTCTCCGCTGACACACTGGCTGCAAAGCCTGATATTGCGGCAGGCATCAAGGCCATGTGCCAGGGCTAAGTCTGCAACCATCAGCTGTCATACATTCCGCACCCAGGTCCGCGCCTCTTCAAGGTGTTCCATATCGAACGTGCGCAATTGAGTAGAGATCAGCGCGCCGGCCGCTTTGCTGGCTGGGCTGATCCAGCCGATATCCGACACGACGGCCACATGGCTGATATGTTTGATATTGCGAAAGTCGAATTTGAGACCCTCCCAGATGGTCGATGGATCAAACCCGGTAAAGCTGTCGACGATCTCAACCAATTTCACCGTGCCGTGGGTGTCGATGAAATTCTGCAGCTTGTTGATGCATCCATCGTAGTCTTCCCGAGTGACCCGCCCATCAAGGCGCAATTCAACTACCTTATCGTCGGGGAATTCCGAATACTCTAATGTCATCTCAATGCTCCCTTTCTCTCACACGATCAGATCAGCACATGATGAGGGAATGCGCCTTGATCCGGCTCAACGCACGCGTCGTTTTCCTGGAATTTTGGATTGAAACCCGGGCGGGCGCTTGGACACCCAAGCGATGAACTTCGTCAGCCGTGGATGCGTGCGAAGGGCTTCGATCGTGTTGTAGGAGCGTGCGAGCTCCGCCTCAGACAACGTGGCGTGGATTTCCCGATGACAGATGTGATGCAACAGCACGGTCGGCCCGCCTTTGCCTCCTTTCAGCTTGGGGATTAGGTGATGCAAGCTTTGCGGCGCATCTGGAGGAATTGGTCGACCGCACAAAGGGCAGGTCGGGTCTGTCTCTTGTGTGTGTTCTGACATCAGTGCAAGAACGTGACGCCGATATGCGATGTTTCAAGAGGGTAGGGCATAGCAATTCGATCTGAGCGCACATCGCGATATCCTGCTGCAGACAGCGATACGACCTGTTTGGTGATCGGCGGCGGACCGGCGGGTCTGATGGCGGCAGAACAGATGGCCCGCGCTGGACTGTCTGTTTTGGTCGTCGATGCCAAACCATCCCTTGGTCGCAAGTTCCTGATGGCCGGAAAGTCTGGTCTTAACATGACCAAAGACGAAGATGTCGACGCATTCCTTGACGCGTATGACGAAGCTGTCCCCGCGCTACGCTCTATGATCGAAGCATTTGGTCCAACCGACGTCATGTCCTGGGCCAAAGGGTTGGGGCAAAGCTTGTTTACCGGCTCAACTGGGCGCGTGTTCCCAGATGTCATGAAAGCATCGCCTTTATTGCGGGCATGGTTGGCCTTGCTGGCGGACATGGGTGTGGAAACCCGTACGCGATGGCGCTGGACAGGTTGGCAGGGGGAGGCGCTGGCTTTTGACACGCCGGAGGGACCCCAACTGATCACTCCAAGGGCAACTGTTCTTGCCTTGGGTGGCGCCAATTGGAGCCGTTTGGGATCAGATGGTGCTTGGGCAGGGCTTTTGACTGACAAAGGTGTCACTCTTGCCCCTTTTCAACCGTCCAATGTCGGGCTTCGCATCACGTGGTCGGATCACATGGCCCCGTTGATGGGCGAACCGGTCAAGGCGGTCGCGTTTTGCGCTGGATCGCAGATCAACCGGGGGGAGGCTGTGATTTCGACCCAAGGTTTGGAAGGCGGCGGGATATACATGCTCAGCAAAGCCATCCGCAATGGTGCGCCGCTTACCATCGATCTTATGCCGGATCTAACGGAAAGGCAGGTTGCGCAACGTTTGAACACGCCTCGCGGCAAGGCGAGTTTGTCAAATCACCTGCGAAAGCATCTCAAACTCGGCAAGATCCGCACAGCTCTTTTGAACGAGTTCGGGCGTCCTTTGCCTGCAGACACGGGCGATCTTGCACGACTGATCAAATCGCTGCCGGTTCCGCACAAGGGCTTGGGTGATATTGACGGCGCCATCTCTACAGCGGGCGGTGTGCCATTCTCGGCGCTTGACGACAACCTGATGCTGCGCGCTCTGCCAAACGTCTATTGCGTTGGTGAGATGTTGGATTGGGAAGCCCCGACAGGCGGCTATCTTCTCACCGCCTGTTTTGCCACTGGCGCGTGGGCAGGGCGGGCTATCTCTGACCGGCTTGCCTGAACCCTGCACGTGCCCGGGCGCGTTTGCCGTAGTCTTTGACTTTTTCATTTGTCACAGGAATCTCCAGCCCAAAAGCCCAACCCAGGCAATGCACTGCCAGAATGTCGGCAATGGTAAACTCATCGCCCATCAGCCAGTCGCCTTGCATGCGATCTGCCAGACCATCGAGGTTCCGGCCGACCTCTTCCTTAGTCACCGGGATGACATCCGGTACACGTTTGTCTTCGGGCAACAGGAACGTGTGTTTGGCGATCTGCCATAAAAGCGCATCCAAATCCTCGTTCAGGTAATGCAGCATTGCGTCCAGCCGTGCGCGCTTTACCGTGCCTGCGGTGGCTCCCAGACCCCCGTGCTTGTCGGCGAGATAAGACATGATCGCCACGGAATCTGTCAGCACATCGTCTCCGACCGTCATCACCGGGATTTTGCCAGATGGATGGAACTCTTTGGCCTCGTCGCTGGCAGGGCCGACATCGACATGTGTGTACTCTACGCCCAACTCTTCCAAAGCCCACATGACGCGAAAGGCGCGACTGCGCACCCGACCAACAACTGTATACATGAATTCCCCTCTTGCTTTGACGGGTACTTAGCGTTTCCGTCCCAGCATCGCCAGTCGGATTAGCATGCGTTCGGTCAAGGCCATGGCAGGCGCCGTTTGTCCCGCAAATCGCAGCTGCAGATCGGTATCCGTTATCAGAACCAAAGCGTCTTCCAGTTTGTGCATACCCCACCCTTGGGCCTGCCGAAGAACCCGGTCGCGACGGGGTCCAAAAACGGGCGGTCGAACCCGTCCAATCCCGGCACCTGGACCACCAGGATCGCTGGCGACTGCGTGAAGGGTGCGGAAGTGGCGCATCGTGCCGATGCACAAAGACACCGCGTTTGTACCTTGGGCCTGCAGTTTACGCAGCAACGGTCCGATCTCTCCCACACGGGCATCAGCCACGATGTTGAGAAGGTCATCAAGGGCAGCTTCGGTCGAAGCCGGTGCACACGCTTCTATGTCTTCGACCGACAACGGTTCCCCGTCACCACGCTTAAAGAGCGCGATTTTCTCAAGCAACTGGCGGAAATCACCCGGCCCCAATTGGCGTGAGTAATCGGTTAGCAACGTCATGCTGTCGCGTGGAATATCGCGCAGGTCCGCGTCTGCCAGCATACGCTCGATCTCTTCCCGGCTGGGCGGATCGTCATAGATCCCCACTGCATAAGCATGCGAATGTCCTTCGAACAGTTTGCGCAATTTTGACGTAGGTTTCAAAGCACCGGCCGTCACAATCACACTGGCATCACCCGGTTGCCAATTTTGCAGTGCCGCCTCGATTGCGGCGAGAGCTTGATCGTTTGCATCCTCTACGAAGGCCACCCGTGGACCGGGAAAAAAACCGATAGCTTTGATTGCGTCCACCAGAGGGGCGGCATCTTTGCGCAAGTCGGATGCAGGCATCCGCGTCAAACGCATCTCGTCTTCGCCATTCTCTCCGATTAGCGCTTTGATCACCTCGGCACGTCGCAGTGCGATGCGCATCGGATCCCCGCCATAAATCAGAAGTCCGGCCTTTTCGAGATCAGGCTTGCGGAAGTAACTTGCGGCGTCGCGGGCAGAAAGCTTCATTGCGGCGGCAGTTTTACCTGTGCATAAAGCTCGGCTGTGATCTGGTCTGCGAGGATCACCATCAGGCGTTCGCGCGCATCACGTTGCGCGGCAAGGGTTTCAACCGTGTCGCCCGTGGCAGAATAACCTGTGAAATTACTGGTCGAGTTTTGAAAGATCACTTCCTGGGTCGCGAAATCGAACAGCTGATAGTTAACTGTGCCAACCAGATTAAACCGGCTGGTATCCCCTGTAGGCGTCAGGCCCAAGCCTGGTTCCGATAGTGCTATTTGAAAGGCCAAGCCATATTTGCCCGAACCACGACCAAGCCGTGTTTCAAGCTCTTGCACCAATAGAAAGCCCTCACGATCTACAGGGTCCTGCACCGTCACCTGACCCCTCAAGGCCGCAGCCGTTCCGCCCGGTGCATACACCGGGGTAAAGCCGCACGCGGCCAGCGCAAATGGCAGGATCAGCAGGGTACGGCGATTATACAACGACATTCACGATGCGGCCTGGGACAACAATAACTTTCTTTGGAGCAGCTCCATCCAGCGCCCTTTGCACAGCCTCAACCGAAAGGGCGGCTTTTTCAACCTCATCCTTTGGCAGATCTTTCGCGACTTCGATTTCGCCACGACGCTTCCCGTTTACTTGGATTGGCATCGTCACAGTATCTTCGACCAAAAACTTTTCGTCCGCCTGCGGCCATGACGCGTTCACAAGCAGGCCATCACCGCCTTGATGCGCCCAGATATCCTCGGCCAGATGTGGTGTCATTGGCGCCATAAGTTGGGCCAACGTCATGATCGCTTCCCGCTTGACAGCATGACCGGCGGTGGATTTTGCCAGCGTGTTGGTGAAGGCATAAAGCTTGGCAATGGCTGCGTTGAAGCCAAAGCTCTCAATGCCTTGGGTCACCTCAAAGATCGTCTTGTGCATGGCACGCAACAAATCTTCATCGCCCTGACCTGGGGTGTCCGGCACCATTTCGCCGATCTTGTCGCACAGCGACCAGACCCTTGCGAGGTGCTTATACGCGGCTTCCGCTCCTGCGGCGGTCCATTCGACATCGCGCTCGGGCGGTGAATCGCTCAGAACAAACCAACGGGCCGTGTCTGCGCCATACTGCTCAATGATGTTAACCGGATCGACCACGTTCTTCTTGGATTTGGACATCTTTGCCGAAGGAACGATTTGAATCGCCTCGCCGGTGGCTTTAACCGTCTTTGTTTCCAGATCCACGTCCTCGGGCAGGTGATAGACAGGACGCCCTTTGTCGTCCTTGGTCTGATAGATCGCATGGGTCACCATGCCTTGTGTGAACAGCGCATCAAACGGCTCGGATGCGGATTTTGGCAGATGCCCCGTAATGTTCATCGCGCGCGCAAAGAAACGCGAATAAAGCAGGTGCAGAATGGCGTGTTCGATCCCGCCGATATATTGATCGACGTTCATCCAATATGCGGCATCTTCCATGCGTGTCGGTGTTTCCGCATCCGGCGCTGTAAACCGCGCGAAATACCACGAGCTGTCCACAAACGTGTCCATTGTATCGGTTTCGCGCAGCGCTGGTCCACCACATGCCGGACAAGTGCAATTGCGCCAGCTCGGGTGGCGATCCAGCGGATTGCCAGGAATCGAGAAATCGATCGGCGTGCCATCCTCGTCATAAGGCAATGCAACAGGCAGGTGTTCTTTCTTTTCCGGCACCACGCCACATTTATCGCAATGGACAACAGGGATCGGGCACCCCCAGTAGCGCTGACGTGACAAGCCCCAGTCGCGTAGACGGTACTTTACCTGCCCGGTACCCAGATCCTTTTTCTCCATCCAGTCGATGCTGGCGTCGATACCTTCCTGACTGGTTGCGTCGCCGATTCCTGTAAAGTGATCAACATAAGTAACTTTTTCGGTTTTGGCCGGGACCAACGCTTCGGTCGTCACCTCTGTTTGATCACCAGGCATGTAAAACGCGTGTACGACCGGCAGTTCGTATTTTCGTGCAAAATCAAGGTCTCTTTGATCGTGCGCTGGGCACCCGTAAATCGCACCGGTGCCGTATTCCATCAGAACAAAGTTCCCGACCCACACCGGCAATTCACGGTCTGGCCAGATCGGATGTTTGACACGAATGCCCGTATCCAGACCTTTCTTTTCCGCCTTTTCCATCGCGGCTTCGGTCGTGTCCATTTTGCGGCATTCTGCGATAAAATCCGCAATGTCAGGACGGCCGTCTGCCAGCGTACGGCTCAACGGATGGTCAGGCGAGATGGCCAGGAACGTGGCACCGCGCAGAGTGTCGGGTCGGGTCGAATAACAGACAATGGGATCGGCGGCGTCTGACCGTTGGAACGGCACCTCGATCCCTCGTGACTTACCGATCCAGTTGGCTTGCATCAGCTTGACCTTGGCAGGCCAATCATCCAGCCCATCAATCGCATCCAAAAGCTCTTCGGCCATGTCCGAGATTTTGAAGAACCACTGGGTCAGTTCGCGACGCTCCACTTCAGCGCCAGACCTCCAGCCTTTTCCGTCGATCACCTGTTCATTGGCCAGAACGGTCATATCGACCGGATCCCAGTTCACCACGGCGTTTTT